>JAGSPR010000095.1 GCA_018262455.1 Deltaproteobacteria bacterium | reverse complement strand
TCGCGTAGAGACCATCGGTGATCCGGGTGGCCCCCGGGACCGCGGCCGGAGACGCGATCACGGTCAGCGTCGCCGCCTCTGCCGTCCCCACCCCATACGCGGCGAGCACCACGGTGTCGGCGACGCCGAACGGTGGCAGCTTCTCGATCGCGCCCGCCGTCAACGCGCGCGTGACGACCGCGCCAACCGTCGGGTTCGCGCGCAGCCGCGCGAGGTCGACTTCGACGACGACCTGGGCGCCCTGGGGCAGCAGCGCGAGGATGTGATCGGCGACCGTCTGTTCGTGCGCCTGGCTGGGCGACGGCTGGGCGACCCTCGGCTTGCCGCCGCACGCCCCGAGCGCGGCGGTCGCGGCGATCGCCCCGAATGCGACGATCAGCGCGAGGGCCGACCTCGTCATGCCGCGAGCGTCTCGCAGAGCAACGCGATCACGCGTGGCATGTCGACCTCGCGTCCGACCGACACGCGAAGGTGGTTTGGCAGGCCCCAAGCGGCCATCGGGCGCACGATCACGCCGCCGCGCAGCAGCTTGTCGTAGATCGGCTGCGACGGCCGCCCGCAATCGATCAGCACGAAGTTCGCCAACGACGGGTACACGCGCACGTTCGGACCCTTGACCTCGCGCCGCAACCGCTCGATCGCGACCCGCGCGTGCGCCGCGCTGCGCGCGACATGCTCGGTATCGTCGAGAGCGGCGAGCGCTCCGACCTGCGCCAGGCTCGACACGTGGAACGTGCGACCGACCCGGTTCAGCACATCGATCACCCGCGTGTCGGCGGCGGCGAACCCGATCCGGAGGCCGGCGAGCCCGTAGATCTTCGAGAACGTGCGCAGCACGACGACGCGCTTGTCCGCGCGTAGCATCGTGAGCCCATCGGCGTGATCGACCTCGGGCCAGGCCGCGGCGTACTCGGCGTACGCCTCGTCGATGACGAGCAGCGCCCGCGCCGGCAGTGCCGCGACGATCCGCTCCATCCCGCCCCGCGTGATCACCGAGCCGGTGGGGTTGTTCGGCGTGCCGAGCACGACCAGCTTGGTCCGCGGGGTGATCGCCGCGATCAGCGCGTCGACGTCGCAGGCGAGGTCGTCGGTGGTGGGCGCTGCCACGAACGGCCGCCCGGCCACCTGCGCGGCGAGCCGGTACGACAGGAACGCGTACTTGTGGGAGAGCACCTCGTCGGTGGGCTCGCAGGTCGCGAGCACGAGCTGGTAGAGCAGGTCGTTCGAGCCATTGCCGAGCGCCAGCTGCGACAGCTCGAGGCCGTAGCGAGCCCCCAGCGCGCGGCGAAGCGTGAAGCCCCCCGCATCAGGATAGAGGTGGATCTGCGACAGTGCCGCCGGCAACGCGGCGACCGCCCTGGGCGACGGGCCGAGCGGGTTCTCGTTCGAGGCGACCTTGATCGCGCCCGAGATCCCGAGCTCGCGCTCGAGCTCCTCGATCGGCTTACCAGGCTGGTACACGTCGAGATCACGGACGTGTGGCGGGACGAAGTC
The DNA here is from genome assembly GCA_018262455.1 of Deltaproteobacteria bacterium. Next base: position 15,849 of record JAGSPR010000095.1, on the reverse strand, counting down.
TTCGGGCACGGCAGGGCAACCTACAACGAGCGAGGATCCAACGGAATGCCCCGGGCACCGGGTCCGGTCTATAGTGCTTCCTGATGCGAAGTTCTCGCCGGCCCGCCCTCCTCGCCGTCCTCGCGGTGCTGCTCATCCCGGCGATCGCGAGCGCGTCGGGCGGCGGCGACTTCGCGGCGGCCGAGCAGGAGGGCTGGTTCTGGATGTACCTGGCCGCGTTCGGCGCCGGCTTCCTGACCTCGCTCACCCCCTGCGTGTACCCGATGATCCCGATCACGCTCGCGATCTTCGGCGCGCGCGGCAAGGACGTGTCCAAGCGGCGCGCGATCGGGCTCGCCACCGCCTACGTGTTCGGCATGGGTGTCACCTACGCCGTGCTCGGCGTGGTCTTCGCGACCGTGTTCGGCGCCACCGGCTTTGGCAGCCAGCTGTCGCATCCGGCCGTCGTGATCCCGCTGGTGGCGGTGTTCGTCGCGTTCGCCGCGTCGATGTTCGGCGCGTTCGAGCTCAACCTGCCCTCGGGCTTGCAGGCGCGGCTGAACCAGATCGGTGGCAAGGGCTGGGGTGGCGCGTTCGCGATGGGCTCGGTCGGCGGCCTGATCGCCGCGCCGTGCACGGGGCCATTCCTCGGCGGCCTGCTCGCGTTCACCGCGAAGACGAGCGCGCTCGGCGGCGGCTCGATGCTGTTCGTCTACGCGCTCGGCATGGGCGTGCTGTTCTGGTTCATCGCCGCGTTCGCGCTGTCGTTGCCCAAGAGCGGGCCGTGGATGGACAGCGTCAAGTCGGTCGGTGGTGTGCTGATGCTGCTCGCCGCGCTGTACTTCCTGAAGCCGCTGCTGCCGTGGATGCGAACGTTCGCGTCCCCCGAGCTGTGGTTCCTGTTGGCGGCGATCGCGATGTGCGTGGTCGGGCTCGTGCTCGGAGCGATCCATCTGACCTTCCACGGCACGCGGGGCGAGAAGGCCCGCAAGGGGCTCGGGCTCGCGCTCGTGCTCGCCGGGGCGTTCGGGATCTGGGCCTGGAAGCTGACCCCCAAGCAGCACCTGCCGTGGGTCCACGACGAGGCCGCCGCGTACGCCCAGGCGCGCCAGCTCCACAAGGGCGTGATGGTCGACTTCTCGGCGACCTGGTGCGGTCCGTGCGACGAGCTCGAGCTCACCTTCGGAGACGACGACGTCTATGCCGCGATCACCGCGAGCTTCGTGCCGCTCAAGGTCGATGTCTCCGAGAACGACGACGACGACCTGAAGGCGCGCGCGAAGTACGGGGCCGTGACGCTTCCGTCGGTCGTGTTCCTCGACACCGAGGGCAACGTGATCGGCCGGGTCAGCGACAAGATCGAGCCCGATGAGATGCTCGAGATCGTAGGGCCGGCGGCGGCGAAGATCCGCGCGGCCAGCGCCAAGCTCCCCTGGATGCAGGATGACACCGCTGCCTTCGCGAAAGCGCGCCAGCTCCACAAAGGCGTGATGGTCTACTTCTCGGCGAAGTGGTCTGCCCCGTCCGAGGAGCTCGAGCGCACGCTTGGTGAGCCCGCCGTGTCCGATGCGATCACCGCGAGCTTCGTGCCGCTCAAGTTCGACGTCTCCCAGTCCACCGACGCCGACATGAGGGCGCGCCAGCAGTTCGGCTCGACCACGCTCCCGTCGATCGTGTTCGTCGATGCCGATGGCAACGTGATCGGCCGGGTGAGCCAGTTGCTCGAGCGCGACGCGCTGATGGACGTGATTCGCCCTGCCGCGGCGCAAATCGGTCCACGGGCGACCAAGAAGTAGGTCACTCTGTCGCCACTCGGGCGGACTTGCCGTAACAACACGACAAACTGTCGTTTCGGCAGCCTTCCGATTAGATTACCCTAACCAACCCTGCACAAGCGGAACTTTCCGTACGATTTCATCCACTTGTTGGATGGATCGGCAGTTGCTCTTTGCAGGCTCGTGCCCGGGTCGATCGAGGTCAGCGTCGTGGGGTCGAATGCCGAGACGATCGCGAACCTTCGGCGATATCTCACCGATGCGGGCGTCTCGTCGCGCCCTGCCCTGACCCTCGAAGCACCGGTCGCCGCGACCGCGAACGCCGCGGTCGTGTTCCCCGATGACTTCGAGCTCGTGGCGGTGGTGGCGTGGATCGCGGCGATCCGCCAGACCCATCCGCGCTTGCTGCTCGTCCTCGTCACCGGCACGCCTCAGCACTTTCGTGCCGCGGTCAGCCCTGATGGGACCTCGATCCCGCCGCTCGTCTTGCCCAAGCCGGCATTCGGCTGGACCATCCTGGACGCCATCCGCTCGGTCCGAGAATCCTAGTGTCCGCCACCCTCCTCCTCAGTATCCCGATCTTGCTGGTGGGCGCCGGGCTGTGCGTCGGCCTGGCGTCGAACCGCGCGAGCGCGGCGGTCGCGATCGTGAGCCAGGGGGTAGCGACCGTGCTGGTGCTCGCGAGCATCGTGCCCCTGCTGGCGGGTGGCTCGGCGGTCGAGCTGACCTGGTCCTGGCCGCAGCCGATCGAGAGCGTGACGTTCCGGATCGACGCGCTCAGCGCGTTCTTCCTGTCGTGGTCACTGCCGATGACCCTGATCGGGACGATCTACGCGATCGGCTACCTCCGGCCGTCGCTGGCGGCCGGACGACGCGGCGGACCGCACTACGCGTTGCTCAACATGGTGTCCCTGTCGTTCGTGCTGATCTACTCGGTCCACAACGCGCTCGTGTTCTTGCTCGGCTGGGAGATCGCCGCGGTCTCGGCATGGCTGCTGGTGATCTGGGACTACCGCAACCAGAAGATCCGGTTCGCCGGGTTCAACTACCTGGTCTCGACCCACGTCGGGCTGTTCGTGCTCGTCGCGGCGTTCATGCTGCTGCACAGCAACACCGACTCGATGGACTTCGTCGCGTTCGGCCAGTTCCTGTCGCACAAGAGCTCGGCACGCAGCACGATCTTCCTGCTGCTCTGCGTCGCGTTCGGCCTCAAGTCGGCGTTCTTTCCGTTCCACACCTGGCTACCGCGCGCCCACTCCGCTGCCCCCGCGCACGTCTCGGCGCTGATGTCGGGCGTGATCCACAAGGCGGGCCTGTTCGGCTTCATCCGGTTCACGCTGCTGATGGGCCAGCCCGAGGAGTGGATGGGGTGGAGCGTGCTCGCGTTCGGCGCGATGTCGGCGTTCTTCGGCGTGCTCTACACGTCGACGCAGCGCGATCTCAAGCGCCTGCTCGGCTACTCGTCGACCGAGAACGTCGGCATCGCCGCCATGGGATTCGGGATCGGCTACCTTGGCTGGTCGTGGAACGTCCCCGCGCTCGCGATCGCGGGCTTCGCCGGCGGGCTGCTCCACATCCTGAACCACGCCTTCTTCAAGTGCTTGCTGTTCTATGCCGCGGGCGCGATCTACCGCGCAGTCCACACCGTCGACCTCGAGCGCCTCGGCGGGCTGGGCAAGAAGCTGCCTGCCACCGCGGCGATGTTCCTGATCGGCGGGCTCGCGATCGCGGCGCTGCCGCCCTTCAACGGCTTCGTCAGCGAGCTCGTGATCTACTCGGGGCTGCTCTCCGGATCTGCGCCCTCGAGCGAGGAGAACGTCGTCCTGGTCGCGGCCGCCGCGGTGCTCGCGTTCGTCGGCGCGGTCAGCGCGGTGTCGATGGTGCGCGCGTTCGGGCTGACGTTCCTCGGCACCCCGCGCGATCCGTCGATCCATGTCCGAGAGGATGGGCATGGGGGACCCGACGCGCCGCCGCCGATGCTCGGCGCGATGGGGCTGCACCTGCTCGGCGTCGTCGCGCTCGGGGTGGCGCCGGAGCTCGGGCTCGGGCTCACCCAGGCCACGCTTGACCTGATCCCCGTCGGGACGGTGGCGAACCACCCCGAGATCCTCGCCCCGTTCGCGCCGATCATCTGGGCGAGCCGCATCCTCGCCGTGGTCCTGCTCGCGATCGTGGTCGTGCAGTGGCGCCAGCGTCACGAAGCGCGCCGCTCGGTCACCTGGGGCTGCGGCTACACCGCCCCGTCCCCGCGCATGCAGTACACGGGCAGCTCGTTCAGCGAGCATCTCGCGCGGATCTTCAGCTCGTTCCTGCCCGCCCTCCGACGCGAGCGCTTGCCGGTCGAGCCGTTTCCCCAGCAACCCGGCCACCTCTCGACCCACCACGCCGATCCGGTCGAACGCCGGATGTACGAGGTGCTCGGTCAGGCCGAGGGCTTCATCAGCCAGGCGTCCGAGCGGATCCCCGAGCAGCCCCGATTCGCGTTCGCGGCGGGGCTGGTCGCGATCGTGGTGATCGGCGCGCTCGTGGTGGCGGCGGTGAGCCCATGATGATCGCGAGCCTCGTCGCGCTGCTCGTGATGCCGATCGTGCTGACCGGCGTGATCAACCGCGTCAAGGCGCTGTGGTCGGGCCGCAAGGGGCCGCCGATCTTGCAGCTCGCCTATGACCTGCTGCGCCTGGTCCGCAAGACCCCGGTCTACAGCACCACCACCGGCCCGGTGTTCCGGATCGCGCCGTACGTGATGCTCGCGACCTCGATCGGCTCGGCGATGATCGTCCCGCTCCTGGGCGGACGGCCGATCGTCTCGTTCCCGTTCGACTTCGTGTGGTTCGCCTACATCTGGGCACTCGGACGCGTGGCCTCGATGCTCGCCGCGCTCGACACCGGCAGCTCGTTCGAGGGCATGGGGGCCGCACGAGAGGCGACGTTCTCGACCCTGCTCGAGCCGGCGCTGTTCCTGGTGACCGGCACGCTGTGCCTGGTGTCCAGCACGCACGTCCTGTACGAGGCGCTGAATCCGGCGCTGACCACCGGCGCGTCGTTCGTGATCTGGGTCTCCGCGATCGTGGCGCTCGTCATCGTGATCCAGGTCGAGACCGCCCGGATGCCGGTCGACGATCCCACCACGCACCTCGAGCTGACGATGGTGCACGAGGTCATGATCCTCGATCACAGCGGCCCGGAGCTCGCGGCCCTCCAGCTGAGCGGCGCGATCAAGCTGTTCGTCGGCGCGTCGCTCATCGCGGCCCTCGTCAATCCGTTCTCTGGCTCCATCGGCGTGATCGTCCAGATCGCGCTCGCGCTCGGCCTCGGCGTCGCGATCGCCACGATCGAGTCGCTGATGGCGCGGCTCCGGCTCCGCACCGTGCCGCATTACATCGTGATCGCGCTCGCGGCCGGCACGATCGCGCTGCTCGCGACGGCGTGGCGATCGGGTGGTGCGGCGTGAGCCCGCTGCTGATCGCGCTACTCGGGGTGCTGCTCGTGCCGCTGTTCGTCACGACCTGGCGCACGACCCTGTTCGGCCTCGCCCTGCAGGGTTTCTTGATGGCGTGGATCGCGCAGCGGATCAACCCCGAGTCGGCCTCGATCGGCGACTGGCTCACGATGCTCGACCTCGTCGTGGTGCGCGGGCTCTGGGCACCGATCGCGCTGTACGGGGCGCTCCGCGCGCAGCAGGCGTCCGAGCGCGGCGACGTGATCCCTCCCAACCTCCTGTCGTGGACGATCGCGCTCGGGATGGTCCTCGCGGCGTTCAGCTTCGCCGACGCGCTGGACGTCGGCGGCGGCGACGATCAGCAGACGCTCGTCGCGGTCGCCACCGCCGCGGTGCTGCTCGGGCTGCTCCTGCTCGCGACCCAGCCCGGGCCGTTCAGCCAGATGGTGGGCGCGATCCGGATCGAGAACGGGATCGCGCTGTTCGAGCTCGGCGGCGACCACCACCGCCAGGCGATCGGGATCCAGATCGCCCAGATCGTGATCGTCGTGGTCACGATCTCGCTGTTTCGCTGGTACCTGAAGGCGCTGCACACGATCCCGCCAGCCGGCCCCGGCCCCGGCCAGGAGCAACCGACGCTATGAGGCCGCTCGCGCTCGTCGTCGTCCCGCTCCTCGCCTGCCTCGGGCTGGTCCTGCCCGTGATCCGGGCGCGGGTGACGGTGTTCCTGATCGGCGTCGCGATCGTGACGTCGGCGGTGGCTGCGCTCGAGGCGGTCGTGCCGTTCGATCAGCCGCTGCTCGATCACCTGGTGCGTGTCGATGCGACGTCGCGGCTGTTCCTCGCCGTGATCAACCCGATCTTCCTCGGTGTCTCCGTGTACGTGTGGAACCGGGTCGCGACGACGCCCGCCCTGCGCGACGGCATGGTCCGGTTCACCGGGTTCGCGCTGGTGTTCCTGGCGGCGTCGAACGCGGTGCTGATCGCGAATCACCTGATGGTGGTGTGGATCGCACTCGAGGTGACCGCGCTCACCGCGGCCGCGCTGATCGTCCGCGCGGGGGTCCGCAGCTCCTACCAGGCCTCGCTGCGCTACCTGCTGTTCTCGTCGGTGGGGCTCGGCTTCGTCCTGCTCGGCATCCTGTGCCTCACCCGCGGCATGGAGGCGACCGGCCAGACCCCGGCATTCTTCATCGACGAGCTCCCCGCGCTCGCGAAGGGCGAGGCAGGTCCGTGGCGGGAGCTCGGGGTCGCGCTGATGATCCTCGGGCTCGGCACCAAGCTCGGGCTCGCGCCGATGTACAGCTGGCTGCCCGAGGCCTACGACGAGGCCCCGCCCGCGGTCACCGCGCTGCTCGCGGCCGTGCAGTTCAACTGCGCGCTCGTGATGCTGTTCCGGATCGTCCACGTGTATCGGCCCGGCAGCGAGGGGCTGATCACCGGCATCCTCGTGGGACTCGGCATCATCTCGATGGCGATCTCGACCGTCAGCATCATCGCGACCCGCAACATCAAGCGGCTGATCGCCTACGCGTCGATCAACCACGCCGGCGTCATCGCGATCGGCCTCGGCGTCGGCAAGTCGGCGTCGTACGGCCTGATGCTCTACGTCATCAGCAACGCGTTCATCAAGGCGATCCTGTTTCTCACCGCCGGCAAGATCAAGGCGCACTACCGCACCAAGGACACGCGGCAGATCTCGGGACTGGTCAAGGACCTGCCGTACAGCGGCGTGTTCCTGATGGTCGGCACGTTCGCGCTGCTCGGGTTCCCGCCGTTCGGAAGCTTCGTGGGCGAGCTGCTGATCCTGTCGGCGCTGGTGAGCTCGCACCAGCTGCTCGTGTTCGCCGCGTTCTGCGCGCTGATCACGATGAGCTTCGTCGCGACCGGCCGGACGATCTTCCCGATGATCTGGGGCCAGCCCAGGGAGCAGAACGACTGGCCGCGCCAGACGTTCCTGTCCGCCGCGCCGAAGATCGGGTTCCTCGTCGCGCTGCTCGTGCTCGGCATCTACATCCCGCCGGTCATCAACAACCTGATCCAGCAGGTCGCGACGTCGCTGGAGGGTCGATGAGTCTCGTCCATCGCATCGCGGTCGACGCGATCCCCTCGCTCGAGGTGCGGGCGTGGCGCGACGAGCTGCTCGCGAGCCGCGCGGCCGGCGCTCGAGCCATCACGCTGTACGGCAAGCGCCACGCCGACACCGTCACGATCACCGCGGTGCTGCAGGCAGCCGGCGGCTCGCTGGAGGTCTCGCGGACGACCGTCACGGTCGCGCACGGTTATCACGAGCTGACGTCGGCGTGGCCGGCCCTGCACTGCTTCGAGCGCGAGCTCCACGAGCAGACCGGCGTCCGGATCGCCGGGCATCCGTGGCTCAAGCCGATCCGGTTCGAGGGCCAGCGCCAGGCGGCGATGGACGACTACCCGTTCTACAAGATCGAGGGCAAGGAGGTCCACGAGGTCGCCGTCGGGCCGATCCACGCGGGCGTCATCGAGCCCGGCTCGTTCCGGTTCATGTGCGCCGGCGAGCAGGTGCACCACCTCGAGATCCACCTCGGCTACCAGCACCGCGGTGTCGAGGCCCTGCTGCTCGAAGGCGATCCACGTCACCACGCGTCGCTGGTCGAGACGATCGCCGGTGACACCAGCGTCGCGCACACCTGGGCGTACAGCGCCGCGCTCGAGAGCCTCGCCGGCTGTACGATCGAGCTGCCGATCGAGGTCGCGCGCACCGTCGCGCTCGAGCTCGAGCGGATCGCGATGCACCTCGCCAGCCTCGCCGGCATGGCGGGGGACATCGGGTTCCTCCAGGGCGCGAGCACCTACGGCCGGCTACGCACCACGGCGATCAACACGCTGATGCGGCTGTGCGGCAGCCGGTTTGGCCGGACCGCGGTCCGCCCCGGGGGCAACGGCATGCAGCTGCCCGCCGACCTGCTGCCCGAGATCCAGGCGAGCCTCGACCTGCTGCGCACCGATCTCGCGCTGATCGACGAGCGGTTCCTGACCTCGCGCACCGTCCAGCACCGGTTGCGCGACACCGGGGTGCTGTCGACCGCGCAGGCGCTCGAGCTCGGCCTCGTCGGGATGGCGGCGCGAGCGTCGGGTGTGCACCTCGATCTGCGCGCGCTGGCGACCGGCGCGTTCGCGGCGCTGCCGATCGAGATCTCGACCCAGTCCACCGGCGACTGCTTCGCGCGCGCGCAGATCCGGATCGCCGAGATCGAGGCCTCGCTCGGCTGGCTGTGGACGACGGTCGGGCAGCACCCAGCGTGGCAGCGCACGCGGGCGCCACTGCCCGCGCTCGCGCCATCGCAGCTGGTGATCGCGATGATCGAGGGCTGGCGTGGCGAGGTGGTCCATTGCCTCGAGACCGGCGCCGCCGGCGAGCTGGTGCACTACAAGGTCCAGGATCCGTCGCTGCGCAACTGGATGGGGCTCGCCATCGCGGTGCGAGGCAACGAGATCTCCGACTTCCCGATCTGCAACAAGAGCTTCGATCTCTCGTACTGCGGGCATGACCTATGAGCCTGTTCAAATCGCTTCGTGTCCGTGCCTCGCAGGGCACGCAGTACATCGCGGACGTCCGGACCCCGAGGCCCGCCGGGTTTCGCGGCCGTCCCGTGATCTCGACCGAGCCCTGCGCCGACGGCTGTAGCGCGTGCCGCGACGTCTGCCCGACGCGCGCGATCCAGCTCGAACCCCTGCGGCTCGATCTGGGGCGCTGCATCCTGTGCGAGGCCTGCGTCGACGCCTGCCCGGCGGGCAAGATCGCGCTGACGCCGGATCCGCGGATGGCCACGGCCGAGCGCCAGCACCTGATCGTGCGCGAGGGCGGCGACGAGCTCGCGGTCCGCGCGTCGGTCGCGTTCTCCCGGATCTTCGGACGCTCGCTGAAGATGCGCCAGGTCTCGGCCGGCGGCTGCAACGGCTGCGAGCTCGAGCTGAACGCGCTCGGCAACGTCAACTTCGACCTCCAGCGCTACGGCATCGAGTGGGTCGCGTCCCCGCGCCACGCCGATGCGCTCGTGCTGAGCGGACCGCTGACGAGTCACATGCGGCAGGCCGTCCAGCTCGCCTGGGACGCGATGCCGGACCCGCGGTTCGTGGTGGCCTTCGGGGCGTGCGCGATCTCGGGCGGGCTCTACGACGGGGCGGCCGGCGTCGATCGCAGCTTCCTCGACGGGGTGGCCCCCGCCCTCTACGTGCCCGGCTGCCCCCCGCACCCGCTGACGTTCGTCCACGCGATCCTCGATCTGCTCGGCGTCGCCTGAGGAGGTATGGTGGCGGGGCATGAGAAAGCGACAACCTGACGTCGTCTTCGAGCCCGTGATGCGGTCTGACGCCATGAAGAAGGCCGATCGGATCGTCCGCGCGGTCGCCGCGAAGGAGGTCACGCTGACGTTGATCGGCGAGAGCGGCTCCGGCAAGGAGGTGCTCGCCCGGCGTGCCCACGAGATCTCGGATCGCCGCCGCGGCCCCTTCATCCCGATCAATTGCGCGGCGATCCCGGAGGCGCTGTTCGAGAGCGAGCTGTTCGGACACGAGCGCGGGGCCTTCACCGGCGCCAATGACCGCGTGAAGGGCAAGATCGAGGCGGCGGCGGGCGGGACGTTGCTGCTCGACGAGATCGGTGAGATGCCGATGCCGATGCAGGCGAAGCTGCTCCGGTTCCTCGAGAACCTCAAGTTCATGCGCGTCGGGGGCGCCCAGAAGATCGAGGCCGACGTCCGGTTGATGTTCGCGACCCTGCGCCCGCTCGAGCAGGAGGTGCAAGCGGGGCGGTTCCGCGGTGACCTCTACTACCGGATCCAGGGCATCACGCTGCACGTGCCGCCGCTGCGCGAGCGCAGGGCCGACATCGCGCCGCTCCTCGCGCAGTTTCTGTCCCAGCTGTCCGCGCGCCACGGCGTCAACCCGCCCCACCTCAGCCGCAGCGCGAAGGCGATGCTGCTCCGTTATGACTGGCCCGGCAACGTCCGCGAGCTGCGCAACGTCATCGAGACCCTGTGCCTGCTGCGCGAGGGCCGGCAGATCCGCCCGCTCGACCTACCCCAGTCGATCCGCGCACACCACGAGCAGGCCGATCGCTCCGGCGAGACCGGCGGGTCGTGCGCGACGGTGACGGTCGACCTCGACCACGGCCTCGACGCGAACGTCCAGCAGATCGTCGAGGCTGCTCTCGCGCGCGCCGACGGCAACAAGCACCGCGCCGCATCGCAGCTCCGGATCAGCTTGCGAACGATCCAGCGCTACGTCGCGGCCGGGCAGGTCAGCGGTCCCTCGGCCGGACGGCCCCAGGACGCAAACGTCAGAGGAGCTTGAGGTTGAGCCGCAGGTACAACAGCGCCTCGCCGTGGATGCCCTGGTAGTGATTCGACACGTCGTTCGCCGCGACGCCGTTCTTGAAGTAGTAGCCCCACGTCACCGGCAGCGACACGCCCAGGTCGACCATCTTGTTGAAGTGCTTACCGAAGCCGAGGGTCCCGGTGAGCAGGAAGCCCTTGTCGGTGACCTCGTCGTTCGACAGTGGCGGATCGACCTGCTGGCCGGTGCCGACGCCGAAGCCCGCCGTGGCGCCGAGGTGGAAGAAGCCCCCCTTGCCGGCCTTCTTCTCCTTGTCGCTGCCGAGCCCGACGTTCATATCGAGTCCACCGGAGATCTGGGTCCACGTGGAGAGCCCGCTGCCGACGTACTGGTGGTGCTCGATCGCGGCTCCGAGGAACAGGATCCGGGCCCCCACGGTCGCGCCGTACGTGCCGTGCGAGCTGGTCGCGAAGAAGGCGGCATCCTTCTGATCGCCGCCGGTGCCCTTGCCGAGCATGCCACCACCGTCGATTCCGCCATACAGCACGAGGAACTCGGGGTCAGCCTCGGAACGAGCGGTCATGAGAGCCAGAACAACCACAAGGCCGGTCAGAAAGCCTGGAGCTCGCACCATCAATCCATTGTCGCTGGTTTTGTCGGAGCGCGCCACGTGGCGCTGCTCACATGACGATGGTGTCGTATGCTTACATTGGATGCGTGGTGCTGCCTTCGTGATCGCGGTCGGGCTCGGCATCGGCTGCCGGGACAAGGCGCTCGAGCAGCTTCAGGCGATCCAGCACGAAGTCTGCGCATGCAAGACCCCGAGCTGTGGCGAGGCCGCGCTGAAGAAGGTCCCGCAGCAGGACGTCAAGGCCACGCGCGACTCCCAGGCAGCCGCCCGCAAGATGATGGAGTGCATGGCGAAGCTCTACCTCTCCGAGCGCCCGTCGACCGATCCCGACTCCGAGGGCTCGAGCTCGAGCGCGGACTCCGGCTCGGGTTCGGGCGCGGCGACACCGTGACGGCCCGAAGGGCCGAGCTCGGTCTCGAACAGCCAGTCGTCTGACGGGGCGAGCTCGATCTCCGCCTTGTCCTCGCTGATCGAGCTGTTGTGCTCCCACACGCCGGGGGTCCAGTCGGCGCCTGGCATGATCAGCGCCATCGCCGGGGTCACGACGACATCGGCGTCGGTCTCGCGGCCATAGAACGCCGTCGTCTCGTAGTAGCGGACCGCGTAGCGGACGAGCACCGCGAACGTGGCCGCGATCGGCACCGCGAGCACCACCCCGACGAACCCGAGCAACTTGCCGCCGGCGACGACCGCGAGCAGCGCCGCCGACTCCGAGAGCCCGACGCGATGCCCGACGATCTTCGGCGTCAGCACCGCCGCCTCGAGCAGGTGCAGCACGAGGATCACGCCGGCGACCTCGCCCAGGGTCTGCATGCTGCCGCCGCCGGCCACCGTGACGAGCACAGCGATCGCCGCACCGACGAAGGTTCCGACGAACGGAATCACCGTGAGCACGCCGACGAGGATGCCGATCGGCACCGACAGCGGCATGCCGACGATCGTGAACGCGATCGCGTAGAGCACGGCGAGGATCGCCGTCACGATGCCCTGCCCGCGCACCCAGTTGGCGACCACGCGATCGACCTCGCGTGCGAGCTCGCGGACCATGGCGCGCCGGCGTGGCGGGATCGCGTGCTCGATGCGGCGCAGCAGGTTCGGCCAGTCGACGAGGAAGTAGTACGAGAACACCGGGACGAGCAGCAGCTCTGCCATCACCCCGAGCACGCTGAACACGCCCCCGAGCGCCGCACTGGCGAGCGTCTTCATCGGGCCCGAGGACTGTCCGAGTGCGTCGCGCACCTCGTCGCTGCTGAGGTACTGCTTCCAATCGGCCGGCAGCTCGAGCCCGAGCCGGTCGTTCAGCCAGCGGTTCAGGTTCTCGAACATCGTCGGCAGGTCGTGCACGAAGTCGGAGAGCTGCTCGGCGATCTTCGGGATCGCGATCATGATCAACGTGACGAACACCGCGATGAACGAGACGAGGAGGAGCCCGGCACCGAGCGGCCGGCCGACTCCACGCCGGACGAGGCGCTCGAGCAGCGGGTTCAGCAGGTACGCGATGCCGAGAGCTGCCAGGATCGGCCCGAGCACGCCGGCGAGGTAGCGCAGCACCGCCCAGCCCAGGACGACGAACGACACGATCAGCAGCCATCGCAGCAACCCCAGGACCTGCACGAGCGGCGGCGACGGCGTTGGCGACTGCACCCGAAACGGGCGTACCACAAAAGCTAGTCGAGGCGCTCGCGATAGCCGGCCCGGGCGACCGCGGTCTTCAGTCTCACGCGAACCGCTCCCTGATCCATGGCACCACGAGGTCCATCGCGCTGTCGACGTGAGGCGCCAGCCGCTCGCCGAGCTCCGGTTCGAAGTAGTGACGCGCGCCGGCGACCGTGGCGACCCGCTTGTCGGGCGAGGCGATCGCGGCTTCGATCATGACGAGGTCGGCGGGAAAGATCTCGTGATCCCGCTCGCCGTGGACGACCAGCGTCGGCTCGGTGATCCGCGCGACGTTCGCGACGAGGTCGGCGTTCGACGACAGCCCCGACCAGGTCGAGAGCCACGCGCGGGGCGTGCACGTCCGCCCGCGTTGAACGTCTGCCGGGCGCGCGGTGAACTCGGGTGCCGCCGGGATCGCGTAGTGCTGCGTGAAGTCGACCCGCGGATGCATCACGACGATGCCAACCTTCGGTTGGGGATGCGTCTTGGAGGTCCAGTAGAGCGCCCGGAGCTGCCGCAGATCGTGGGCGCGCAGGACGAGCGACTCGACGCTGGCGCTCCCCGGGGTCTTGCGGAACCAGAACGGCATTCCGGCCCAGTACGTCTTCGAGACGAGCGTCACGCGGTGAAGGGTTGCACGCCTCACGCCCGCGCAGGGGACTTCAGGGCAGGACGGGCGCCATCTCGACGGATACCTGCTTGCGCTCGGCCCGCGTCAGGGTGAGCTCCAGGTAGCTCGAGAAGAAGTCATCGTGGCGCAGCTCGAATCGGTGCAGCCCGGGCTCGACGGCGATCCCTCCGCGGAGCGCGTCGAGCGGGGCGATGAACCGGCCATCGACATAGAGCTGGGCGTCGCGCACGTTGCTCTTGACCACGAGGATGGCATCGCGGCGCGTCACGCCGGTCGGATTCGGCTTGGTCCCGCCACAGGCGACCAGCGAGGCCACCAGAGAGGCCACCAGCGAGGCGAGCACGACGCGCTTCATGGCGCTCCCGCGGACAGCCCGACCTCGACGAGGTCGCCGACGATCCTGACCTGCACCGAGGTGTCCGAGGTCGGAGGCTTCTTGACGATGTTCGAGATCCGCTGCACCGACTCCGCGGTGGTCACGCCGATCACCCAGCCGCTCGGAGACAGCCGGCGCAGCACGGCGCGGCTGACGCCCTTCGCACCCGCGAGGTGCTTGAGCTCGGCCGCGACCAGCACGTACGGGGTCCTCGGAGCCAGCCGCACCATCACGACCCCAGGCTCCGCGATCGGGGAGTCGTCGCCCCGAAATCCCTGCGGTTGGGCCATGCCTTCCGGCAGCACGTCCGCCGCGGCCCCGACGAGCGCGCGATCGATCGCCGCGCCGACGACGCTCGGCTCCGAGCCCCGCGCCGCCACCGCCGCCGTGCCGTGCCCGACCAGCTTCTTACCGTGACCGATCACGCGGACGTGCGCGGTGACGAGCACCGCCGCGGTCTCGACCCCGCGTACGGCAACGGGCGCACCAACGGTCACGCCCGCGATCACGGCAAGCTCCGCCTTGGCCTCGCCGACCAGCGCCTCGGCTTCGTCGTCCTCGATCGGCAAGTCCCCGCCTGCGCGCGCCGCAGGACCGGTCGACGGCGCCCGCTTGATCGTGATCCCGCCAGCTCGCAACACGGACGCGAGTGCGCCGAGCCCCGGCAGATCCTTCTCGGCCGTCGCACCGAAGTCCGCGCGCGTGGTGGCCCCATCGCTGATGCGCAGCAGCACGATGCCCGTCCGTGCGCCAGGGGCCGGCTGTTCGCCGGGCCCCGCCGTGCCGATGTTCAACTCGCCGAGTCGGGTGCGCATCTTGTCTCGATCGACACGCACCGTGACCGTCAGTTGCCGACGTCCATCCGCGGTGCCGTCCTTGGTCACCGAAAATTTGACGACCCACAGCCGCGCACGGCCCACGATCTCGCGATCGACCACCGGCTTGTTCGCCTTGCGGACATCGCTGTCGAGCACATCGAGGAGCGCCGACGACACCGCGCGTCCAAAGGCTTCGTCGAGCGCGGCGATCCTCGGATCGGCCCCCCCTACATCGGCCTCGCCCTCGACCTCGTAGGCGGCGATGTCCTCGGCGTGAGCGCGAGGGGACCACGCCAGGAGCAACACCAGGGTGAGGAACAGACTGCGCACGCGCCCCGAGCCTAGCAAATGCAACCGCGGTCTGCCGGCGCGCGACGGCTGCGCGAGCGCGCCGGTGCACTTTTGCGCTGCGCCGGCACCGTGGCGGGCCACGAACGCCACGTCGGCGCTGCACAGACGCGTCGCCCGGACCTCGATCGGCGCTACGGCTTGACGAGCACGAACAGCGTCGAGGGTCCGCCCTGCTTGCGGGCGAGCTCGATGGCGCCAGGCTTGGTCGAGGTCGCCTTGACGTGGGGCGCGTCCTTCGCCCACTTCGGGACCTCGGAGACCCACACGGTCGCGCCGCTCACGCCGCCGATCGCGTAGCCGACGGCGGGCTTCGCCGTCACGCCCTCGACGATGACGACCGGCGGATCGCTGTCGGCGGTGGCGAACACGCGTGGGCCGCCCTCGGCCTGGCGCACGGCCTCGAGCGGGACCGCGAGCGTGACGTTCCACGAGCCGTCGGTCTCCAGGACCGTGTCGACGGTGATCGCCGCGGCGACCGCGACGTTGATCGCGGCTTCGAGCCGCGCCTTCGCGGTCGCATCAGCGAGCTTGCCGGCGAGGGTGCCTCCGGTCGCGAGAGGCAGGGTCGGCAACGCGGCGAGCAGCTGCTTGCGCGCGGCGTCCTCGGCGGCGCGCCGGGCGGGCTCGCGCGCGGAGGCGGGGGTTGGCGCGTGGCGATCGGCGATGCCGACGCCAGACGCGATCACGAGCCCCGCGGCCCAGTCGACGTGGACGTGAGCGAGATCTACTCCCACTCGATCGTCCCGGGCGGCTTCGACGTGATGTCGTAGACGACGCGGTTGATGCCACGGACCTCGTTGATCACGCGGGACGAGATCCGAGCGAGCAGGTCGTACGGGAGCTGGACCCAGTCGGCGGTCATGCCATCGCGCGAGTGCACGGC
>JAGSPR010000351.1 GCA_018262455.1 Deltaproteobacteria bacterium | reverse complement strand
CGTCCCGGCGCGAGCCGCGGGGTGCGCCCGCGTGCGGGGCCAGCCGCGCGTCGTCGTGCCAGCACCGCGCCCCGCGATCTATGCGCTACAGGCTCCTAGTACGAAGGGCATCACCACCGAGAGCGGCAACCCCTACGGCGCGTTCGTCGGCGACGCCCGGACCAAGCTCGGCCACGACCCGAGCCGGGTCGAGCTCGATGGCGTGAGCCTGACGCTCGGCGCCCAATCGACCGGGGTCACGGCGCTCGACCAGATCTACTCCGGCGCGGTCGACGTGCTGTTCCTGATGAACGACACCAACAACAGCTACCCGGCCGGTTAGGTGACCGGCCCGGTGGGCACCGGTCCGGTCGACGTTGGCGTGACGTTCGAGTTCGCCCAGCTCGCCGATCAGGATGTCGCCAAGCTCCTCGGCGGGAGCTTCAAGGTCGTCATCCGCGGGACCGCGGCTACCGACTTCGCGAGCAAGGGCGTGAAGGCCGATCTCCAGCTCGCGTTCACGTTCGCCGCGTTCGAATAGCGCGCGCCGTCGTTGCCGCCGCCGCCGCCTCGCCCCCGAACGTCACGGCTGGATCGGAATCGTCGACGTGATCATCGCGCCGAGCGTGGGCGCGCAAGCGGGCATCCCCTACTTCTTCTTGCCCTTGGCGTCGTCGTCGCGCTTGCGCTGGTCGTCCTGCTTGCGCTGGTCGTCCTGCTTGCGCTGCTCGTCCTGCTTGCGCTGCTCGTCCTGCTTGCGACGATCTTCTTCCCCGCGCTTGCGCTGCTCGTCCTGCGCCTTGCGCTGGTCGTCCTGCGCCTTGCGCTGGTCGTCCTGCGCCTTGCGCTGGTCCTCGGCGGCCTTGCGCTGCTGGTCTGCCTGCGCCTTGCGCTGCTCGTCGGCCGCCCTGCGCTGATCCTCGGCAGCCTTGCGCTGATCGTCTTGCGCCTTGCGCTGATCCTCGGCGGCCTTGCGCTGCTGGTCTGCCTGCGCCTTGCGCTGCTCGTCGGCCGCCCTGCGCTGATCCTCGGCGGCCTTGCGCTGATCGTCTTGCGCCTTGCGCTGATCGTCCTGCTTGCGACGATCGTCCTCGGCGCGCTTGCGCTGATCGTCCTGCGCCTTGCGCTGATCCTCAGCGGCCTTGCGCTGGTCGTCCGCCTTGCGCTGCTCGTCCTGCTTGCGACGATCGTCCTCGGCGCGCTTGCGCTGATCGTCCTGCGCCTTGCGCTGGTCGTCGTCCTGGCGCTTCCTGTCCTCGTCGGCCTTGCGGCGCTTGTCGTCGTCGAGCCGCTTCTTGTCCTCGTCGAGCTTGCGGCGCTGGTCGTCGTCCCACCGCTTCTTGTCCTCGTCCGCCTTGCGGCGCTTGTCGTCATCGAGCCGCTTGCGATCGTCGTCGTCCTTGCGGCGCTTGTCCTCGTCGGCGCGGCGCTTGTCTTCGTCGGCCCGGTGGCGCTGTTCCTCGGCCTGCTTGCGCTTGTCGTCGTCGAGCTTCTTGCGATCGGCTTCGTCCTTGCGGCGGCGATCCTCGTCGGCGTGGCGCTGCTCTTCTTGCTGGCGGCGAGCATCCTCGGCCCGCCGCTTGGCGAGCTCGTCCTGCTGCTTCTTGATGGCTTCGTCACGCTGCCGCTGCTCGGCCTCGCGGCGCACGCGCAGCTGCTCCTGGTCGCGGCGCTGCTGATCCTCGAAGCGCGCTCGCTCGGCCTCGAGCTTGCGGCGGTCCTCCTCGAGCCGGCGGCGCGCGGCCTCGTCCTTGGCCTGGCGCTGCTGCTCCTCGAGCTTGCGCTGGCGCTCCGCGAGCGCGCGCTGTTCGTTGTCCTGATGGCGGCGCTGCTCTTCGAGCTTGCGCTGCTCCTCGGCGAGCCGGCGGCGCTCGACCTCTTGCTGGCGCGTGCGGCGCTCGAGGTCGATCCGGACCTGCTCCTCGCGACGCCGGCGATCCTGCCAGGTGGCGCGGTGATCGCGCACGAGGCGCTCGGCATTCTGTCGTTGCTCGCGATTGTAGCGCCCACTCTCGCGCAGCTCGAAGCGGTCGCGCCGCGCCTCGACGCGCTGACGGCGCAGCCACTCGTCATCGGGACCTGCGACCCACGCGGTCGTGCGATGACGGTTGAAGCGCTGGATGCGGATCGTGCTGCGGAGGTAGTTCTGCCAGTTCGACCTCACGTAGTGGCGGGGGAGGTCGCGCGCGACGAGCTGGGACGCGGGCACGAATCGCCACTGCTCGTCGGGGAGGTAGGCGTCATCGGAGATGCCCATCGGCGCCCAGCCGACCCAGCCGTCGCCGACCCGCCACTGCACCCATGCCGGGCCCCACGTCGTGTCGGGGCGCCACACCCAGCGGTTGACCCACATCCAGCGGCCGTAATGATCGGTCGCCCATCCGAACGGATCGCTGGATACCCACGCGAAGCCGTACGCGGTGTTCTTCCAGTAACCGTTCGAGTACGGCACGTAGTTCGACTGCGAAGGCGCGAACACCCAGCCGTACGTCGGATCGTCGTAGAAGCTGCCGTAGGGCAGGAGCTCGTCGTAGAACACGTCAACGCTCGGTACCTCGCTCCCCTCGGGATCGACCGAGATGTCGACATACGTCGGGCCGATCGGCGGCTGGTACGCAGGTTCCGCGACGGGCGGTTGATAGACCGGCGGTGGCGGCTGATAGGCCGGCGGTGGCGGCTGCTGCGGTTGGTTGGGATCGGGCTGGTACGGCGCCGGCGGCGGTGGCGGCTGATTGGGATCGATCGGATACGGCTGCGGCTGCGGCTGCACCGGCGGGGGGCCATAGCCATACTGGGGCGGCGGGTTGGACGGCGGGACGCAGCTCACGAGCAGCGCCGAGATCAGCCAGTTTCGCGTTCGCATGGGGGATAAACCTTTCAACAAGCCAGCGGGTGAGACGACCTGCACCCTTCGGGCATTCATCGCCCCTATCGTGGCCGACCCGACGAGCGCGAGCTTACCGGTTGGCCTGGGGCTTCGACGAACAACGTACCTCAGCCACCGGAACGGCTCACCTGGCCAGCGCAGATTTGGGGGCTGGCCGCTCGGCATCGAACGGCAGCCGGGCCTCGGGCATCGGCCGTGATCGTCAGTCCGTGGCGAACGAGGCGATCGCCCGGTGGACATCTCGCAGGCTCACCGGCTTGACGAAGTGGAGATCGAAGCCTGCCTCGTGAGCACGGTCGCGATCGCTCGGCTGTCCGTAGCCGGTCACCGCGACGATCCGTGGCTTGGTCGGAAGCTCGAGCAGGTGACGACACAGCATGTATCCGTCCATCCCGGGCAGCCCGACATCGAGGAACGCGATCTGGGGGTTCCAGCCACGTGCAAGCTCGAGCGCGCTGAGTCCATCGTGGCTGACACAGACCTCGTGCCCCGAGAGCCGCAACGCCTCGGCGAGCAGCCACGCCGCGTCCTCGTTGTCATCGACCACGAGGATGCGATGGGCGGACTGCATGGGCGTGGCCCGCTTCGCCGGCACGGCGATGCCCCTCGGCTTGACCCGGCGTGGCAGGGCGACCGCGAACCGGCTTCCCGCACCTTCGCCTCCGCTGCTTGCGGTGATCGTCCCACCGTGGAGCTCGACGACCTTGCGCGCGATCGCGAGGCCGACCCCGAGGCCTCCCATCCTGCGCTCCGGGCCCTGTGGGGCCTGCACGAACAGCTCGAACACGTGCGGTAGGAGCTCGGCCCCGATCCCGATCCCGTTGTCGGACACCGCGAGCTCGACCCATTCGCCTCGAGCCATGGCGGTGACCTCGATCACGCCGCCCTGCGGGGTGAACTTCGCCGCGTTCGACAACACCGTTGCCACGACCTGGATCATCCGGCGGCGGTCGACGTCGACGTCGAGCCCGAGGTCCACCGAGACATCCACGCGATGTCCGCGGTCCTGCATCGCGGCGCTCGTCAGCTCGAGGGCCTGCGCCACGATCTCCGACAGCTCCACAGGCGCGCGGACGAGATCGATGTTGCCACGCGTGATGCGCGAGACATCGAGCAGATCGTCGACCAGCCGCATCAGGTGCGTGACGCTGCGTTCGATCGTGATGCGCTCCTTGGCGAGCGCTTCGGGCGCGCGCAGCCGCATCAGCTGGGTCGCGGTCAGGATCGGCGACAGCGGGTTGCGCAGCTCGTGGCCGAGCATCGAGAACAACTGGTCCTTGGCGTGGTTGGCCGCCTCGGCCCGCTTGCGTTCGTGCTCGGCGCGGTCGAGCGAGCAGGCGCGATCCACCGCGATCGCGATCTGCTGCGCGAGGTCGTCGAGCAGGGCGCGCACGACGGCGGAGCCATCTTGCGCACGTTCGAGCCCGACGATCACGGTGCCGACCCGCGCTCCGCACAGCTCGAGCGGGACGAGCCCGATCACCGGGCTGCCGAGCCAGGCGAGCTCCGGCGGACACGCGGCCTGTCCGGTCCACGAAGCGGCAAGCTGGTCGAGCGCATCCGCGAGTGCCGCCGGGTCATCGGGGGTGGTCACGCCGCGGAGCGCGATCAGCTCGCCACGGATCACCAGGCCGATCCGGGTGGCGTCGATGACCTTCGCGAGCTCGCCGGTGACGACCCTGCCGATGTCGGCAAACGTGACCGCCTGGCAGAGTGCCGACGTGACGCGCTGGAACGCGACGAGGTGCGCGCGGAGCGCCTCCTCGGCGCCGCGCGACGCCTCGCAGGCAGTCTGCAACGCCGCGCACCGAGCGGTCTCGACGTCGAGCGGCGAGCAGACCTGCTCGAGCTCCGCGACCAGCGGCTCGGCAGGGTTCCCGCAGCAAGCTCGGCTCGTCACGCGCGCGACTCCGAGTGCGGCCGCCGGCGCAAGCGGCCCGGACGCTGCGAGATTGCCTGCAACGTGCGACGGACACCTGCGATCATCCGCTGGATCAGCAACCACACGCCGCTGCACGCTGCAAAGCCATGGCCAGCTCGGCTCGTCGCAACGACCCTGATTCATTCGGTCTGATTGGCGTCGAACCGGGCGTACGCAGCGGAATCTCGGTCCGCCGCACACGATCCGTGAGCTCGAGTTGTACCGTGCGCCGTGTAGGCACCGTGCCGATCGTCAACGAGCGCACGCGCGCAGATCAAGCAGAACGCAGCTCACGACCCCGTCGACGAGATCGTGGACGTTGCCGTCGGACTCGTGATCGTGGCCATGAACGGGAATGCTACCGCGATCGCGATCGGCGCCGATGACAGCTGATGCAAGCGCTGGCGCAAGCAAGACAGGACATGACATCGCGGACATTCCACCGTGCGTCCATCACTGCAGCCCGGCGCCGTCCGGGTCGAGGTTCGGCGCTGGCATCCTCGGGCCGAAGAACCGCATGCTGGCGAGGATGACCGTCTCGGCGCCGTTCTTGACCTGGTGACGGGCTCCGACATCAACGCCCCACTTGAGGTTGGCGAAGCCGATGCCGCCGCTGACGTAGGTGGAGTCTAGCCCGCTATCGCGCAGGGCCCCGATCCGGATCGGATAGCCGCTCTGCTTGCTGCGGAGGAAATACTCGGCGCCACCGCCGTAGCGCGCGCTGGTGTTGGATCCCTCGAGCTTCCACCGCATGTCGAAGCTGAGGGCGAGCTCCGGGATCGGCCTCGCGTGGACGCCACCCCCGAGCGCGCGTGGGAACTGCGGCGATTTCTCGCTCGCGTAGAGGTTCTGCGCCGAGAAGCCAAGGTTGATGATCTCGGTCACCCGGACCGTGGCACCGAAATCGAGGGCGACGCCGCTCGCGCCTTGCTCCCCCATCACGTCCGATTCGAAGTCGTAGTACTTCGTCGTGGCGCCGATCAGCACGCGCGGCACGAACTGACGCGAGATCGCGAGACCGCCAACGTGCGTACGCCGGGTCTTCGTCATCCCATCGAGCTCGACGCTGGATCCCGCGTAGTCGTAGAAGAAGCAGCCCGGCATCAGGTTCGTCGAGTCACAGGCCGAGACCCCGATCAGCGACGCCGAGTCGGTCGGCCGGTAGCCGTAGCCGCCCTCGAACACCAGCTCGCGGTTGAGCGGCAGGCCGGCAGGGTTCATGCCGATCGCGCTGGCTCCGGTCGCGCCACCTCGCATCGCCTCGCCGACCGCGATCTCGCGGGGGCCGAGCAGATCATCGAGCGAGTCAGGCTCGGCCCTGGCGGCCCCGAGCAGGCAGGTCACCCCGAGAACGCCGAGCGCACCAGACCGAACATTGCACCGCATCCCGCGAGTGTTGGCTCGGATCACGGCCATGCGCAAGAAACCCGATGCGGTTGCCTCTCAGTCACGTTCGCGCGGACGGTTCGCCGTCCTGGCGCAACCGAACGCACCGCCCGAGACCCGGGCTTGCCAGTTTTGCCGACGCAGCCCGGGGGCCACAGGCCCGAACGTTCGGCATGACCGCTGCACCAGCTCCGAGCATGCAGGCCGACACGACCAATGCCCTGGAGCTGCTGCGATCTCAGCATCGGGAGGTCGACGAGTTGATCGCCCAGATCGAGAACTGCGACGAATCCGATGAGAAGACCGAGCTGTTCCACGAGCTCGCCGACAAGATCGCCGCACACGCCACCATCGAGGAGAGGCTGTTCTATTCCTCGGTGATGGCCGACAACACGCGCGAGCTACTCATCGAAGCGACCGAGGAGCACCTGTCGATCAAGCGCGTGCTCGCCGACATGCTCGAGCTCGACGTCGAGGACGAGCACTTCGCCGGCAAGCTCACCGTGCTCGGGGAGCAGTTCCGCAACCACGCGCATGACGCGGAAGAGGGCGAGCTGTTCCCGATGGTCGAGAAGCTCCTCGGCGAGGACGAGCTGGCGGCGCTCGGGAACGAGATGCTCGTCATGTTCGACGACCTGATCGAACGCGAGCCACGCAAGCAGGTGCCATCGGAGACGATCGAAGCAGCGCCGCTGGCCTGAGCGACGTGCGACCGGTGTCGGCGAACGTTCAGGACGCCGCGATGAGGGTGAGGCGGTCGACCGCGCTCAGGTGGTATGCGATCAACGTCACATACGCGGTACCCGTCGCGAGCAAGCCGTAGGCGGCCGCCCGACGATCGCGCAGGCGCCACAGTAGCAGCACGCCGAGCGACACCAGCCCGAGCTTGGCGATCATGAACAGCAGCGGGCTCGAGCCCAGCAACCCGCTCATCAATGGGTTCGACTCGACCGCGACGCCCGACGACGTGTAGACGATCGTGAACAGCGCGTCGACCAGGTTCAGGATCACGACCGCAGCGCCAGCCACTCTCATCAACTGGAGGCGTGTCGTCAACATGCCCACTCGAAGATGCATACGGTACGCCGCCCGCGGCTGGCCGGAAGTGGTTGTTTGATCGTGGGTCCCAGCGACGCGAGGATGGCTACCCAG
>JAGSPR010000725.1 GCA_018262455.1 Deltaproteobacteria bacterium | reverse complement strand
AAGTCGGGCTTGCGGCTGCCCTGGATCGTCTTCATCACCGACTCGCCGACGTCGCGCACGGCCTTCATGCGCGCCTCGTCGACGCGGTCGACGCCCGACGCCTGCTCGAGGGCGGTCACGATCTCCGGCGTGCGAGCGAACGAGCTCGCGAGGTCGACGCGGTTGCGCGCGTCATCCCCGAGGAGAACATCGACGACGGTGCACGCCACGATGAGGCGCTGCTGCTCTTCCTTGGCCAGCGCTCGCGAGGAGGGCTGCGGGAGGACGAGAGCGATGGTCAGCGCGACGGCCGCGGCGAGCGCGACGAGAAACAGCCAGATCTTGGACAAGAACACCGGCGGCTCACTTCTTCCCCGGCGTCACGGGGAGCGCCGGCACCTTGGGGTTCACCTCGGTCTTGCCCTTCGGTCCAACGGTCACGTCGGTCGTGCCGTCGAGCCAGGCGTTCTTGTAGAACACGCGGAGCTTGTACGAGCCCTCCGCGACGTTATCGATCTCGAACTTGCCGCTGTCGTCGACGTTCGTGACGTACGGGCTGTCGACGATGACGAGCACACCGCGCAGGTGCGGCGCATCCTTGTCCCCGACCGTGTAGACCTTGCCTGCCTCGGCGGGGCGGAACGACTTCGAGCCGGTCGGGTTCACCGGCCCGCTCGGAATCAGCTTCTGGTCCTCGGCGGCGACCAGCGTCCGCGCGGTGCGCGACACGTTCTTGATGATGATCTCGGCGCCCACCGGTGCACCGAGCACGCGACGGCCGAACGACTCGCCAACGAGCTCCCAGTTCACCTGCCCCGGCGAGCTCGGTTTCGCGCCTTCGAGCACGACGATCATCTCGGCGGTCATGGGCACCGCGCGGGCCGGCGCGAGGGGGTTCTCGACGCGATCGAGGAAGCCGCGAGTGGCCGCGGGCGGCCGCTCGGGCGCGGGCGGCAGCTCGAGCTTGCCGGACACGGTCCCCGCGTTCGCTAACGATGTCAGGGACCCAAACACCACGACAGCCAAGAACCTGGGCATGGTCGCGCAAATCGTAGTGCCCCCACACTCCCGGCCGCAACCGACACGGGGCGCGATCGATAGGGCCCACATGTCAGCAGCGGCCGTGCTGCGCCCGCTCCCGCTGGCGATCGCTCTCGCGCTGGGCAGCCTCGCCGCGCACTCGGCGGATCTCGGAGCCGGACCGTGGTGGGTGCTGGCGGGTGGGTTCGTCGTGCTCGCTCGCTGGTGGCGGCCGGCGCTCGCGCCCGCGGTGTTCGCGATCGGTGTGGCGCGGGGGGCGGTCGGGCCGGGCCTGCTTCCCGACGGCGTCCAGGCCGATGACCGCACGGTCGATCGCGTCATCGGTGTGGTCTGCGGACCGGTGGTCCCGACGCGCCACGGCTACGGCGCGCCGCTCGACACCGGCGAGGTGACGCTCCAGCTGTGGACGCAGGACGCCGCCCGTATCGAACCCGGCGAACGTGTCGCGGCCACCGGCATCGTACGATCGCTGCACACACCGGGTGCCCCGGGACAGCCGATCGCTAGCGGGCCGGCGTACGAGCTGACCGCGCAGCAGCTCGAGCACCTCGGGGACGCGGCGAGCTGGCGAGACGAGCTGTGGCGGCGCGCGGGCCGGGTCCAGGCAGGATGGGTCGCGGCGATCGACGAGGCCGGTGGCGATCCCGCTGGGCGCGCGGCCCTCGCCGGCATCGTCACCGGGCAGCGCACCAACATCCCACCGGAGCTCGACGAGCGGTGGCGCGCGACCGGCATCTACCACGTGCTCAGCGTCTCGGGCCTTCATCTCGCCGCGGTCGCGGGGCTCGCGTTCGCGCTGCTGCGACGGCTCGTCGCGGGATCTCCGTGGGGAGCGCGGGTGCATCCCGCACGCTGGGCTGCTCCACCGGCGCTGACGATCGCGATCGCGTACACCCTGATCACCGGCGCCCAGCTCGCGACCGTGCGCGCGCTGATCGTGATCGTCCTCGTGCTCGTCGCGGCGATGCTCGATCGGCCGCTGCGGCTGATCGACGCGCTCGGGACGGCGGCGCTGGCGATTCTGCTGTGGCGCCCCGACGACGTGCTCGAGCCGTCGTTCCAGCTATCGTTCACCGCGGCACTCGTCCTCGCGCTGCTGCCTCCCGTCGACCGTCGCGGCGTGGGGGCGTGGATCTGGCGCGGGCTCCGCACGTCGACCTGGGTCACGGTGGCCACGGCCCCGATCACCGCGTACCACTTCCAGCAAGTCGCGGTGGGCGGCATCGTCGGCAACCTCGTGCTCACGCCGATCGTCGAGCTCGCCGCGCTGCCGCTCGCGCTCGCGGGGCTGATGCTCGGCGCAGTCGGCACGCCGCTCCTGCGGGCCGCGACCTGGATCGTCACCCAGGTCGATCGCGCATGTTCGTATTTGGAGCACGTCGCCGTGGTCGGCCATGTCGCGGTCACGCGCGGTGCGCTGGTCGTGCTTCTCGTCGGGATCGCCCTGACGCTGGTGGCGCGCCGCCGGCGCAGCTGGCTCGACATCGCGCTGTGGATCGCGATGTGCCTCGCATGGTCGACGAGTCGCCAGCCGCCGCCCGGCGGCGCGCTGCGCGTGACCTTCCTCGACGTCGGGCAAGGCGACGCCGCGATCGTCGAGTTACCCGATGGTGCGGTGTGGCTCGTCGATGCCGGCGGCCTG
>JAGSPR010000350.1 GCA_018262455.1 Deltaproteobacteria bacterium | reverse complement strand
CAGGTCGGGCTCGCCACGTTCCTCGGCGGTCCGCCCGCGGGCGCGTGGCTGCTCGCCCGCAACTTCAAGCGGCTCGGCCAGCCCGGGCGCGGTCACCTGACCGTGATCCTGGGGATCGTGGGCACCGCGATCCTGCTCGGCTGCGCGCTCGCCCTGAATCTGCCGAGCGTGATCTCGATCGTGCTCGTGTTCGCGATGGTCGGGCTCGCGCGCTCGCTGCAGGGCAAGGCGGTCGAGCGGCACGAACAGTGCGGCGGACGCAGGGCGTCCAACTGGAGGACTGCGGGCGTCGGCCTCATCAGCTGCGCCGGCATCTTCGCGCTCCTCATCGGCGGCGCGGTCGCGCTGGAGCTCCTGAATGCGACGCCCAGGGTCGTGCTCGGCCACGGCCACGAGATCTTCTACAAGGAAGGCGCCGACGAGGCCGAGGCGCGCGCGCTCGGCGAGCAGCTGACGCGGCTCGGCTACTTCAGCTCCGACAACCCGGCGTCGGTGCAGGTCGAGCACGCGGCCGGAAACCACGTGGTGTCGTTCGTGGTGCAGGACTCCGTGTTCGCCGACCAGTCGATGCAGGATGCGTTTCACGAATACGCCGACAAGCTCTCCAAGTCCGCGTTCGGCGGCGAGCCGGTCGATGTCCGGCTCACCGACGGATACCTCGAAGCCAAGGTGGTGCTTCCCTGGGCCGCCCGCCCGCAGCGGATCGAGCTGGGCAACGGCGGCGAGCTCTGGTATCGGCGCGGCGCCTCCGAGGCCGAGGGGCGCGCGGTCGCCGCGCTGCTGGTCGAGGGCGGCTACTTCGCCGACGAGCCGGCCACGGTGGTGGTGATGCACGAGGGTCGGGCCGTGGTCGGGTTCTACGTCCGCGCTGAGGTCTGGGAGAACGCCACCGCGCGCGAGCAGCGTCACGACTGGGCTACCGTGCTGAGCCAGGCGTTCGCCGGCGCGCCGGTGGACATCTGGCTGCTGTCCGCCGCCAGGACCAGGATGCGCACGCTGCGCTGGGAAGACCGGCCGCGCGATCCGTAGCGCGCGCACACCGCGTTGGGCGCCAGCGCACACCTATCAAGCAGCGAGCGCGAGGCCAACGGAGCCGTAGACGCCTTCGAAGGCTGACTGGAGCTGCGCGCCGAGCTCGACCAGCACCGCGGCCGAGGCGGTCTCGGCGACCGTGGGAAAGAGCTCCTCGTCCTGCCACGCGGCGTGGCCTTCGACCAGGCCGGCGAGCGCCGCGAGCGTGTGCTCGAAGCGGTCGTCGTCGGCGTCGAGCCAGAGCAGGTCAGCGAGGACCCGCTTGATCTCGGTGTGTTCGGCGAGCACCTCGAGGTGGACGACCGATGAGAGGGTCACCGAGCGCTGGACGTAGAACACCTCTTGCTCGATCGCGAGGTGGGCAGTGATGTACGCCGCCAGCTCGCCGACCAGGTCAGTGCGGAGCTTGGGATCCTCGGCCTCCTTCGCACGTAAGAGCAGTCCCTGGATCGAGGCGTGCTGTGCGGTGAGGAGCTCGAGCGGATCCGAGATGCGTTGCATGGCAAGCAGCGGTCTGCACCGCGTATGCCAGTCAGCTACCGCGATAGGTCGTATATCCGTACGGCGAGACCAGCAGTGGCACGTGGTAGTGCTGCCCGGTCTCGACGGTGAACTGGATCTCGACGACCGGGAAGAACGCTGGCCGTCCGGTGGCCGCGAAGTACGGCCCGGTGTGGAACCGGATCCGGTACGTACCGGCGTCGAGCGCGCTCGGGGTGAGGGTGCGCAGCCGGCCATCGTCATCGGTCACGCCGCTCCCGATCAGCGCCCAGTCCGATCCGGCGCCTGCCCGCTCGAGCTCGATCGCGATCCCTCCACCTGGGCGTCCAGTGGCAGTGTCGAGGACGTGGGTCGTGATCATCCGAGCTCTCCGATCAGCTTGTGGAGACGCAGCCGCGTGATCTTCGCCTGCTCCTCGGCGGCGGTCCGCAGCTCATCCGCTTCCGAGCTCTCGAGCCGCGCGCGGAGCTCGGCCAGCATGCTCTCCGCGCTGCGCCCGGTCGCGCAGACGATGAAGATGAAGCCGTACTTGTCCTCGTACGCGCGATTGCCGGCGGCGAGCGCGCCGGCGGTTTGCTCGGTCGCTGCGGCGGCGCCCTTCTGCTCGTCGCGGGC
Organism: Deltaproteobacteria bacterium; assembly: GCA_018262455.1. Next base: position 5,184 of record JAGSPR010000350.1, on the reverse strand, counting down.
CCACTTGGCCGTGGTCTCGGCGTCCAGCGGCACCGCCTGCTTGGCGGCGGGGATGCCGATCTTCGGGTGCGCGGCAAACGCCTCGCGGTGGTCCTTGGCTTCGAGCGACCACCAGATCCGTTCGGCGATCCGGAGCAGAGCCGGGGTGTCCTCGAACGGACGCGCGAGGGCCATCGCGCTCGCCCATCGAGTCGAGCCGCAGCAGCGCAGCAGCGTCTCGGTCGCGTGCTCCGCCGACATCGCATCGAGCGCGGAGATGCCCGCGGCGTGCTCGGTCAGGTGCCCCCAGGCTCGCAGGCGCGCCACCCCGCCGTCGGGGAACACCGAGAGCCGCAGGTGCGTCACCTCGCCGATCCGCCGCAGGTCGCCATCGAACACGTGACGGGTGTGCGGCTGGAGCGGGGTCGCCAGCAGCGGCCGCCAGCCGGTCAGCGCCTCGGCCGCGACGCCCGGCGCGTGCGTGCCCTCGAGGGTTGCACGGCCCGGGGCGTTGCCCTTGAAGTGCGTCGTGTCGATCTCGACGCGCTCGACCGTCCCCGCGGTCGCGAGCCGGATGATCGCCCAGTCGTGGCCCGGACCACGGCGGCGGCGGGTCTCCCAGCCGTCCGCCATGCTGCGCGATGGCCCGGGCTTGATGAGGTTGTTGCGCGACCCGAAGAACATGTCGCTGCAGGTCTCGACCACCGCGCCATGCTCGAGCGCCGCCAGATCGATCGGCCCACCGAGGGCGCGGAGCCGCGTCCAGTTCGGCACCACCTCGCCGTGGATCCGCAGCCGCGCGACGCCGCCGTCGGGGAAGATCTCGAGCCGGACGTGGGTGTAGCGATGGCGATCATCGATCTCGAACGCGTTCTTGTGATCGCCTTGCAGGCGCGCGCGCGGCAGCACCTCGGTCCAGGTCGCGTGCTCGAGCGCCCGCAGATCGAGCGGGTCGTCGACCTGGGTCGCGTACATCGCGCACGACTCCGGAAAGTTGCCGCGGAAGAACGCGGTGTCGACGACGACGCCGCGGATCACGCCGGGCAGCCCGAGCCGCACGATGCACCAGTCATGACCTGCCTCGCGGCGCCGGCGCGACTCCCAGCCGTCCATCCACTTGCCGCGGTCGGTGTACTCGTGGTCCTTCCACACGGCCTCGTGGGCCCGGAGCAGGTTCTCCTTCTCGGCGAAGAAGTCATCGTTGGTCGCGAGCGCGGCGCCGCCGACGGCCTCGCACGCGAGGTCAGGCAGATCGAGAAACGAGAATGGTTCGGTCATAGCAAGGCTCCCAGGTCGTTCGCGATCGTGTGGCCGCGCTCGGCGACGAGCGTGCCGCGCAGGTAGGTCGCCTGCACCACCCCCCGCAACGTCTCGCCGAGGTACGGCGAGATCTTGTGGCGATGGTGCACCGAATCGGCGGTCACCGTGACGCGGGCCTCGTCATCGAACACGACGAGATCGGCATGCCGACCGATGGAGATCGCGCCCTTCGTGGCCGTGAGGCCGGCGAGCCGTGCCGGCCCGGCGGACATCCAGCGCACGAGATCGATCAGCGTGTGGCCGCGCGCAGCGGCCTCGGTCCAGATCACGGGCAGCGCGAGCTGCAACCCCGAGACCCCGCCCCACGCCGCCACGAAGTCGCCGACCTCGATCGCCTTGAGCGCCGGACTGCACGGCGAATGATCCGAGGCCACGAAATCGAGCACCCCCTCGGCCAGCGCCTGCCACAGTGCCTCACGATTCGCGGCCTCGCGGATCGGCGGTGCGCACTTGAACGGCGTCGCACCGTCGGGAATCGCCTCCGCGGTGAAGTGCAGATAGTGCGGACAGGTCTCCGCCGTGATCGGCAGCCCCTGCGCCCGCGCCTCGCGGAGCTGGCCGAGCGCGCTCGCCGCCGAGTGATGCACGATGTGCGTGCGTGCGCCGGTCGCGCGACACAGCCCGGTGACCAGCGCGATCGCCTGCTCCTCGGCGCCGGGCGGCCGCGAAGCCAGGTACGTCGCGTAGCGCCGAGGGTCGGCGTTGGCGAGCTGGGCGGTCGCGGCGTCGATCGGGCCCGCCACCTCGGCGTGGACCAGCAGCGGCACGGCCAAGCCGGCGAGGATCTGCATCGCCGGCCGGAGCTCGGCCTCGCCCACCCAGCCGAACTCCTCGACCCCCGAGTCGACGAGGAAGCACTTGAACCCGCGCACGCCGTCGCTGACCAGCCCCGCCAGCTCGCCGGCGTTTCCCGGCACCACGCCGCCCCAGAACCCGACATCGACCGCGCACTGCCCCCGTGCGGCCGCGCGCTTGGCCGCGAGCCCCTCGCGCGTGGTCGTCGGAGGGATCGAGTTGAGCGGCATGTCGACGAGCGTCGTGACCCCGCCGATCGCGGCCGCGCGCGTCGCCGTCGCGAACCCCTCCCACTCCGTGCGCCCGGGCTCGTTGAGGTGGACGTGCGTGTCGACGATCCCCGGCAGCACGGCGAGCTCGCCGACGTCATCGACGCGCGCGCCCGCCGGCACGTCGGCGTACTCGGCCACCCGCTCGATCCGCTCGCCGCGGACGTGGATCGCGGCGGGCCGGATCCCCTCGGGGGTGACGACACGACGCGAACGGACGACGAGCAGCGGGGCAGGCACCGGCCGCGAGTATATTTGGGGTCAGGCTCCAGTTGCGCAAATTGGGTCGCGCAAGTGCGCGAATGCTCGTTCGCGTCACCTGCAACTGCATTGCAAGTTCCGCAATTGGAGCCTGCCCCCTCTACTGGAGCGCGCCGTCGGCGATCCAGCGCCCGAGCTCGGCGCGCTCCTGCGGCAGCATGCCCGTGCGGTTGTTGAACGGCATCTGATCGGTGTCGACCGCGCGCGCGTTGATCCGGGCGGCCATCCGCTGGACCTCGTCGGGGCGGTCGAACTTGAGGTTGAGGGGCGCGATCGGGAACTGCGGGTCGGTCGGGTGCGAGCTGTGGCAGGGCGCGCAGCGCTGCGCAATGATCTCGGCGGCGCGCGCGTAGCTCACCGGGTAGGCGGCGAGGTGGGTCGACTGCTCGACGTTGCTGACGACGAGCAAGCCCGCGAGCGCGATGCCGGCCATGCCGATCGTCGGCGCGATGAATGCACCGGCGGGACGCGTGACGCCGTGGCCGAGGTAGCGCGTGTTCATGAAGTGGCGGATCCCGGCGCCGCCCACGATCACCGCGATCAGGATCAGCCAGTTGAGGTGGTGCTGATACGTGGCCGGGAAGTGGTTCGAGACCATGATGAACAGCAGCGGGAACGTCAGGTAGTTGTTGTGGATGCTGCGCTGCTTGGCGCGGATCGACAGCGTCGGGTCCTGCTCCTTGCCGGTGGTGGTGGCGGCGATCAGCGCGTGCTGCGACGGCACGATGCACATCCAGACGTTCCCGGTCATCAGGGTGCCGATCAGCACGCCGGTCTGCATGTACGCACCGCGGCCGCCGAACGCCTGCGAGAAGCCGTAGATCGCGCCGAACAGCATGACGATCGACAGGATGTTGGCCATCCGCGGGTGGTGCTCGCCGTAGATCCGCCACAGGCCGTCGTACAGGACCCAGCCGGTGAACAGCGCGCTGATCGAGAGCACGATGCCAACGATGGGCTCGACCATCGCGACCCGCGGATCGACGAGGAACGAGGCGCCGTACGTGTAGTAGACGACGATGAACAGCGCGATGCCGGTCATCCACGTGATGCCGTTCTGCCACTTGAACCAGTGCAGCGTGTTCGGCAGCTCGCCGGGCTCGAGCAGCTTCTTCTCGACCTCGTAGAACGCGCCGGAATGGACCATGAAGATCTTGCCCTGCGAGAGCCTGCCCTGCTGTGCCGACCTCTCGAGGTTGCGATCGAGCCAGTTGAACAGCATCGAGTTACCGACCCACATGATCCCGGCGATCATGTGGGCCCATCGCAGGATCAGGTCGAACAACTCGTGTGCGTGCACGCGGGGCCCAGTATAGGGCGGGTGGAGGTACGACCTCATCCCGTGCCTGCGGAATGCGCAGGGGCTCGCTGCAGATTCCGCAGCAAGCCCGACGTCATTGGACGCCAGACGCGCGCGATCATTCAACCGGGCGCCACCGGGCGACGGCATGCGAAATGCTCTGGCGTGTCCCATGCGCATCTCCGTCATGACCGTCCTCGCGATCCAGGTCCTCGCCGCCTCCGCCGTTCAGGCCGGAAAATCCACCGGCGAACCGGGAGGCGGAGGCGCGCTCGGCCACGTCAGCGCGGGACTCGGACGAGCCACCGGCGGCAACGGAGGCGGCACTCCGAGTGGCGGTACCCGCGATGACAACGCGACCTACCGCGAGGATCAGCTCCTGCAGGGACGGTGTCCCGATGGCGAACGGCCGCAGCGACGGGTGCCACGCGAGGAGCGGTGCACCCGCGTCGCCGTCCTCACCGGCGTGGCCGGGCTGACCGTCGCCGAGGGCGCGGACGCGCAGCAGACCAGTCCCCGCGCCACGCTCGACTTCTACGGCGCGCTCCAGGCGGTGCACGACTCCGATGGCTCGTGGACGGTCGAGGTCGGGGTCCACGATCGGAGGTTCCGGCTCGCCGGCTCGATCACGCGCTTCTTCGAGCCGCAGCCCAATGGCGACACCCTGACCCTCACGATGCCGGCGCTGGTCGGCAGCGTCCGCGTCGACGATGGCCGCGCGACGCGCGTCTACCTCCAGCTGGGTGCGGTCGGCGCCAAGACGCAGCACGACCCGATGACCGACTCGTCGCTCGCGGGCGGCCTCGGCGGCGTGCGCGTCGAGCACCCGGTGGCTCGCCGGACCACGTTGATCGGCGAGGCGCAGGCCATGGCCTTCGACTCGAGCGTGCGCGCGTACGTGCTGCGCGCGGGCGTCCGCGTCGGCCCGCTCGAGGCGTCGTTTCGTACGCTCGACTTCAATGTCGGGCCCGCGCTGTACGGCCCCGAGGTCGGGCTGCGGTTCTAGCCCCAGGCTCGACGGATCGCCTCGGCGATGCCGCCGCCCGCGCCGGCAGCCGCCCCGAGCACGTCGGTGGCCTTGGCCCGCACGGCCTCGGGAGCAGTCCCCATCGCGAACGACCGGCCCGCCACCTCGAACATCGGGATGTCGTTGACCCAGTCGCCGATCGCGACGGCGTCGTCGAGTGAACAGCCCGCGGTGCGGCAGAGCTCGGCCAGCGCGGTGCCCTTGGACGGGCCGGCCGCGCGCACGAGCAGGGC
>JAGSPR010000724.1 GCA_018262455.1 Deltaproteobacteria bacterium | reverse complement strand
CTCGCGATCGACTGGGCGACGACGCCGATGACGACCGATGCCGAAGCCAACGCGGTGTGGGCGCGGATCGCGCCGACCGGCGCGGACTGGGAAGCGAAGCTCTACGAAGTGCCGGTCGCGTACTCGCGCCCGCTCGCGGTCGCGCTGCTCCACGGCGGCAACTTCGTGTGTCCCGTACCTCCCCCACCGCCCGATTGCCCGCGCGAGCTCGAGATCCCCGAGCCCGCGCCGAGCAGCGGGATGACGGACCCATGCCTGCGGCGACTGCTCGCGCTGTGGGCGATCGGCCAGCTCGACGACGATGACATCCCCAACGTGTTCGATTCGCTGAAGTCGATCGCCGCGATCCCGATGCCCGAGACGCAGCTCGTCGCCGCGGCCATCGAGTCGGTGACCGAGGACGATCACGCGCGCCGACTCGAGCTGATCGCGATCGCCCACAAGGCCGGGAACAAGGACGTCGCGGGCAGCAAGGTCGGGATGCTCGACGAGGCGCACCTGATCGACGCGGTGAAGAAGCACCACGTCCACGCCGCGCTCCAGGTGCTGTCCGCCGAGGGGCACCGCAGCGTCTACCTCACCGCGATCACCGACGAGGCGATGGATCCGCGCGCGCGGTCGCAGGCGATCACCGAGCTGGTCGAGGGCGTTCCCAAGCTCGCGCCCGATGCCACCAAGGCCCTCGTCACCGCGACCAAAGCCAAGGACTGCCTGGTCGCCGCGACCGCCGCCCGCGAGCTCGCGCTGCGCGGCGACACCCGCTTCCTCCCCCGCCGCCCGAAGAGCCGATCGCCGGAGGCGATGATGCGCGCGCTGTGCGTGCTCGCGAGCTACGAGGTGCTGCAGGGCGCCGACGAGACGTCGCTCCTGACCACGTTCGTGCCGGCCAAGGGCCTCGAGCTCGAGATCGTGCACTTCGATCCACTCTCCGAGGTCGACACCGATGGCGACGGCGACCCGCGCACGCATCGCGAGCTGACACTGGTCCCGCACGAGCAGGTCGCGATGGCGTCGGCCGAGGATATGGTCCGCGCGTTCCGCAACTGCCAGAAGACCACGTGCACCTCGCACGATCTCCAGTTCCGGTTCCACCTGAAGCCGGGGGCGGGCGGCCTGCAGCTCGCCCGGCTCGAGATCGCCGAGCTGCCCTCGTGTCCCATCCAATGATTCCCAGGCGTTGAATCACGCCCTCGATCAATCTCCGCGCCGCCTCCGGCACCGCTGCGCGCCCGACCTCGGCCGGGCTTGCGATCCGCGATGAATCCCGGCCGCCTCTGTGGCACGATTGGCAGCGATGCGCTGGTCGATCCCGCTCGTGCTCGCGTTCGTGGTGTTCGGCTCGGGTGACGCGGATGCCCAGGCGTTCAAGCGGCGCGGCAATGCCCCCGCGAAGGCAGCGCCCGCGAAGGCGGCCCCGGCGAAGAAGTCGACCGCCAAGAAGTCGACCGCCAAGAAGACCACCAAGAAGTCGCGTGTTGCGAGCCAGGGGCGCGCCGACGATCTGACACCCGACGCGGAGGAGCCGAAGCGGGCCTCCCCCGAAGAGGCCGATGACTACGTCGTGATCGAAGACGACGACGAGTAGCTAGCGGACGCGTCGCTGATCGCGGCCGCGATCGCACACTCACAAGCACGCCTGTTCAGGTCGTTACTTCGTCAGAACGCGAAGTGATCCGGAAGTGATCCGGAGTGGGTCCAAAAAATTGCCCGGGTGATCCACACCTGCGTATTTCCAGAACATGGATCGATCCCGTCGTGGGGGGACGAAGACGGCCCGGCCGTCCCCTGAGTCGCCTGCACCGGCGACCTCGCGACTGAACCTGCGCGCGAAGTCCGACGCGCCCAAGCGCAACCGCCGCCGCCCCGGCTCGGTGTGGTCGCGGCTCCCGCGCCCGCGCACGATCCTCGATGGCTGCGGCCGCGCGCTCCGCCGTTCGGTGCCCGCCATGATCGCCTCGGCGGCGATCACCGGGATCGGTGGCGGGGTCTGGTTCGGATACCGCTTCCTCACCACCTCGCCGCGGTTCGCGATCACGTCGATCGAGGTTCACGGCGAGCACCACCTGAGCGAAGACCAGATCCGCGCCGCGATGCCGGTCGCGCTCGGCGACAACGTGTTCGCCACCAACCTCGGCGACGTCGCCGCCGCCCTCGAGGCCACGCCGTGGATCGCCGACGCCGACGTCCATCGCGTGCTGCCCCACACCCTCGTCGTCGAGGTCCGCGAGCACGCACCGGCAGCCGTCGTCGAGCTCGGGCAGCTCTACCTGGTCGACGCCACCGGCCACCCGTTCAAGCGCGCGCAGCTCGATGCCGGCGATGGCGAGGGGCTGTCCGTGATCACCGGCCTCCCGCGCGCCGCCTACGAGCGCGACCCCGCCGGCACCGCGACGACGATCACCGAGTCCCTCGCCGCCCTCGCCAGCTGGCGCACCAACCCCACGCGCCCCGCGATCGGTGAGATCCACGTCGACGCGCACCGCGCCCTGACCCTCCGCACGTACGACCACGCCGCCGCGATCGAGCTCGGCACCCTCGGGTCCGACCTCTCCGAGCGGATGCGCATGTTCGACGCCGCGTGGACCTCGCTCGCCCCCGCCGAGCGCACCCGCACCTCCGCCCTGCACCTCGACGCGAGCTCCGATCGTGTCGTCGTCGCTCTCAAT
>JAGSPR010000723.1 GCA_018262455.1 Deltaproteobacteria bacterium | reverse complement strand
ATCTCCGAACAGCTTGCGAGCCAGGCCCTCGGCCATCTGGCTGCGCGCGGAGTTCGCGACGCACAGAAACAGGATGCAGCGGGGGGCAGGCGTGGTGGTCATGTGGGGTGGTCGCCGGTCTCGGATGTTGAGATATGCAGATATCGTGATATAGGAATGTGGTGTTGTCCAGTACCTCGAAGCTCGATGATGTTCGTCCGCTGACCCGCGCGTTTCGTGCGCTCGGGGACGAGACCCGCATGCGCATCGTCGCGCTGCTCGTCCACGGCGAGCTGTGTGTCTGTCACCTCGAGTCCGCCCTCGGCATCAGTCAGCCGAACTGCTCGCGCCAGCTCGGCATCCTCAAGGCCGCGGGCCTCGTCGATAGCCGGCGCGAGGGCACGTGGGTGTACTACCGGATCATCGATCAGGAGCACGCGTCGGTGGAGCACGTCCTCGAGGTGCTGGCGAACACCTTCGGCGCCGAGCGTGCGCTGCGCGCCGACCACGCGCGCCTCAAGAGGAACTGCGGACCGGACGCCTGCAAATGACGGCGAGCGACGCCATCGGGCAGCACTCCACGACGGGCATCGCCCGCAAGCTCTCGTTCCTCGATCGCTACCTGACGATCTGGATCTTCTCGGCGATGGCGGTCGGCGTGACGCTCGGTAACTTCGTGCCCGAGCTCACGCGCACGCTCGATCGACTGAGCGTCGGCACGACCTCGATCCCCATCGCGGTCGGGCTGATCCTGATGATGTACCCGCCGTTCACGAAGGTGCGCTACGAGGAGCTGGGCAAGATCGCGCGCAACAAGCGTGTCTTGCTGCTGTCGCTGGTCCAGAACTGGGTGATCGGGCCGGTGCTGATGTTCGTCCTGGCTGTCGTGTTCCTGCCCGACAAGCCGGAGTACATGCTCGGCCTCATCGTGATCGGCCTCGCGCGCTGCATCGCGATGGTGATCGTGTGGAACGAGCTGGCGAAGGGAGATGCCGAGTTCTGCGCCGGGCTGGTCGCGCTCAACTCGATCTTCCAGGTCCTGTTGTTCTCGGTCTACGCGTACGTGTTTGCGACCGTGCTGCCGCGCTGGTTGGGGCTGCACGGCGCCGTCGTCGAGATCTCGATGGGGGAGATCGCGAAGACCGTCGCGATCTACCTCGGGGTGCCGTTCGCGGCGGGCTTCGTCACGCGCTTCGTGCTCGTGCGCGCGAAGGGCGCCGACTGGTACCGCACCCGATTCATTCCGCGGATCAGCCCGCTGACGCTGGTCGCGCTGCTGTTCACGATCGTCGTGATGTTCTCGCTCAAGGGCGACGCGATCGTGCGCCTGCCACTCGATGTCGTACGGATCGCGATCCCGCTCCTGATCTACTTCGTCGTGATGTTCGCGGTGTCGTTCTTCCTGAGCAAGCGGGCCGGGGCCGACTACGAACAAACGGTGACCTTGTCGTTCACCGCGGCCTCGAACAACTTCGAGCTGGCGATCGCGGTTGCCGTCGCGGCGTTCGGGATCCACAGTGGAGTTGCCTTCGCGGCGGTGATCGGGCCGCTCGTCGAGGTGCCCGTCATGCTCGGCCTCGTGCACGCCGCGCTGTGGGCGCAACGCCGGTGGTTTCCCCGCACTTCCCTGACCGATGTCACCTGACCTGACGATTTCCTGCGTCCTTCCGGAACGGCCATCGACTTCCCAGACAGGAGAACCCCATGAGTGATGTGACAGCAGACAACACGCGGACCATCGTCCGCGACCACTACGCGAAGGTCTCGACAGGCGCCGCCGGCTGCGCGCCGGGCTGTTGCGGGTCGATGCCTGCCGGCCAGTCGATAGGGCTCGGCTACTCGGACACCGACCTCGCGGCGGTGCCGGAAGGCGCGGACCTCGGCCTCGGCTGTGGCAACCCCAATGCGATCGCGGCGCTCAGGGCAGGCGAGACCGTCCTCGACCTCGGCTCCGGTGGCGGGTTCGACTGCTTCCTTGCGGCGCGCGCCGTGGGGCCGACCGGCCGCGTGATCGGCGTCGACATGACGCCCGAGATGATCGGCCGCGCGCGCGACAACGCGCGCAAGGCGCTGGCGAACAACGTCGAGTTCCGGCTCGGCGAGATCGAGCACCTCCCGGTCGCCGATCAGACGGTCGACGCGATCCTGTCGAACTGCGTGATCAACCTGTCGCCCGAGAAGGAGGCGGTGTTCGGCGAAGCGCATCGCGTGCTCAAGCCCGGCGGCCGGCTCGCCATCAGCGACGTCGTGGCCATCGCGCCGATCCCGCCCGAGTTACAGACGCAGGCGGCCGCGCTCGCGGGCTGCATCGCCGGCGCCGCGCCGCTCGACGACTTGAAGGGCATGCTGGCAAGGGTCGGGTTCGTGGACGTCCGCGTCACGATCGCGCCGCGCAGCGCGGCGATCGTCGACTCGTGGCTTCCGGGCGCGAGCAAGTTCATCGCGTCGGCGACGATCGAAGCGCATCGCGCCGACCCGAGCGCCAAGCAGGCTTCCTCGTCCTGCTGCGGGCCGAGCTGCTGCAAGTGACCGGGTCTGGGGTGCCGTGGAGCGACGTCGCGGACCGGTTGCGCCCGTTCGTCGCGCGACGCGTGCCTGCGCCGGAGATCGACGACGTCGTCCAGGATGTGCTGGTCCGCATGCACCGCGGGCTGTCGAGCGTGCACGAGGACGACCGGTTCGCGGCGTG
>JAGSPR010000722.1 GCA_018262455.1 Deltaproteobacteria bacterium | reverse complement strand
GAAGCCCACGCCCAGGGCGAAGCCCAAGGCCAAAACCAAGCAGAAGCCCAAGGCCAAGCAGAAGCCCAAGGCCAAGCAGAAGCCCCAGCCCAAGGCGAAGCCGCGCAGCGCCGCCAAGCCCAGGCCGACGATCCGAGCCAAGTCCGTCTCGCGCCCGCGTGTCCCCCGGCCACGGGCGCGCGCCACGAAGGTGAAAGCTTCCCCCGAGGCCTCCGCGCGATCCGCAGCCGCGTCGCTCTCGGCGATGGGCGCCGTGGTCCAGATCCTCGATGCCGAGCGCCCGGTCGAGGCGTTGCGGCAATTCCTCGACAACATCATCGGGCGACATCTCGGTCCATCAGGGTCAGATCGCGCTCGGTGCGGCCCAGCTCGCGCTGCTGCCGATCGCGCACGACCATCGAGCCGGTCCGGAGGTGCGCCAGCTGATCGATCTCGTGCTGTCACGCTGGGGTGCCTTCCCCGATCGCTCGGGCTTTCACGCGCAGGAGCTGCTACGCAACGCGCTCGCCGCGGTCGGAGAGGATCGTGAGCTCGTCGGCCAGCTCGCCGCGCTGGTGCCACCAGATGCCGGGCCCGAGCTGCGCTGGAGCCTCGCGTGTGCGCACGCGGTGACGGGCGAGCGCGGTCCGATGCTGCGTGCCGTCGAAGCGGCGCTCCTTGCGGGCGCGAGCCCGGCGCAGTTCGCGCGCGAGCCCGGCTTCGCCGCGTATGCCGGAGACCCCGAGCTCCACGCGCTCCTCGATCGCGTCGGCACACCGCAGATCCCGGTGGACCTCGCGCCTCACGTCCTCCCCGTGCGGGCCGCGCTCGATTCGGTGATCAAGGCGTTACGCGAGCTCGGCGAGGTCGCCAGGCTCGGGCCGCCCGCGACGCTCGAGGCCGTGCTCGGCGCCGAACGAGCACGCCGCATCCAGCTGCCGAACGACTATCGCGCGCTGCTCACGATCTGCGACGGCATGACGCTGTGGGACCACCAGTTCTTCGGCACGCTGGACTATCGCGGCGATACCCAGCTCGCGAAGCAAGCTCGCGCTTACCTCGAGATGGCCGCGCGCGCGAACGACGTCCACGACTTCGTCCCGATCGCGAGCTGGGGCCCGCCGAACGACTGGCTGCTCTACGATCCGCATGGCCGCTACCGCGGGGGCGAGCCCGGGTTGATCCTGGTGCACGAGGCCGAGTCCCAGCCGCTCGACGGTCTGCTCGAGGCACTCGCCCAGCTCGAAGCGCTCGTGCGCGATGCGCTCGGCACGAACTAGCACTTCGCCGCAGAGGATCTGACCGGTTCACGCAGCGACCTGCACCTGCAGTTGCACCGGCGACTTCCACTTGCACTTGCGAGTTAAGACCTGCACTTGCACCTGAGCCTCGTGGGCAGGTGCGCGGTGCAGGTGTTAACTCGCAAGTGCAGGTGCACGTCATCAGTGAGAAGTGCAAGTGCAAGTGCAGGTCGGCGGAGGTTGAACCGATCAAGACCTCTGTGGCGAACTACTCGGCGCGCTTGCTCGGCGGCTTGCGCCGCGGCTTCGCCCCACTGGCCTCCCCATGTCCGATCCAGCCCTTGTGGCGGAACCACAGCAGGATGCCGGCGCCGACCCCGGCCATGAGCGCGAGCGCGAACACGTAGCCCCACGACGTGTGGAGCTCGGGCATGTGGTCGAAGTTCATGCCGTAGACGCCGGCGATGAACGTCAGCGGCAGCATCACCGTCGACATCAGCGTCAGCGTCTTCATCACCTCGTTCATCCGGTTGGACTGGACCGAGAGGTAGGCATCGAGGCACGAGGTCACGAGGTCGCGGTAGCCCTCGGCGATGTCCTGGATCCGCAGGAAGTGATCGTAGACATCGCGGAAGAACGGCAGGGCCTCGGGGGGAATCTCGTCGAACTCGCCGCGCGCGAGCCGGAGCAAGATCTCGCGCTGGTGGATGCTCATCCGGCGCAGGCCCTGGAGCAGCCGCTTGAACTCGAGGATCCGCGTCAGCACGGCCTTGCCATGCGCCGTGCCCGCCTTCTCGATCACGTCGTTCTCGAGCTGGTCGATCTCGCTGTCGAGCTGATCGATGATCGGGAGGTAGCGATCGACCACGCGATCGAGGATCCCGTGCGCGAGCCAGGCCGGGCCCCTCGCCAGCAGGCGTGGCGAGTGATCGAGCTCGGTGCCGATGTCGTCGGCCACGAGGCCATGCCGGTCGTGGGACACGACCCAGTTCGGGCCGATCAGGAGGTCGACCTCGAGGAGCGCGAGCTTGGTCTTCTTGGCCGAGCCGATGCCGTGGACGATGATGTAGAGGTAGTGCGGAAAGTCGTCGAGCTTGGGCTGGAGGGACGGCCCCCAGATGTCCTCGATCGTCAGGGCGTGGATCTCGAGGCCCGTGAGCAGCGCGTCGGCCTCGTCGGTCTTGCGCTCGAGCTCGCACCACACGGTCTTCTTGGACTTGATCGCCGCGAGGATCGCGGGCCCCTCGGTCGACACCGTGACGGACCCATCGGGCTCGAGGATGCGCGCCAGCATCTCCGAGAGATACCGCGTTTGCGCTACGCGAATTGCGCCGAGCGACGGGTCATCGCGCCACCCCACCAGAATCCGCTGATCGGGAACGTCACGGCGGCCTCCGGGGCCGCACCGGCAGCGAGGATCACCGGGACGACGTGCTCGTGGGTCGCTCG
>JAGSPR010000721.1 GCA_018262455.1 Deltaproteobacteria bacterium | reverse complement strand
GACCACGCGCCCTGCTTGCTCGGCGACGAAGTAGCGGCGCTCGTCGGGGAACGTGAACGGATCGATCTGGACAAGGAATCCCATCGGCGCGATCGGCCGCGACGCGAGCCAGCGCTCGATCAGCACATCCAGCTGGACGCGCGTCGGGTGCTCGCACGCGATCTCGGTGGCGGTAAGCGCTCGGACGGTCACCCCCTTCGCGCGGGCGCGACGTAGCTGCTCGCGAAAGCTGCGGCTGCTCCGGACCACGGCAGCCCAGTCGCCAGGCGCCCAGATCGGCTGATCGCCGATGCGGAACGACGGCCAGGAGGCGGCGTCGTGGAACCGCGACTCCGTGCCGAAGCAGCAGACCCGGCGGCCCGCCGCATCAGCAGCCGCGACGAACCGCGCCGCGACCTCGCCGAGGCGCTCGGTCGGCGCGATCGGCGGGCCGGCCACGACCCAGGCACGCCCCGTGTCGACGTAGCCAACGCACGCGTCGTCGCCGTCCCACCAGTAGTGGAACCCCGGCTCGAGCATCTGGAACGAGGTCGAGTTCCAGCCGTGACGCTTGAGCAGCGGGAGGACGCGCTCGCGCTCGTTCAAGGGTCTCCGAGCTCCTTCGGCTCGATCGCCGCATCCATGGGCTCCCAAGTATCACGGATCGAATTACCTCGGTTCCGATGGCTCGGCACGCCGGCCAGGCCTAGGCTCCAGCCCGGAGGAGCCATGAAGCTCGAGGACGTTCGCCCTGCCGACTGCTACGCGCATGCACAACGCTTGCTCACCGAGGTCGCGTCGATCCGAGATGAGATGGGGCGCGCCGAGGATGCGCGTCCCCTCCCCGAGGTGACCGAGGCCCGGCCACGCGACGTGTACTTCGCGGCGCTGGCAACGTGGAACAAGGCCGACCGGCTCGCGAGCGAGGTCGGCGCGCAGCCGGTGCGCTTCCCGCCGGCCGTCCCCATCCTCCGCGAGGTCCGCCCGGGTCACGTCATCCAGGTCATCGACGCGGTGCTCCGGCAGATCGACGGCATCAAGGGCCGGCTGCAGATCGCCGAGACCGCTCCCCTGCCTGCGATCGATGCGAAGCGCCAGCCGTGCGACGTGTTGATGACGTTGCTCCGCGTCAACCGCGAGCTGTCGCGCTTGCTCGAGCGCCCGTTCACTCCGTCGGATGTCTATCGCACGGTCGCGCTGGCGTCGACGTACGCGGTTCGGCTCGGCGCGACCGCGGAGCTCGCTCCGTTCGAGCGCCGCCGCAAGCCTCAGCATTGTTACGATCGGCTGCTCGCGTGCCACGCGGCGGTCGCCGGGCTGATCGCCAAGCAGGGCGAGCCGACCCTCGCGGCAGGCAAGACCCCGGCCGACGTGCTCCCGGGCGACGTCTACGATCTGGCGAGCTTGGTGCTCGGCGAGATCGCGTTCTTGCACTCGCTGACGCCCACCGCGATGCCGCTGCATGCGTTCGAGCCGACCGCTTCGGGGCATCGCCTGCCGGCTCACGTCGATCAGCTGGCCCGCACGCTCGAGGCGCAGCTCGCGACGATCAAGTAACGACGTTGGACACTCGATGTCATCGACGAGCGATGCCGAGCCGACCGCCGTGCTGATCGCACTGCGCAGGATCGTGCGGTACCTGCGGCTCGCCGATCGCGAGGTCGAGGTGGCGTGCCGACTCTCGGCCGCGCAGCTGTTCGTGCTGCACACGCTGGTCGAGACCTCGGGGCTGTCGCTCGCGGAGCTGGCGGCTCGCACGCTGACCGATCAAAGCTCGGTCTCGACCGTGGTGGCGCGGCTCGTCGAGCGTGGCCTCGTGAGCCGCAGAGCGTCGCCTACCGATCGTCGGCGCGCCGAGCTGCGCGTCACGCCGGCCGGCCATCGCATGGTGCGGCGGGCACCTCGGGCGCCCCAGGCGCAGATCATCGCCGCGATCCGCGCGATGCGCGCTCCACACCGCGCCGAGCTCGTGCGCGCGCTCGATGGGCTCGTCGCGGCCATCGGGGCGAGCGTCGACCAGTGACGGGCCTGACTCGACGCGGTGCGTGGGCGGTCGCGATCGTCGCGATGCTGACGATGACCGTCAGCTACATCGATCGCACGACGCTGGCGGTGCTCGCGCCGACGGTGACCAAGGCACTCGACATCTCCGAGGCAGGCTATGGCTGGCTGACCTCCGCGTTCTCGCTCGCGTACCTGTTCGCGACCCCGCTGGCCGGCCAGTGGATCGATCGCATCGGGGCGCGCCGCGGGCTGGTCGCGTCGGTGCTCGTGTGGTCGACGGTGGCCGCGCTGCACGCGGTCGTGCCCGGGTTCGGCGTCTTGCTCGCGATGCGGATCGCGCTCGGCGTGGCGGAGGGGCCGAGCTTCCCCGGGGCGATCCAGACCGTCCAGCGCGTGCTGCCTGTCGGCGATCACCCGCGCGGGTTCGGCCTGATGTTCACCGGCTCGTCGATCGGCGGGATGCTCGTGCCGCCGCTCGCGAGCTGGCTGTACGGGCTCGGCGGCTGGCGGATCGCGTTCCTCGGCACCGCGCTGATCGGCCTTTCGTGGATCCCGCTGTGGATCCTGATCACGGGGCGCCCGAAGGTTTCAGCCAAGCTCGACCTCCCCCCGGACGTCGAGCTCGCCCCGCGCCCGAGCTTCGGCGCGCTCGTCCGCCACCCGCTGATGATCCGCGCGCTGCTCGCG
>JAGSPR010000349.1 GCA_018262455.1 Deltaproteobacteria bacterium | reverse complement strand
GCGCTCGAACAGGGAGGTCAGCAGGGCGGGTGTCATGTCGCAGGGCGCGTTCGCGAGCAGGCGGTGCTGCGGGATCGTGCCCTCGACCAGGCCCGCGACATCGGCGCTGACATAGCCAACCCCCTCGAGCCCGTTGGGGATCCCGATCGCGCGCATCAGCCGGACCAGCTCGGTCGCGAGCAGCTCGCCGGCATCGCCAGGTGCGGCGCCGCGGGTCTCGATCCCGAGCAGCGCGGCCGCCTCGAGGTGTCGCTCGGGGGACAGCGCGCCGGTGTGGCGCACCACCGCCGGTGCGTTGACCGCGACCGCCATGCCGTGCGGCACGAGCGGTGCGTCCGGATAGCCCTGGGCGCGAAACCCGCGCACCCTCCCGGCGACCGCATAGGCCATCGCGTGCGGCGCGTGGACCCCGGCGTTGCCGAACGCGATCCCGGCGAGCGTGGCCGCCCACATCGTCTGCTCGCGGGCCTCGTCGTCGGAAGCGTCGCCCACCGCGCGCACGAGGTAGCGGCCGAGCAGGCGCAAGGCCTCGCGACAGCCGAGGTCGCTCCACGGGTTCGCGCCCTGGCTCATCGGCCGGGCGCTCGGGGTCGCGGGTGCGGCCCGCCGCGTGTATGGGCGCGCGGTGTACGACTCGAGCGCGTGACACAGCACGTCCATGCCGGTCGCCGCGACCACCTGGGCCGGCATCGTGGCGGCGCACCGGGGATCGACGATCGCCTCGGTGGGGCGCAGCCGCGGTGACGCGATCCCGGTCTTGGCGTGGAGCGCGAGCCAGTCGAAGATCGCGATGCCCGTCACCTCGCTGCCGGTCCCCGACGTGGTCGGGCAGGCGAGGTGGGGCGCGAGCGGGCCGGGGATCGGGCGCGCGTCCCCGACCGGCGCGTTGACGTAGGTTCGCAGCGGCGCCGGGTACGTGGCGTAGAGGTTCGCTGCCTTGCACGTGTCGATCACCGAGCCGCCGCCCAGCGAGACATAGCCGTCGACCCGCGCCTCGACGGCAAACCGCGCGGCCTCCTCGAACGAGGCGTCGGTCGGCTCGATCGAGACCGCGTCGAACACCGCGACCTCGATCCCCGCCGTCGCCAGCGAGCCCGCGAGCTCGGCGAACCACGGCAACTGGCGAACCGTCCGGTCGGTGAACACCGCGGCGCGCCGGATCCCCGCGGCGCGCGCACGATCGCCGACCTCCGCGAGCGCCCCGCGCCCGAAGGTCACGCGCGAGGCGTCGACCGTGAAGGCGTGATCGCATCCCGCCGCGATCGCCGCGAGGTGTGCGCAGCTCATGGCCCAGCATACGCCAGCCGAGCGGCCCGGACCGCCCGGGACCGCCGTCCGGACTGCCGTCCGGACTGATAGACCACCCTCGGTCGGTTCCCTTCGCACACGCATGGCGCTAAGGTCGCTGCGCAATGCAGAAGCCCGCCTACAAGCGCGTGATGCTGAAGATCTCGGGCGAGGCACTGATGGGCAACTCGGGCTACGGCATCAACCCCGAGGTGATCAACCACGTCGCGAGCGACATCGCCGACGCCGCGAAGCTCGGGGTCGAGGTGGCCGTCGTCGTCGGTGGCGGCAACATCTTCCGCGGGGTCTCGGAGTCGGCGCGCGGCATGGATCGCGCGAGCGCGGACTACGTCGGCATGCTGGCGACCGTGATGAACGCGGTCTCGCTGCAGTCGGCGATCGAGCGCTGCGGGGTCGTGACGCGCGTGCAGTCGGCGATCCCGATGTCACAGCTCGCCGAGCCGTACATCCGGCGGCGTGCCATCCGTCACCTCGAGAAGGGACGGGTCGTGATCTTCGGAGCCGGAACCGGGAACCCGTTCTTCACCACCGACACCGCGGCCGCGTTGCGCGCCATCGAGGTCGGGGCCGAGATCCTGCTGATGGCCAAGAACGTCGACGGCGTCTACGACAAGGATCCGAAGAAGCATCCGGATGCGAAGCGCTACGCGACGGTCACGTTCAACGACGCGCTGCAGCGCGATCTCAAGGTCATGGACGGCACCGCGTTCGCGCTGTGTCGCGACAACGAGATGGGGATCGTGGTGTTCGAGCTCGCGACGCGTGGCAACATCCAGCGCGTCGTCTGCGGCGAGCCGATCGGCACCATCGTCAAGAACAACCAGGAGACGCGCTTCGCCAGCTGAGCTGCAGCGGCGGCGCTGACTATCACCAGGTCTACGAGGGGATCATGATCAACGACATCACCACCGACGCCGAAGACGGCATGAAGAAGGCCGTGGAATCGTTCAAGCGCGACCTCCAGAAGATCCGGACGGGGCGCGCGAACGCGGCGATGCTCGACGGCATCAAGGTCGACTACTACGGCACGCCGACCCCGGTGAACCAGGTGGCGACCGTCCAGGTGGTCGACGCCCGGCTGATCACCGTGAAGCCGTGGGAGAAGAACATGATCGCCGTGATCGACAAGGCGATCCGCGCGAGCGATCTCGGGATCAACCCGGTCGCGGACGCCGAGCAGGTCCGGTTGCCGATCCCGCCGCTCACCCAGGAGCGCCGGCGTGACCTCGCGAAGACGGTCGGCAAGCAGACCGAGGAGGCACGCGTGGCCGTGCGCGCGGCCCGCCGGGATGCGATGGACATGATCAAGGATGCCGAGAAGGACAAGCAGATCACCGAGGACCAGCGCAAGGACGGCGAGAAGCGGGTCCAGGATCTGACCGATCGGTACATCGCGAGCGTCGACGACATCGCGAAGACCAAAGAAAAAGAGATCATGGAGCTGTAGCGGCCAACAAGCCGAAGTTCCTGGACTAAGCCCCAAACAGGCGGCCCTCTCCGGCTTCGGGGTATGATGGCCGACGATGTCCGGTATTCCGGCGGGGGCCGGGTCGCTGCTCGGCAAGCGGCTCGGCAAATTCGAGATCTTGGCGCTGCTCGCTCTGGGCGGGACTGCCGAGATCTACCTCGCCCGGATCGACGGAGCCGCAGGATTCGAGAAGTACGTGGTGGTCAAGTGCCTCCACGATCACCTCGCGGATGACCCGGAGTTCGTCAAGATGTTCCTCGACGAGGCGCGCCTCGCCGCGCACCTCGATCACTCGAACATCGTCCAGACGATGGAGCTCGGGGAGCAGAACAACCGCTACTTCATGGTCATGGAGTTCCTCGCCGGGCTGTCCCTGGCGATGGTGGTACGGCGGGTCGGCGAGCGGTGCCCCGATGGTCGGATGCCGATCCCGCTCGCGCTCAACATCCTCGCGCAGGCGTGCGCGGGGCTGCACTACGCCCACGAGAAGGCGATGAACGGCAAGGCGCTGAACATCGTGCACCGGGACATCTCGCCGCAGAACCTCGTGGTGAGCTTCGAAGGTGTGGTCAAGGTCGTCGATTTCGGGATCGCGAAGGCCGAGTTCCGCGAGACCCGGACGCGGTCCGGCACGATCAAGGGCAAGTTCGCGTACATGTCACCCGAGCAATGCGTGGCGAACAACGTCGATCGCCGGACCGATGTGTTCGCGCTCGGCGTGATCGGCCACGAGCTGCTGACCGGGCGCCGCCTGTTCAAGAAGCCATCGCCGTACGAGACCTACCAGGCGGTGATCGAGTGCAACGTCGACCCGCCATCCAGGTCCAACATCGAGGTCGATCCCGCGCTCGATCCGATCATCATGCGTGCGATCTGCAAGGACAGGGAACACCGTTACCAGACGGCCGAGGCCTTCGGCGATGCGCTGCTCGGCTACCTCCACCACCGCGGCAAGGGCTCGGGCCCGGGCGACGTCGCGCGGTTCTTCGACGCGACGTTCGACGAGGAGATCGAGGAGCACGGCCAGCGGATGCGCGAGCTGATCTCGGGCCGCGACGCCTCGGTCGATCTCGGCGCTGCGTGGGATGCCGAAGAGGAGGCGCGCCGCGAGGAGTCCAAGCGCCACCAGACGGTCGACCCGAGCCAGGACGACGCCAGCAGGTCGAGCGCCAGCACGCTGTCCGTCGCGCTCGAGGGTCTGGGCGATGGCAAGGCCGAGGACGCCGAGGACATGCCTGCGGACCGGACGCGGATCGAGACGAACCCGCTCGAACGCCTGAACGAGCTCGACAACGCCGTCGCCAGCCAGCCGGCCCGGAAGATCGCGAACAAGTTCCCGGATCCCGCGACGCTGGCGACGATGGTCGGGGAGGCTGACGCGTCCGACCACGCGAATGCCGTGCGCTCTCTGCCCGAGCTCGCGAGGACCGAGCTGGGCATGCGGCCCATCGAGCCGCGCCTCGGCGATGCGCTGGCGCGCACGACCACGCACCCCCAGGCGTTCCATGCCGCACCGCGCCCGAGCGCGAACCCGCAGCCGAGGTTGGCGCCGCCGGAGGAGTCGTCCATGCGGCCTTCGCTCTCGCAGGTGCCGACCGGGTACCCGGTGATGAACGCCCAGCTCAGCGAACAGATCGCGACCGGCGCGACGGTGTTCCCGACGACGGGGTCCTACAAGAACGCGCCGACGCTCGATCCGCAGCGCGCCGCCGAGCTCGCCTCCCCGGTGGGGCACCACTACCCCGCGCAGGTCGACTGGGCGGCGGCGGCCGCGCGCCCCGCCAGGCCGATGCCTCCCTGGATGCTTGTCCTGTTGTTCCTGGGCGCGATCGGGGTGGCCCTCGCGATCACCATGGTGATCGCCCGGATCATCCGCTGAGTCCTACCGCGAGCGCGGGTAGCGGCACGCCGACGCGGTGGTCTCGACGATCTGGAAGCCGACGCGCTCGTAGACCCGCGCGGCTTCGCTCCCGGGCACGGCCACGATCACGAGCTGCTCGCACTTGACCGCGCGTGCCGCGGTTGCCAGCAGCGCGCTGGCGATGCCGCGCCGGCGATGGCTCGTGGCGATCTGGACATCCTGGTAGCGTGCGACCAGCCCGAGCGGGACGAGCCCGAGGCTGCCGACGAGCGTGCCGTCGTCGAATGCGCCCCAGAAGCGGGCCTCGCCGCTCTCGACGAGCTGGCGCTTCCACGCCGCGCGGCGCTGGAGGAACAGCCGGTAGCTCTCGTCGTGACGATCCCCGAGCGCGAACCCGAGCCGGGCGATCGCGGGCATCTCGTCGGGGGCGAGCGGCCGGATCTCGACCTGGCTCGCTGGTGCGACGAGCTCGCGCGCGGTCATCACCTGGGCGACCTCGATCCGGAAGCCGGCGGCCTCGAGCTCGGCACGCGCGCCGACGTCGCCGGTGGTCCCGTCCCATCGCAGGGTCATATGCCGGATCCTCGGATCGGTCCCGAGCTCCTCGGAGAACCGCCGCATCCAGTACGCGACCTTCCCGACCTGCGGCGCGGCGCGCAGCACGAGCAGGTTGCCGTGGTAGTAGCCCGGGTCGTCGGCGGTGATCGCGACCAGGTAGTCGCCGCGATCGAAGATCTTGCCTCGGGTGGCCAGGAGGCCGAGGTCGGTCGAAAGCCCCAGACTCCGCAGGTGCATCTAGTTGCGAACGAGGCCGAGCAGCTTGGACATCGTCTTCTCGTCGGCCGGAGGGAAGTCGTAGTCGAGGAATTCGCGCGAGGTGACCCACCGCAGATCGGCGACCGTGGCCGGATAGGGCCGGGCCTCCGCGGGCAGCTGGCACGAGTACATCGTGAGGTGGACCTGGTAGGTGGTGTAGTCGTGGAGGTGCTCGCCGAGCTTGGGGCCGACGATGACCTCGACCCCGATCCGGCCCCGGACCTCGCGAAGCAGCGCCGAGGTCTCGCTCTCGTCCTCGACCCGGCCGCCGGGGAACTCCCACAGCAGGGGCAGCACGGCGTTCGCGTTGCGCTGGGTGATCAAGTAGCGACCGTCATGCTCGATGACAGCGGCCACCACGCGGATCACCTCTTTGCCCATCGCGGCGATTATCGATGCTTCGCGGCCGATTGCAACGCCGCACCGCCGTCGCTTCACGGTGGCGAAAAGGTTGTATGCTGCGCGCCCTTATGGCGATTCGCTTCGTCGAGATCAAAGCTTCCGAGAATGCCGAGACCCTCAACTCCGAGTGGGTGGTCCTGCAGAATGACGGCAAGGCCCCGTTCAGCACCCGTGGTTGCGGCATGACCGTGGGTCGCCGAGGCTCGGCGAAGAAGTCGTTGCTCGGGATCATCGATCCCGGCTTCGTGCTCAAGCCCGGCGAACGGATCCGCATGTGCACCGGCAACCCGGCAACCCAGGCCCACGGAGCGCCCCCTCCGGAGGACGAGGTGAAGAACTACTTCCTGTTCCTGCCGAAGACGTACCTCGCCAGCGGACCTGGAACGGTGCTGACCCTCGTGCTGCGTGGACTCCCGGTGTCCAAGGCCGAGTTCGATCCCGCGCAACCGTCCGGGATCGCGGCCAAACCCGCGCCGACGACCTGATCCGCGTGCCACATCCTGCCATCCCAGCCGGTGGCGGGGCTGGTGTATAAGTCCGGCCATGACCAAGCGCTGGATGATCTCGGCAGCTCTGTGCACGGGTCTTTGCGCCGGACTGGCAGCCGCGTGCGGCGGTGGTGGCAGTGGTGGTGGCGGTTCGGGCGTCGCCACCGACAAGCAACTCATCAACCTGCAGTCCGCGGACGTGACGCGGGTGTGCGCCTATCTCGCCGATGTGGCGGGACCCGCGCGCATGGTCGACTGCGGCGGCGGCAACATCGTGACCATCGGCGGCGACTCGACCACCGAGTGCGAGACCGACCTCGCCGTCTTCGGGACCTCCAACCCCAACTGCACCGCCACCGTCGGCCAGGCCGAGGATTGCTTCGAGGCGCTCGCGGCGCAGACCGACGCCCAGCTGTGCAGCGACTCTCCCCCGCCCGCCGCGTGTTCAGCGCTGTTCGGGCCTGACTGCAACTAACCGGGCTTCCCGCTCGCCACGGTCACCGCACCGACGTCGAGGGTCTTGCCGGCCTCGAGCGCGAGCCCCCGCTTGGTCACCGGCCGCGGCGAGGTCATCACGACGAGGATTCCGAGGCCGGCCTTGTGCTCGATACGGAACTTGCCGTCCGCGCCGGTGGTCGGCGGCGGGCCCTCCAGCGAGATCTCCATGCGGCCATCGCCGTGATCGTCGATCACCGTCAGCGGGATGCCGGCGACCGGCTTGCCCGCCGAGTCGACGATCGTGCCGACCACGACCGCATTGGGCACCAGCGTGATGTCCACGGTCGCCGGGGTATTCGACTGGACGGTCAGCTTCGCCTCTCCGTTGCCGTCGCTCGAGCTGACCTTGACGACGTAGTTGCCCGGATCGACGCGACCGAGTGAGAACGTGCCGTCGGTGAAGCTGCGCTCGGCGTGGGTCGGTCCATCGAGTTCGATCGTGAACAGCGCCGGGGGGCCGTTCGGACCGCGCACCGTGCCGGACAGCGAGGTGACGCCGAGCGCCT
>JAGSPR010000348.1 GCA_018262455.1 Deltaproteobacteria bacterium | reverse complement strand
GTGCTCGGCGACCATGCGGGCGTCGAGCGCCTGCCAGACATATGCACCGTAGGCGATCGCGTACGTATGGTCACCGAGTGTGACGGTGCCGCTGCTCGAGCCGCAGGTCGCACTCGCGGACACCACGTTCGTCGGAAGCGCGTCGAGCTGAAACGTCGCATCGAGACCTGCCGGGGTGAGGTCGAGCGTCTTCAGCGTATGCGTGGCGGTTGCGCCGTCGACCGAGAGCTCGCTGTCGATCGCGAAGGTGGTCAGGCTGATCTCGGCACTCGCCGCGATGTTGGCCGCAAGCTGCGTCACCGGGATACCGCCGACCTCGAGCTGCGCGATCTCTGCGTCGATCCAGTCCTCGAGCTTGCTCTCGAGCACGGCCGGCAAGGCATCGCGGATCGCGCCGACCGCCGGGACGCCCGCCTCCTCCGCGAGGTCGAACAACGTGTGCGCTGGAGCGGTCGAGAAGCTCCGCAGGGTCACGACCAGGTCGTAGGCCGTCTCCGGCAGCACCGCTCCAACGGACAAGTCGACCTGCGTGCGCACCATGTAGGTTCCTGCCGCGACGGTCGGGTCCGTCGGGTCCGTCGGGTCCGTCGGGTCCGTCGGGGAGGCCGGCTCCGAGGTGGTGACACAACCGACGAGAAGGCAGGCGACTGCGAGCTTCATGGGCAGACCACCGAGCAATTCCCCGGCCATCGATCGGACCACGCCCGGTCACCCGTTGGCGGAACGATCTGGTGAATGCCGCAGTCCGCCGTGTGGAGACAATGTGGAAACGACTGGCACCGACTGTCACCGACATCCAGCTCGACACGACCGGCGGACAAGTAAGACAACGACCCGGGTCGAGACGGTGCAGCGCAGCGGGCCACGAAGCGCAGCGGGCCACGAAGCGCAGCGGGCCAACCTTCGACCGTCGATCGAGCCCACTTGAGCCTGCGCCGGGTTCCCCGTATGGTCGGGCAGCATGCAAGGCGGCACTGAGTGGCTGGTGGATGGCCATGGCTGCCCGCAAGCGAGCTTGCGTGATCGCGCGAGCGTGCTCGCGCTGCTCGACCGTGTCGTCGCCGCGATGGATCTACATGTCGTTTCGACCCTCGTCCACGCGTTCCCGGGCGCTGGCGGAGTCACGGCCATGTACCTGCTCGCCGAGTCGCACCTCACGATCCACACGTTCCCGGAGACCGGCACGGTCACGCTCAACGCTTACTGCTGCAAGCCGCGCACGCCTGCGCCGTGGCGCGAGCTTGTCGTGGAGCTGCTCGGCGCGCGCGAGGTCGTGATCACCCAGCACGTGCGAGGTGGGTCGACGTGAGGTCGGGGATCCTCGAGCCCATCGCACGCGATCATCGCGCGTTCATCGTATCCGGCGATGGCCACCGAACCTGAATCGTCAGCAGCGCCGCTCCGCGCGCGCGCGTTGTACCTCAACGTCTTCGTCGTCGCGATCTGCGGCCTGGTGTACGAGCTGATCGCCGGCACGCTTGGCAGCTATCTGCTCGGCGATTCGGTCACGCAGTTCTCGTTGGTGATCGGCTTGTACCTGTCGGCGATGGGCGTCGGCGCGTGGCTGTCCCGCCGGCTGGAGACCGAGCTCGCGCGCCGGTTTCTCGAGATCGAGCTCGTCGTCGCGGTGGTCGGCGGCGCATCGGCGCCCATCCTGTTCATCGCGTTCGGATCGGTCGCCCACTTCCAGATCTTGCTGCTCGCATTCGTGTTCGCGATCGGGGTCCTCGTCGGGCTCGAGCTGCCGTTGCTGATGCGGCTGCTCGAGGGCCAGCTCCCGTTCAAGGATCTGGTGTCGCGCGTGCTCGCGTTTGACTACATCGGCGCGCTGGTGGCCGCGTTGATGTTCCCTCTGTTGTTCGTGCCCGAGCTCGGGCTCGTGCGCTCGTCGCTCGTGATCGGAATCGCCAACGCATCGATCGCGTTGTGGGGCACGTGGGTGCTCGGCGAACGACTCGGTCGCGCGAGGCTCGGCCTGCGGGTCCGCGCGATCGCGGTGCTGCTCGGTCTCGCGGTCGCATTCGGATTTGCCGATCGCTTCACCACGTGGGCCGAGGATGAGCTGTATGCCGACCCGGTCGTGTTCACGCAAACCACGCCCTACCAGCGGATCGCCGTCACGCAGGGACGCAACGGGTTCCAGCTGTTCTTGAACGCCACGCTGCAGTTCTCGTCAGCCGACGAGTATCGCTACCACGAGGCGCTCGTGCATCCGGCGATGATCGGCGCCGACGCGCCACCTCGCCGCGTGCTGATCCTGGGCGGCGGCGACGGCCTCGCGCTACGCGAAGTGCTCGCACACCCGAGCGTCGAGGCGGTCACGTTGGTCGAGCTCGATCCCGCGATGACCAAGCTCGCAAGCACGCTCCCCTCGCTCGGCGTGCTCAACCGCCATTCGCTGGAGGATCGCCGCGTCACGATCGCCAACGCCGACGCGATGGTGTGGCTCGACGAGCACGAGGGCACGTGGGACGTGATCCTCGTCGATTTCCCCGATCCGAGCACGTTCATGCTCGGCAAGCTGTACACGCGAATGTTCTATCGCCGGCTGCTCGCGCACGTATCGCCGGGCGGCGCGGTTGCCGTGCAGTCAACGTCGCCACTGATCGCGCGACGTTCGTTCTGGTGCATCGTCGAGACGATGCGCGCCGCAGGCTTCCACGCGCATCCGTATCACGTGGCGGTGCCGTCCTTCGGCGTGTGGGGATTCGTGCTCGCGCGTCGCGTCGCGTTCGAGCCGCCGCAGCGCGCCCCAGCCGTCGCGCTGCGCTACTTGAACGACGCCGCGCTCGCCGCGATGTTCCAGATTCCTGCCGACATGGAACGCGTGCCGGTCGAGGTCAATCAGCTCGACAATCAGATTCTCGTTCGTTACTACGAGCGCGAAACGCGGTGATGGGCGAAGCGGCCAGCCGGCACGATGTCCGGATCTCCACCGCAGTGATGGTCTCCGGTTCGCGCACGCCGCGGTCCTCGCCATGCGGAGGACGGTCGATCCGGAAGATCGGCGCCTTGTGGTCCCGAAACTGAGACGCCCGTGGACGATGAGGCTAGAGTCTGCCGACGGAGAGTTCATGACCGGAACAGCAGGATACGAGTTCACCGCCCAAGAGAACGAGACGTTCAGAGGTCTGGTGGGTGGCATGAAGCGCTCCGGGGCGGTCGTCGCGATCGCGAGCCTCATCCTTCTCGCCTACCAGATCGTCGAGCACTACGGCCTGTCGCTCGGGACTGGCAACCCGTCGGAAGCGATCGGGTACCTCGACCTCTCGGTCTGGTGCTTGCTCGCGCTGATCGGCGTCGTGGTGGCCGTGCTGCTGGTGCGCGCCACCTCCGCCTTCGCGGCCGTGATTCACACCGAGGGCAACGACATCGAGCACCTGATGCAGGGCCTGGTGAAGCTGCGCGGCATTCTGCAGCTGATCTTCCTCGCGGCGACCACCGGCGCCATGTTGCTGGCGGTGAGCTTCACGTTGTTGCTGATGTACTGAACCGAGTTCTGGCGGCGAGGTGCCGCAGCGCGCTCTGGTGAATCGACGCTCGCGAACGTCGCAAGCTAGCTCACTGTTTTGATCGCGATCGTTGATCGACGCGCCTACAAGCCTTTCGTGTAGGCGCGTTGGTTACGTGTGGAATCCTGGATCGTCGACGGGAATCCGGACGCGAAGGCCGCGTAGCATTGGAATCATGAACGGCCAACGCGCGCTTCGCGCCGCGGTCGCTGGTGCAACGATCATGGGGATGATCGTCGCCGGCGGCTGTGGCACCTCCAAAGGCAATACGGATAGCGACGGTCCTGATGGTGGCAGTGGCTCGAACGACAACGGAACGGACGCGCAAGTGCCGTCGACGCCCGAACAGTTCGACATCAGCCTCGTCAGCAACGGCGCGACCGGACCGCAACGCGTGAACTTCGCGATCCCGCTGTCGGCCGGGCGACTGTCGGACGAGGCCGCGATCCGGATTCTCTCCGGTGACGTCGAGCTGCCCGCCGCCCGGCGTGGCCTCGCACGCTACGCCGATGGCAGCCTTCGCAGCGTGCAGGTCCAGCTCGACATCGAGGCAGGCTCGCAGCCGCAGACGATCACGATCGAGCTCGGCAGTCCGGGGGCGACCGGGATCTCACTCGTGCCGGTCGAGACCACCTTGACGGGAACGGGCAACAACGTCGAGCCGCGGATCTGGGCGGTGTTCCCGGCCGGCGTGCTTGCCGCGAGCATGGTCGCCGGGCCCGTGATCCCGCGGGCGATGATCGCAGGGACCGCGCTCGATGCGTGGGGCGGGGTGTGCGACTACGATCGCTGGGATACCGATACGTTCCTCTCGAACGCGAGCAGCACCCGCGATGTCTGGCTGTTCGATCGCGTGACCTCGATGTACCGCGGCTACGCGATCACCGGCGAGCTGTCGCCGTTGCGCTCGGCCTACCGCGAGGCCTCGATCTATCGCGCGGGCATGACCATCGCAAACGGCACGACGACCGGGCTTCCCGTCCCGCAGGATGGTTCGTCGGACCTCAAGTACCACTACAGCCAAGGCGTGGCGCTGCACTACCTCCTGACCGGCGACGATCGGTTTCGCGAAGCGGCGGAAGCGGTCTCGGCGAAGGTCGTGACGATGTGGAATCCCCAGTACGACGGCGCCGACCGGTTCTGGACCGAACGCCACGCGGGCTTCGCGCTGCTCGCGCACGAGTGGGCTGCGCTGGTCACCGACGATCAGAGCGCGGTGATCTCCGCGCGCGCCGATACCGCCGTCACCGCGTTCCTTGCCGCGCAGCAGGCGGATCGGTTCGGCCAGACCGATCCCGAAGCACGATGCTTCGCGCATACCGCGACCGCGCACGGGGAAGACTGGGGCAGCAACGGTTGCAGCCCGTGGATGAGTGCGATCCTCGCTGATGGCCTCGATGCACATGCGCGTCGGGTCGGCGGGACGCGGGCCGTCGACGTGCGTG
Organism: Deltaproteobacteria bacterium; assembly: GCA_018262455.1. Next base: position 2,404 of record JAGSPR010000348.1, on the reverse strand, counting down.
CGGCGCTGGCTCGGCTCGGTCGGCTGATCGCGCGCGATGGTCGCGACGCGTCGGGAAAGCCGCTGTACTGGATGGGCGTCGGCGGAAGTCCCGACGAGATCGACGGCTTCGACGAGCACTGGGGCGAATCGGCGTACCTCCTCGCGCTGGCGTGGAATGCCACGGGGCACACCGAGCCCGCGCTGAAGGAGGCGGCCGACGCCATGGTCGTCGGGCTGCGCGATCACGGCGAGGCTGGCCAGACGCGCAGCTTCAACTGGCAATGCCGGACGGCCGTGATGGCACCCGCGCTGCTGCAGTGATCGGAGTGCTTGCGGTGATGCGCGGGTAATCCGCCCCTAGTCGAGCCGAGGCACGTCGAGATTGAATGGCAGCTGGGTGTCCCGGTAGTCGCGGACGATCCGCTCTTGCTCTTCGAACGAGAGCGCCGTGGTGACGTTGGTCGCCGGGTTCACGGTCGAAACCTTGATGATCTTCTCGGCAGCGTTGGGATCGGGGACGACGTCGATCAGCGCGCGCTCGAAGGTCCAGCGGTCGACCCCGCTGTTGTCGCGCGCGTGAGACTTGAATGCACCGACGTCGAAGGCGGTCAGATAGTCGAACATCTCCTCCGGCACCGACTCGGTGTTCGCGCCACCCTTGAGATCGAACTTGGTCACGATCCATCCCGTACCGTCCTGGGCCGTGCTGGTGAAGACGAGGGTCAATTCGATCACGCCGTTTCGAAACGTGTACTTGAGGTGGGTGTCGAACATCTCCTGGTCGATGAACTCCTCGAAGTCGTTCAGCGGTCCGAGCTTGAAGAACACCGGCAGCCAGAGCGCGGGACCGGCCAGGGGCTGCCAGTCCTGCGCGGCGAGGTAGCCACCCAGGATCTCGAACTCGCCGCTCGCCTGACTGGCGACGACCATGCCGTGGGGATAGACGGCCTGGAGCACCTTGTTCGAGTCGTTGGAGGTCAGAAGCTCCTGCGGTTCGCATCCCGACGCGTTGCACATGTCGAGTGCGGAGGCGATCAGGTTCAGCTCCGCACGTTCCTCCTGGCCGAGTTTGCCAATGCACGAGCTGCCGGCGCAGTCTTGCTTGCCATCCCCCGAGCCGTCGCCCGAGCCAGCGGCGACGCAGCTGGCAGAAAGCAGGCTCATCAACAGGATCGTCTTGGTCGCCATCGGGCTGTTCAGGTTCGCCATATTGAGTCCTGCTCGGTAGCAGATGCCGTGCCGGCCTAAGCCCCTTGAAGTGCGTGTCCCGATCGCCCACGTGGCCACAGGAGTCGCCTCCAGCCGGTTCAGATCGGCAACGATCTGGGTATTGACCGGGCGCGTGTCGGCGCTGCACCGGCGCGCTGCGATGGAGGCGGCAAGACACATCCGATCACGTGCGGCGCATAGCCTCGACCTGCCGCCGGCTGATCGGGTATCCAGGTAGGTTGACCCCAGGCACGCGACAGCTGGAACCCGCGCGAGCGCAGCTGCTCTGTGCCCTGCCGTGAACTGCGGTGGGCGCGCAACGCTCATCACGCGCGCGACGCCGTTCTTCCTAATACACCTGTCTCGAGTTTGAAGTAGCCTGCGCGCAGCAACCCGTGACCGCAGCAGGTCCGGACCGGCGGCAAGCGAGGTAGCGTAGGCCGGCGTGATGCGCAGCTCGAGACGCGACGTGGCCATGGCCGTAGGTGCCATTGTGGTTCTGGCTGCGACGCTCGTGATTCCCTGGCGGCTGCATGCGCTCGCGGTGGCGGGCGCGACGCTGGTGATCCTGGCGCGCGTGACCTGGATCCGCGGCGAGCACGACATGCTGCGGGAGCGGATCGCCGGAGCTGCGATCGCCGGGTTCGCCGGATTCGCGGCGGCCTTCGTCGTCGTCGCCGAAACCAGCGCGGCCACGTTCGTGCTCGGTGCAGCGTTCGTCGCCCTGTGTGCGGCCGGGATCGAGCGGACGCAACTGCGCGGTGCACCGGTGCCGGTACAAGCCGAGGCGAACGGTCGGGTCGCGTTCGAGGGGACGGTGCACGCCATCGGCGATCCGCCGCACGAGCCAGGGACCGATCGTGCCGTCGCGATGTGGGTTGCACGGCACGAGCGGCGACGCTGGACGAGTCCGAGCCGGTTCGAGATCCGCTCCGAACAGCGGCGGGTCCTCGTCGATCCGGAACCGATGCGCGTACGGGACACCCCGCGGCTGATCGGTGGCGCAACCTGGGAGGCGGCGGCGCGAACGCTCGGTGCCGACACGTCGCAGCCGAGGAGGTTTCGGGAGCCGATTCGCGTGTGGTCGTTCGACGACGGCGCGCACGTCTACATCGTCGGCGGCGTGAGGCTCGAGGACGATCCGAGCGCGCCGGCGTTGCGCGACCCGGTGCGCGTAAGCATGTTCAGCGGCGACGTGCTGATCGGGGCAGGCC
>JAGSPR010000347.1 GCA_018262455.1 Deltaproteobacteria bacterium | reverse complement strand
TACGCGCTGCTCGCGTACGTCATCCTCGTCATCCCGTACCAGTTCACCGGCAGCGGCTGGTTCATCGCCGGCGTGCTCGGCGTGATCGGCGGCCAGGCCCTGCTCGCGCGTGCGGGCTACGCGCTCGCCCAGCCGCTGTCCGAGGACGAGGCGGTGATCCAGGTCGGGCGCGTCCGCCGGATGTACGTCTCGGTGATGGTCGGCTCGGGCATCCTGATCATGATCGCGATCTGGAGCCTGGTCGACATGCTCCACCTGAGCCGGATCGACGTGTTCCTCACCATCCTCAAGTTCGAGACCAACGTCCTCGTGCTGACGATGATCGGCTCGGATCTCGTGATCACGCACCTCGATCGCGCGCGCAAGCAGACGGCCGGCAAGGATCACGTCGAGGATCTGGCGGAGCTCAAGATCGCCGCGTTCGTCAGCCTCGATGCGCCCCACCTGCCGCCACCCTCCGGCCCGGCGCCGGGCTTCGATCGCTAGTCGTACCCCAAGGGCACTGGCTCGCCTTACAGCTCGCTGGCGAACGGCGAGATCACGACGAGCGTCAGGACGTCGGGCAGCGGCTCGACCGGCTCCGCGGGCAGCGAGGTCACGCCCGAGCGCGGCGTGATCGTCAGCGAGGCCGCGGTCGCGGTCGCGAGCGCGATCCCGTTGGTGGCCGCGCCGAGCGCCGGGTTCCAGCGCTTGCCAGGATCATCGTAGTAGACGAGCGTCGCCGGTGCCGGTGCGAGCACGACCGTGCTGTCATCGATCGGCTCGCGCGCGCAGTCCCGGACGACGGTGACGACCGTCCGCGCCCCGGCGGCGAGCGACGTGCCGGCGTCGCCGTACCAGCGAGCGAGCTCCGCCGCGTCGACGACGAGCAACGCGGCATCCTCATCCGCCGCGAGCGGCGTGTCGGAGAACGCGCGGGTCGGCAGGTGACCGCTCGCGGTCACGACGAAGTACCCCGCGATCGGAGAGGGTGCTGCGATCGCGAACGCACCTTCGGCGCCCGCCGTCGCGGTGCCGACGAGGCTGTCGTCCGAGCGCCGTCGCAGCTCGACCATCGCACCGACGGCGGGAGCGACCTCGTAGTGATCGATCGCGAACACCTTGCCGGTGATCGAGATCGGGCCCGTCCCCGTGCCGGCCGGTGGGGGTTGCCCCGCGCACGCCAGATCCGGGGCCAGCGGGTCGGGCGCGACGTCGGGCGGGGCCGCGACATCGACCGCGGGCCTGGCATCCGCAGGCAAGGGCGCGTCGGGGAGTTCGGCGTGGTCGCCCGAGCAAGCCAGGACGACCAGAACAGGAAGCACGAGCAAGTTCCGCATGCCTCCCTGACACACCAGCGGTGAGTTTCGCCACCGGCAAAGTCAGGACGTGCCGACCTTGCTACCCTCGCGCCCGATGGCCCGTGGCAGGAGAACCGACCTCGCGATCATGCTCGCGATCGTCGCGCTCGGTAGCGCGGTCACGATCCTGTGGGGCGAGCGCATCGGGATCTACCAGGGCGAGGGCTGGGACGGCCAGGCGTACGCCGCGTGGGCGCGCGACTTCCCCAAGGCGATCCTCGACAAGGGCGTGACCACGTTCCAGAGCGATCGGGTCCTGCCGTCGGCGGTGCTGTACTACACGCTCGACGCGATCAGCGCCGCGCATAGCCGCGCGCACGTGATCGTCGCGTTCCAGCTGCTCAACGTGCTGGCGCTGCTCGCGAGCGTGGGGTTCCTGGTCCGGATCGCGGTGATCCTCGAGTGGTCGCGCCCGGCGCTGTGGGCGGCGTTCGTCGCGACGTTCCTCAGCTTCGCCAGCGCGCGCGAGGCCCTGTACTACCCGACGATGACCGACGCCACGGCGTTCGCGCTCGGCATGGGCACGGTGTGGGCCTACCTCGGGCGGCGACCGATCGCGCAGTGGGCGATCGCGTTCGCCAGCGCGTTCACCTGGCCGGCACTCGTGGCCTCGAGCTTCGCGGCGCTGATCCTGCCCCGCGCCACGACCGCGCTGCCGGTCACCACGGGCCGCTGGCATCGCCCCGTCGCGATCGGGATCGGGGTGGCCGCGGGTGGCTTCATCATCGCGTGGTTCCTCTACGTGCTGGCAACCCCGACGGGCGTCGAGCGCTGGCTGGACCGCGCCCACCACGATCTGTATCCGCTGACGATCGGGCTCGTCGTGATCACGACCGCGCTCGCCGCCTACGTCGTGGCGCGGCAGGACCTCACGTGGAGCGTCTGGCCCTATGTGCGGCAGATCGGCTGGCTGCGGATCGCGCTCGCGCTCGCCGCGGCGGCGGCGATCCTCGTCGTCCGCGGCCTGTGGAACGACCGGGTCTCCACGCAGGGCCCGGGCTTCACGTGGCGCGAGCTCCGCCACTACTACGCGGCGAATGCCGTGCGCGGCCCGCTGTGGAACACGGTCCACCAGGTCGTCTACTTCGGGCCGATCGTGCTCGTCGCGATCGCGGCCTGGCCCCGGATCGCCCGGGTCGCCGCGCGGTGGGGCCCCGCGGCGATTCTCACGCTCGGCATGATCGTGGTGACCGCGGTCAGCGCCGACGCCCGCCACCTGCTCCACCTGATGCCGTTCGCCATCGCCATCACGATCACGGCCACCGCGGAGCTGTGGACGCCCCGCCGCGTGCTCGTGCTCGCCGCGCTCTACCTCGTGTGGTCCAAGATCTGGCTCAAGATCGGCTACGTGATCGTCCACGACTCGCTGAAGTGGCCCGATCTGCGGTTCTTCATGCACCACGGCCCGTGGGCGAGCGACGAGACCTGGCTCGCGCACCTCGCGGGGGTGGTCGTGACCGCGGTCGTGCTGTGGCTCGTGCTGCGTCGATCGCCGCGCGGTTCGCCGGGCCAGATCACGCGGCGGGCGGACTGACCGCGACCGCGAAGCCGACCCGCGCGCCCCCGCCGGGCCGATCGCCGATCCACGCGCCGCCACCGTGGGCGACCGCGATCCGCGACACCAGCGCGAGCCCGAGCCCGAGCCCGCCGGCCGACGACGGCACGAACGCTCGGAACGCATCGCCGCGGCGATCCTGGGGGAGGCCGGGCCCCGCGTCATCGACTTCGAGGATCACTTGCTCACCGCGCCGCGCGATTCGCACCGCGATCGCACCACCACCGTGGACGCGCGCGTTGTCGAGCAGGTTCGCGACCGCGCGCTGGACCAGCGTCGGATCGATCGAGGCATGGACATCCCCGATCGCCTCGATCGCTTCGGGCGCGACGCCGGCGGCCGTGGCTGCATTGCTGACGAGCTCGCCGAGGTCGAGCACGCGCCGGTCGAGGCTGCCGAACTCGAGCCGCGACGATGCGAGGAGCTTGCCGACCAGATCATCGAGCAGCAGGATCTCGGAGTCGAGACCGTCGAGCACCTTGGTGTCGCCGGTGTCGCGCGCGGTCTCGACGATGACGCGCATGTGGCCGAGCGGCGTCCGGAGCTCGTGCGACACGGCCGCGAGGAGCTGGCGCTGATCGGCGAGCTGCTGCTGGATCTTCGTCGCCATCTCGTTGATCGCGACCGCGAGCACGCGGGTCTCGCCGCCGTGGCGATCGACGTCGAGCCGGGTGTCGAGCTTGCCGTCGCCGATGTCGCGCGCGGCGTGGACGACCATGATCAACGGGCGGGTGAGCCGCCACGAGATCGCGCCCGACACCACCGACAGCACGACGAAGCCGAGCGCGATCTGCCACCACCGGGGGTGATCGTCGAACTTGACGCCGATCGCGATACCCGCACCCAGCGCGATCGCGAGCGACACGAAGATCCGGCGCCGCATCCGCGCATGCAGCCACCATGGGAGCCAGCGTGCGCGGTGGTGGTGGCGATGCCACAGCTCGCGCTCGGCTCGCAGCTCGTGCCAGCGGGCGTGGCGGTTGCGGTGACGCTCGAACCGTTCGCGTCGTCGGACGTCGCGCCGCAACTCGCAGGGGGGCTCTGGCGGGGCATTGTGTGGGGTCACGGATCCTCCGCAGCGCGTGACAGGACATAGCCGACGCCGCGCACGGTGCGGATCCGGGTCGGCGGATCGTCGCCCAGCTTCTTGCGCAGCCGCGAGATGTGGACGTCGACGGCGCGCTCGCCCACCGTGACATCGACCCGGCCCGCGAGCTCGAGCAGCGCCGAGCGTGGGACCACCCGACCGGCGCGTCGCAGCAGGGCGATCAGCAGGTCGATCTCGAGCCCGGTCAGCTCGACCGGTCTGCCATCGACCCACGCCTCGCGGGATCCGGTGTCGACGGTGATCCCCGCCGAGGTCAGCTTCTCCGCGAGGGTGTCGGGCTGCGCGCGCCGGACCACGGCACGGATCCGCGCGAGCAGCTCGCGAGGCGAGAACGGCTTGGCGACGTAGTCGTCCGCGCCGAGCTCGAGGCCGACGACGCGATCTGCCTCGTCGCCGCGCGCCGTCAGCATGATGACCGGGATCCGGTGGCCGGCATCGCGGAGCCTGCGGAGCACCGCGAGCCCGTCGATCCCTGGCATCATGACGTCGAGCAGCACCGCATCGAACCCGCCGGCCGCGAGCGCCGTCAGGCCCGCCTGACCGCCGCGGGCATGGACGAGCGCCACGCCCTGCGGAGTCAGGTAGCCATCGAGCAACTCGGCGAGCCGAGCGTCGTCATCGATCAGGAGCACCCGCACGTTCCGCCTAGTATCTCAGTGCCAGGGGGCTCAGCGGTAGGGCCCGGTGCGCCACCAGCCGCCGCCCCGGTCGAGCAGATCGGCGACGGACGCGCGCTGCTTGTCGTCGAGCACGCCGTGGATCGCGCGCAGCCCGTCGAGCACGGCCGCGCGCGCCTCGCCGGTGGCAGCGTCGACCCGGCCGAGCACGCCGCCGAGCGCGGCGTCGTCGAGCACCGGGCCGCGCATCGCGGCCGCGAGGTCGCCGCGCGCGTCGCGCAGGTTCCCCTTGGCGTGCTGGGCCCGCTCCCGGACCTTGTCGATCTCCGCCACGATGAAGCGCTCCTGGGCGGGGGTGGCGTCGATCCGCGACAGCGCGGCGTGCAGCATCCAGCGGCGACGTCCGCCGCCGTGGTGGCCGTGGTCCCCGTCGTGGCCATCGCCGCAAGGACCGTGGCCGCACCGCCCGTGGTGACCCCACGGGCCACGCCAGCCACAGCCGCCGTGTCCCCCGCAACGACGATGCGCGCGGCGCATGGCCGCAAAACCGAGGATGCCGAGCCCGACAGCGATGCAGATCATGGGTTCTCCTTCTGGCCTTTCACGAACCCAGCTTGGGGCGCCCCTGTTGCGCGACCGGCAGGCGCTACGTGAAGAAACATTGCGGCGCGGCTGCGGCCGTCCGCTGTCCGGCCGGCTGCGGGACGGTCCGTCCAGCCGGTGGACGCGCGCGCGGCCAACTATCCGGTTCGTCAGCAACCTCGTGCTGGCGCGCGCCGTGCTCGGAGCTCCGACGTGGTCGCACACGTCAAGTCCTGCACGCTCGATGGCATCGACGCGGTCCTCGTCGAGGTCGAGTGCGAGATCGCGCGCGGTCTGCCCGGCTACCTGGTCGTCGGGATGGCGACGCCGTCGGTCAAGGAGGGCGGCGTCCGGATCCGCAGCGCGCTCAACACGGTCGGTCACGACATGCCGCTCAAGCGGGTGATCGTGAACCTCGCCCCGTCCGATCTCCGCAAGCCGGGGTGCGTGTTCGATCTGCCGATCGCGGCGAGCGTGCTGATCGCCGACGGCACCTACGATGGCACCGCGATCGACGACCTGCTCGTGGTCGGCGAGCTCGGACTCGATGGCACGATCCGGCCGGTCCACGGTGTGCTCGCCGCGGCGATGCTGGCGCGCGACACCGGGATGCGCGGCGTGCTCGTGCCCGAGGCGTGCACGGGCGAGGCCGGAGTCGTCGAGGGGATCGAGGTGTATGGCGTGCGCCACATCGCCCAGCTGATCGATGCGCTCGCGGGACGCGACGCGTTGCCGACGGCCCGCCGCGATTTCATGTGGCCCCCCCGCGGCTTCGTCGTCGACATGGCCGAGGTGCGCGGCCAGTCGCTCGCGCGCGCCGCGATCGAGGTCGCGGTGGCCGGTGGCCACAACCTGCTGCTCGCGGGCCCTCCGGGCACTGGCAAGACCATGCTCGCCCGGCGAATCCCGACCGTGCTGCCGGCGATGAGCCGCGAGGAGGCCCTCGAGACGACCAAGGTGTACTCCGCGCTCGGGCTCGCGCAGGGCCTGATCGAGGCCCGGCCATTTCGCGCGCCCCATCACACGATCTCGTCGGCCGCCCTGCTCGGCGGCGGCTCGGCGCCACGCCCCGGCGAGATCTCGCTCGCGCACAACGGCGTGCTGTTCCTCGACGAGCTGCCCGAGTTCTCGCGCGCCGCGATCGAGGGCCTGCGCCAGCCCCTCGAGGAGCGCGCGGTGACGATCTCGCGGGTCAACGGCACGCTCCAGCTTCCAGCGTCGTTCCTGCTGGTCGCGGCCGCGAACCCATGCCCGTGCGGCTGGCTCGACTCGAAGGTCCGCGAGTGCACCTGCGGCCCGGGCGCGATCGAGCGCTACAAGCTGCGGCTGTCCGGGCCGCTGCTCGATCGCATCGACCTCCAGGTCTGCGTGCCACCGGTGGCGGTTGGCGAGCTGCGAGCCAGCGAGCCCGGCGAGTCCTCCGCCGCGATTCGCGAGCGCGTGATCGCCGCGCGCGATCGCCAGCGGTTCCGCTTGCGGTCGTGGGGCGCGCGCTGCAACGCCGAGATGACGAGCGCGGTGTTGCGCGCCACGTGCCGGCTCGACGGGCTCGGTGAGCGGACGCTGGTCGACCTCGTGGAGCGCCGTCGAACGTTCACCGCCCGATCCATCGATCGGCTGATCAAGGTCGCGAGGACGGTGGCCGATCTGCTCGGCCAGGACGAGATCGACGCCGGTTGCTTGCTCGAAGCCGCCGCGTTTCGCGACGTCGACCCCACCGCCGATGTCTTGCCCCAGGTCGCATGACCGCCAGGAGCCCCTGCCGTGAACCAATCACACGATCTCGCCCTGACCCCGCTGGCCAAGGAGATCTATCGCCAGCTCGTTCGCCGCGTGCGTGGCCGCCACGGCTCGATCACGTACGGCGAGCTCGCCGCCGAGGTCAGCCACAAGATCCCGATCCACCCGCGGAGCCCGAGGCTGCACGACGCGCTCGGCGAGGTGACCTTGGCCTGCCGAACGCGAGACCTGCCCGTGCTCCCCGCGATCGTGTGGCGCACCGACTCACGGCGCCCGAGCGATGGCTACTACAAGCTCGCGCATCCTCGCGCGCGCAGCTACAAGTCGCAGCTCGCCGCGTGGGCGCGGGAGCACGCGCGCGTGCTCCGCGATCGCCAGAGGTTTCCGGGGGCGCTGTGATGCCGGCGGAGGTGCCGGCCATC
>JAGSPR010000346.1 GCA_018262455.1 Deltaproteobacteria bacterium | reverse complement strand
GCACGACAGACAGACGGATGGAATCAGCCAGGCGTGGCATGGGCGGTCCTCTCGCGGAGCTCGTTCGTTCCGAGGGAACGACCAAGACGCAAATCCAAAGGTTCTGCACCCACAGTGCCCGGCCCCCTCGCCCAGGTTACATGCGGCGCAAGACCGCGAACGCGTGGCGTTCCGCTCGTCGAGGTCGCTAGCCCGGGCAACCGTCTGTGTCGTCGAGGTCGGCGCCGTCCGACGGGTCCGGGCACCGATCCTCGACATCGAGGACTGGGTCGACGTCGACATCGACATCGGGACAGCCGTCGGTGTCCTCGAACCCGTCGACATCCTCCGGGGCATCGGGGCAACGGTCGTGGTCGTCGGCCACGTGGCCACCATCGCGATCGCCCGACGCAAGTCCGACGATGTCCTCGTCGGTTTCGTCCTCGCCCTCGCCCTCGGGTTCCTCGGAGGGCTGCGCTTCGATCGTGGGTGCGAGGAGCGTCGGCAGCGGCGGAGGTCGTGAGGAGACCACGGGAGCGATCGTTGCGATCGGAGGCCCCGCCGGCGCGGGCGGCGGCTGCGATGCGCCATCGCAGGCTGCCGCGAGCACCACCAGCACGAGGAGATGGTCGTGGATCATGTCGCGGCAGTGCACCGAGGCCGCGCGCTGGTTACGAGGAACCTCGACGAGCGTCGATGCGACTCGACCGACCGATCCAGCGCGCGGTCGAGCCTGGTCGCCAACGCAACGAGCAGGACTAGCCGCGCGAGGTCGCGATCGGATGAGTCGCCGGGTGGCCCTCTGCGAGGGTCTCGTGCTCGCGCTCCTGCGTCGAACCGGGCGAGCTCGACAGCTTGGCATCGCCGTGCGGATTGTCGGCGGCGACCGAGGCCTGCTGCGTGCGCTCCGCGCGCGCGGAGCTGACCGGGGCGTGGCTGCCTGGGCGTCCCTCGGCGAGGGTGTCATGCCGCCGCGCCGCTCGCGACGCGGTCAGGGACAACCCGGGCACCGGACGCACCGCGAACGCCGCGACCGACTCGGGGAGCGCGCGCTGCAGCCGGGAGAGCACATCGTCGGACAGCTGTTCGCCGAGCACGTGGCACACACTCGCGACGACCTCGCGGGCGTGCCCGACGGGCAGGCCGAGCGCGACCAGCTGCTCCTCGAGCGGCAGCGCCACGCTGGTGTTCGCGTGCTCGAGCTGCGCGGCAAGCGAGCTCGGGAGCTCGCGGAGAAACAGCGCGCGCTCGGCGGGCGACAGGTACCCCGCGAACGCACCGAGCACGACCTCGCAGGCCCGAACCACCTCCAGCTTCGTGGCACCCAGGTGGGCCGCGACGTGCGCTGCGAAATCCTCTTGATCGACGAACTTCATCTCGATCGTGAGTGAAGCAAGCCGCGCGCCTGATGTGGCTCGACACCACCCTCCACGAGACTCCGAGCAGTTGCCACCCGCTTGCCGGCGGTGGGCGCGCAAGGCTTGCGCGCGACATGCTGCTTCCGCTCGAGCTCGGCTTCGACGTAGCCAAACGCGTCGTCGAGCTCATCTTGCGCGTCACCGCCAAGTAGCGAAACGGGAGCCCGCCGATCGATGTTGTCGGCGTGAACCTCGCGCTACCGCCGGCGTGACGCGGCCCGGTTCACCACATGCCGGCGTAACCGATGTTGACGCGCAGCGCGCTCGAGATCGCGACCAGCGTGACCTCGCCCGTACCCCCGCTCATGGTGCCCTTCGCATCGTGGGTGGTGTATTCGTACGACAGCGACGGGCGCAGGATGCCGGATCGGCCAACCATGAAGTCCATGCCGATGCGCGGTGCCACCGCCAGGCCGGTCCCGAGCGGATCGACATACGCGGCACCAACGCCCACGCCGGCGAAGCCGAACATCGACCGGTTGAACGGCACGTGAAACGACGGCTCGATGAGCGCCGACCAGATCGTGGAGGAATCACCGGCGCCCGCTTTGATGTTAGCGACGCTCAAGATCGCCGACATCTCGACGTTGTCGACGATGAAGTAGCCGAGCTGCGGCGAGACGTTGAAGTCACGCATGTCCTGGGCGATCATGAGTCCAGCCGAACCACCGAGCTCGAGGACGCCTGCGCGGGCAAAGCTGACTGTACCGCCGACGCCGGCCTGCTCGATGACACCGCCGCCGATGCCGGGAATGCTTGGAATCGGCACTTCAGGTTGCTCATCGTGGGTCGACGTGGTGGGCGGCAGCTGACCCGTGGGTGTCGGAGGCGCTGTCTTGTTGGGTGTTCCGGTGACGTCACTTGCAGGATCCGTCGGCGGAGTACCGGGTGGAGGATTGTCCGCGAACGCGACAGCGGGCGCGAACAGAAGAAGCGGTGCCAGTGCTCTTGCGAAACGCATAGCGAACTCTCTTCCGCGAATCTGCGGTGTTGTTGCCGCAGCGTTTCCGCTGCCGCTGCCCACGAGGTGAGCAAGACACATACCAGCAGCCTGGCTTTCGCTATCCAGCATGTCGATGCTGCTCGCGACGTCATGCTCGTCGGCTCCGACGTGATGTGTCGCAGTAACGGACAGTGCCATGCGTACGCGTGCAGCTCTGATCTGCGAACGCGTTGCACGGTGCTCCTCGACACCCGCAGCAGTTTCGCGCTCGCGCGGGTGGTCGAGCTCGGCGCAGACTTCGCGTGCTCCTTCGCGTGAAGGCGCAAGCGCTGAGCTCACGATCCGGAATCCGCTTCGCCGCCTGTGCCATCGCGGGCGACCTACAGGACGTCGTTATCCTTGGGACTGGTTTCGTTCGGTCCAGCCGACCGGCACCTCGTAATCGAGCCTGCCGACGAAGCGCCCGGCCAGGCTGCCGCTACGTCGGGAGCTACGGGGCGGTCAGGCTGGCCCCGAGCGCGACCGTGCACTGGCCATCGTCGGTCGCGGTCGAGTAGCCCGCGCCGACGCCCGCGTTGATCAACGTCGGGGTCGCCGACTCGCTATCGAGGACGAGGTACTTGCCGACGAACGTGGTGCCGGCCGGGCCGGGTGCGTTCTCGTTGGTGAAGCCGGCGTAGAGCCCGTCCATCGAGTCGAGATCGAGCGAGGCCGCACCGAAGCCCGATGCGATCGGCGCGCCGGCGATCGTGACGAGGTTCGTGCCGTTGGCGAGCGTGACCGCCCCGCCGGTCAGCCCGAGATCCAAGGCGCTGATCGAGGCGAACGCCGCTTCCTGGCCGACGAGCGTGCCCTCGCAATGGACCTCGGAGGGCCCGAACACCGTCAGGGTGTACGCGCCGTCGGTGATCGTGCCGCCACCGCCACCACCGCCGCCACCCGGGAGGAACTCGATCGCGCCGAAGTCGCCGGCGACGTTCGCCGTGATGGTGTCACCCACGGTCATCGATCCCGAGGTGAACGTGACGGAGCCCGTCAACGCCGCACCGTAGAGGCTGGGCTGGTCGGCATCGGAGGGGCCGCTCGCGAACAGGGCGACCCGCTCGTTGCCGTCGAGCGCGATCGTGGCCCCAGGCGCGAAGTCGGAGGCGGGGACGATCACGATCACCTCGTCGACGATCGAGGTCGCGCCAGGCCCCGGGCGCTCCGAGAAGCCGGCGAGCGCGAGGTACGCGTTGGCATTCTCATCGGTCAACGACACCGAGACCGTCTGGAGCGTCGTCGAGCTGAACAGCTCGCTCCCGATCGTGATGTTCATGCCGCCGGTGCCGGGGTTGGGGCCGTTCGGATCGTCCTCGGTGACCGGGGCCGCGACGAACGACGCCGTTCCGGGCGCGGTCGGACCGGCCGGGACGAAGCTCGAGCCCGGTCCGAACAGCAGGCTGATCGCCTGGTCGCCGCCGGGCACGCTGTGGCCTGGACGGACGCCGCCGCCGGGCGGCAAGATCGGGTTGGGTTGCGCGGGCTCGGTCTCGGTCGCGCAGGCGGCCGTCAACGTGCTGAGGAGGAGGACCTTGGTCAAAGTGCGCATGGTGCGCGTAGATGTCCGCCGCCGGGCGGTTTGATCACGCGTCCGCACACGGACCGCAACACGCCCTGACAGGGCTGCGCGCTACTGAGAGGCCAGCACCGCACGGATCGACAGGTAACACAGGCCGGTCGTATCGGGCGTCTCGTAGAGCAGCGCCATCGCAGCCTCCATCGCCGACGGGTTCGCCGCCGACGCGCTATCGACGCCGATGTAGCGCGCGTTGTGCAACGTGCCACTCGGGCCGGCGCCGAAGTCGGTCATGACGCTGGCATCCCAGATCGTCTGCGGGAAATCGGGCGGCAAGGCGGACGGGTTCGGCACCAGGTTCACCGTGGCCTGCCCCATCGCGGTCGAGATCGGCGTGCCCGAGATCGCCAGCACGCCCGCGCCAGGCATCGTCAACGTGACCGGCCCGTCGACGAGGTTGGTCGACGCGCGCGTCAGCGTCGAGAAGCTCGGTTCGCTGCCGGTCAGCGATCCCTCGCAGCTGATGTCGAATGGATCGATGAACGAGAGCGCGTAGCTGCCGGCGACGAACACCCCTTGCGGGGCATCGAGCCCGAGCTCGGCATCGGGACCGACTCCGAGCTGGACGTCCTTGCCGCACGCCACCACGAGCGCACAGCCGATCACCGTGGACAACCTCCCGATCATGATCCGTCGGCGATGTCCGTCATGGCGCCGATCACGGCTCCGTCAGCGTGCGGACCCGCTGCGCCAGCGGACTCGTGCCATGGGCTGCGAGGAACTTCGTGGCGAGCGCGCGAGCGCGGTCTCGATTCCCCGCGGCAACCAGCGCCTCGATCCGCGCGACCGCGGCCTCGGAGGCCAGCGTCCCCGCCGGGAACCGTCGATCGTACTGATCGAGCAGCCGCAGCGCCGACGCCGTGTGGTGGTCGCGGAGCGCGACGAGCGCGGCATCGAGCACCGCCACCTCGTCGGCGAGCGACGGCGTGGTCGGGACAGCCTCCTCCACCCGAGCGCCGGCACCGGTGCTCGGCTCGACGGTCGTCGTCGGCGCGGTCGTCGTCGGCGCGGTCGTCGTCGGCGCGGTCGTCGTCGGCGCGGTCGTCCGCTGCGCGTGGGGTTCCGAACCGACCCGGACCGCTGGCACCACGGGTTCCATGGGCAGCGGCACCGTCGGCACCGGCACCGTCGGCACCGTCGGCACCGGCACCGTCGGCACCGGATCCGCCGCCACCGTCGGCGCCGTGACGGCCACGCGCGCGGGAGGCGCGGTGTCCGCGCGGTGCACGGCCTCCGCGGGGAGCACGACCGCCGCCGAGCGGGCCGGCTCGCGATTCGCCTGGACCGCAACGCCAACACCGACGCCGGTCGCGAGCGTGAGGCCCACGATCAACTTGGCGGCGATCGAGATCCCCGCCTTGCTCGCGATCACTGCCGCGGGTGCGGTCGTCGCGGCGGTGACGGTGGCCGTGGTGCCGGCCACCGGAGCGGTGGCCGCGGGTGCCGTGCTGGCCGCCGCGGCCGCGGTCGTGGTGCCGTGCGCGATCGCCGCGAGCCCGAGCGCAGCCGCGACCGCACGACGAGAGCTCGCGCCGGGCCCATCGTCTGCGGCAGAGCGAAGCAGCGTCGCGCCGATGCCATCCTCGTCCTTGAGGCGTCGCGGTGAGCTCACGCGGCACCTCGCAGCCGGCTGACCGTGGCCTGGAACGCTTCGCGCGCACGGCGCAGGCGCGAGGCGACGGTGCCCGGTGGAAGCTCGAGGGTGACCGCGATCTCGGCCATCGTCATCTCCTCGAGCTCGTAGAGCACAAACACCGCGCGCAGCTCGAGGTCCATCGTCTCGAGGATCCGATCGAGCACCGCGCGTGCGCGTTGCCGATCGGCCAGCTCGTCGGGGCCCGGGGTCTGGTCGACCAGCAGGTCGACGGCTTGATCGTCGTGGTCGCCGCGGCGGGCGATCCCGCGCCGCGTGGTCGACGCGATCCGCAGCGCGGTCGCGAACAAGAACGACCGCTCGCGGCCGATCTCGATGTCCGCCAGGCGTCGCGAGGCGACCAGAAACACTTCCTGCGTCGCATCATCGGCCAAAAGCTCCGGGACCCCGAGCCGGCGAAGCGAGCGCCACACGAAGTCGAACTGGGTATCGAACAGCTGGCGAAGCCGCACCTCGGGCGTCGATGATTCCTGCACGATCTCGTGCGGTTCGACGCGCGGTTGGGGTTGTGTGGCCTCCTGCAACGGAACTCCCGGCTGCGCGGTTGGTTGTCCAGGTCGCGCCCATCGTTCATCCAATGGCCAGACGCCGCCGAGTTGATCACGAAAACCGACCATCACCACAACCCCACAGCCAGCGTGAGGCCGACCCCGGTGGTCACCCGCGGGACCTCGTGCACCGTCGTCCCGGGGGCGATGAAGAACCGGTCGCGGACCACCGGGACCGCGAGGCTGCCCTCGAGCTCGAGCGCGAAGCGATCGACCTGCACCCGGAATCGCACCGCGAGATCCGGGGCGACCCACGGGCGCAGCCCACCGGTGGGCATCGCCACCTGCGCGCCTTGCCCGTCGAGCGCACCGAGCTCGATGCCGATCGAGGGCGCGACGTCGAACCGACCGCGCGTCAGGATCACCGGGCTGAGATCGATCCGGCCGGTCGTCCACCGGAACGTCGTGCTCCCGGCTGGCATGATCCGCTGATCCTGCTCGCTGCGCGCGAACCCGACGCGCAGCCGTGCCCCGCGATCGCGCCCGAAGGCGACGAACACCGGCACTCCGAACACCGGCGCCGGGGCCACGCCTTGATACAGCGCGAGCCCGCTGCCGACGACGATCCGGCGTTGCGGCGCCGGCACGGTCTTGCGCACGACAGATCCGCGCGGCGCTGGCGCCACCACCACCGGCGCCACCACCACCGGCGGCGCCACCACCGGCGGCGGCTCGGTCCCGGCCACGATCGCGAGCGCCGCGACGAGCACCAGCGCGGACATCGTCTCGTCGCAGGTCTGGCCGTCGACCTCGCGCACCGTGGTCCCGGCCGCGGTGTGGACCGCGAGTGAGCCGTGCGCGCCGCCCGTGGTGGTCGAGATCGTGATCTCGAACGTCCGTGCACCATCGGCCTCTACCCGCACCGGCGCACGTGCACGCAGCCGGGCGAGGAACTCGTCGGCGGTCGCGCACCCGTCGGGCGCCGTGTACGTGAGGCCGATCGCCTCGTCGGCCCCCTCCGCCTCCGCGGGTCGCGCGCCCATCGCCTGCCCGACGATCGCGATGCCGACCAGGCACAGCGTGTGGCGGCGGGAAGGCATGCGCGGGATGCAAACACACGCTCGATCGCGACGCCATCGAAAACGTCGCCGACGAAGCTCCTGGACGCCGAGCTCACGAGCCCGTCATGCAGAGCCGAGCTTCGTCGAAGTGGTGAACGACCAGGAGGTCGGCTCCGCCACGCGTGACGAGCACATGAATGGTGTCTCCGGAACGCG
>JAGSPR010000094.1 GCA_018262455.1 Deltaproteobacteria bacterium | reverse complement strand
ACTTCCGAGGGCTGTCACCTTTTGCTCGGGTGTGACCACTATCCGCCGATGCCTGCCGAAGTGATCGCCGATGCCGAGCTCGTCGAGCGCAGCCGCCGCCGCGATGCGGAGGCGTTCGGCCTGCTCGTCGAGCGGCATCAGCAGCTGGTGTTCGGGGTGGCGCTCGCGCGCTGTCGCGATCGCGCGCTGGCCGAAGATGTCGCGCAGGACGCGTTTGTCGCCGCGTGGCGCGATCTCGATCGGTTGCGTGATGTGGATCGCGTTGGATCATGGGTCGCCGGCATCGCGCGCAACCTGGCCGCGAATGCGGTGCGCGTGCAGCTGCGCCGTCGGGTCGATCCCCCGGAGCTCGCGTCGTCGCCTGATGTTCCGAGCCCGGAAGACGAGGCTGTCGAGCGTGAGGATCGCGAGCTGCTCCGCCATGCGCTCGGCGACATCCCGCAGGCGCATCGCGAGAGCCTCGTCCTGCACTACATGGAAGGCCGGTCGGTGGCCGACATCGCCGCCGCACTCGGGATTCGCGAGGATCTCGTCAAGCAGCGGCTGTCGCGCGGCCGCCGCGCACTTCGCGACGGTGTCGCAACACGCGTCGAAGCGGCGCTGACTCGTACTCGGCTCCGCCCGGCGTTCAGCGCCGGTGTGGTGGCTGCACTGCTGACCGTAGGCGCCCGGGAAGCCGCGGCGGCCGGTGTCACTGGAAAGGCAATCGCATTCATGTCTGCCAAGAAGCTGGCCCTCGCCGCACTCGCGCTCTTCCTGCTCGCAGGCGGGGCCCTCTGGTTCGGCACTCGAACGAACGCCCAGATCGCAGGCGCGGCGTCCCCGCACGCCGGATCGCCTGCCAGCAGCGAAGACCCGGCGAGCCTCGCATCGAGGAGAGCAGCCGGCCGCATGGCCACGACGCCGGCACAGCTGTCCGGACGCGTCACCCGCAAGGCCGATGGCGGTGGAATCGCGGGCGCGGTCGTGTCGTTGGCCCGCGATCAGATGTCGTCGATGTTCGACGACTCCGACGAGCACGCAGTCGTGGTCGTGGCGGATTCGAACGGAGCCTGGATCGCGCCCCAGGTCGCACCTGGGCGGTACTTCATGGCAGCGAGCTCGGTGGGATTCAGCGCTGCGGTTCGTGAACCCGTGAGCGTCAGGCCGGGCGAGCGACGGGGCGCGGTCGATCTCGCCCTCGAGACCGGAGGAACGCAGGTGAGCGGGACCGTGACCGATGTGGGAGGAGGGCCGATCGACGGCGCACGGGTCACGTTGAAGCTCGACGAGTCGCTCCTGGGAGAGCAGGGCGAGCTGGTCGCGCTGACCAAGCCGGACGGCAGCTATCGGATCACGTTGCGAGCCGGGACCTACAAGGCGATCGCGAGCCACGACGACTACACGAAGGCGAGTCGCGACCTCGAGCTCACCGACGAACCCGCGGTGATCGACTTCGTCGTGACGCCGGGCGGGGTGATCCGCGGACGTGTCGTCACGCGGGATCGCGGTGAACCGCTCGCCGGCGCGATGGTCCGCACGCGCAGCGGCGGGGTGACAGCGGACGCGCACGGTAGGTTCACGCTGCGCGGCCTGAGCTCAGGCGCGATCGAGATCACCGCGCAAGGCATGGGCTACGCGTCGACATCCCCGACCGTGGTCAAGCTCGGCATCGGAGAACAGGTGGAAGACGTGCGTGTCGCGATCGACCGCGCGTTCTCGATCAAGGGACGTGTCGTTCGCAAGGGCAAGCCGAGCGAGGGTCTCCCTGGAGTTGCGCTGACCGCGGGGAACCTGTCGCGGGATCGCGCGATCGCTCCCGCACCGACGGGCGTCGATGGCGAGTTCGAGATCGTCGGCGTGCGCCCTGGACGCTACTTCTTGGCCGCGTTCGCGGAAGGGATGATGCTCGAGATCGGACAACCCGTGGAGGTGATCGATCGCGACGTCGACGGCGTGATCGTCGAGATGTCGGCGGGGAGCACGGTCTCGGGTCGGGTCGACGGGGCGGCGATCGCTGCGATCGGAGTCACCCCGGAGTCGGCCACGCTCGGCAACATGTTCGACGTCATGAAGGCGGCGGCGGTCCATGGCGCGAGCGATCCAGGCGGCGCATTCGTGCTGCACAACGTTCCGCACGGCAACTTCACGTTGACGGCGCGGACCCGGGATGGTCGCGTTGGAACCCTGGCGATCACCGTCCGGGATGTCGACCAGGCGAACCTCGTCGTCAAGCTCGAGACTCGTGCCTCGATCGCGGGTCGCGTGATCGATGGCAACGGAGCGCCGGTCGGCGGACTGCGAGTCAGCGTGCCGGCGATCGATGGCGTCCGGTTGACCGACACCTCCGCGAGGACGTCGGCCGATGGCTCGTTTCGCGTCGCCGGGCTCGATCCAGGGAAGCTCGTGGTGCGAGTCTCCGATGACAACGGGCCGTTGAAGTGGGCCGGTGCGCAGCGTGACAAGCCGATCGATGGCGTCACGTTCGAGGTCGCCAGGGGCGCCGCGTTGACCGACGTCACGCTCACCGTCGAGGCACGCGATGGCTGGATCCGCGGCGTCGTGCTCGGACCCGATCTCCAACCTGCCCCCGACACGTGGGTTCGAACCCAGGCCGAAACGCCGATCGCGCTGGGTGCGGGCGTGCTCGGCGATCGCACCATGACGATCTCGTATGCGCCGGTGCTGACCAACGCCGAAGGCAAGTTCGTCATCGAGCGACTGCGTCGCGGATCCTACGCGCTCGTCGCGGAAGGTCCCCGAGCGAGCTCGCGGACGGTGAAGGCTGCCGTCAAGACCGGCGACACGGTCAAGCTCGTGCTCAGTCCGCTCGGCACGCTCTCGGGCCGGGTCAGCGCGAACGGCAGGCCCGTGGCGGCGTACGAGCTGTCATGCGACGGGCCGAGCTCGATCAAGCGCTCGATCACCGCGGCGGATGGCAATGGTGGGTACACGATCGACAACGTCGCTCCGGGAGCTTACTCGTGCTCGGTGAACGCGGACGAGGGCTCGGCGATCGTCAAGCTCGAGGTGCCGGCGGGGCCGATCAAGCTCGACTTCATGCTCGCCGGGTGGGGCACGGTCACCGGCATCGCCGTCAACGTGTTGACCGGCAAGCCAGTGCCGGGCCTGTCGCTGCTCGCCGCGCTCCCCGTCAAGGAGGGCGTCTACACCTTCGACACCTTCGACACGCTCGGCGACCTCGGTCCGAGGACTGACTCGAACGGACGCTTCGTCATCGAGCGAACGCCGGCCGGGAAGGGCTCCGTGATGGTGACGTCGAAGGACGGGCTCGTCGGGATGCACGCCTACCAGGTCGCCGAGCGCGGGCGTGTCGATCTCGGGAGGGTCGAGGTCATCGCGCCGCCGACCGGCGAGCCAGGGACGCTCGGCATGACGACCACCACCGCTCCGCAAGACCTGCTGGTGGTGACCTCCGTGACGCCGGATGGTCCAGCCGCGCGCGGGGGAGTCGCGGTCGGGGATCGCGTGGTCGCGATCGACGGGCGCGAGCCCCGGAGCTTCGTGTCCAACATGCGCGGCCTGGTGGTGTCGTCGGGCATGCTGTCGAGCGGTCAGCTCGTCGAGCTGACGATCGAGCGCGGTGGCGTGCGTTCGCAGATCTCGCTGACTGCCGTGCCGTGGCACTGATCGCGGGCTGACATGGCCGGCCGGCCGGTCTGCTTCAAATGTAGGATGCGCGCATGTCCAAGGTCTGGGTCGTGCTCCTCGTGGTCGCGTGTGGCGGAGGCGGGGCGCCGAAGCCCAATGTGCCTTGGTCTCAGCCACCGAGCACGAGACCCGCCGAGCCCATCCCCGGCCCCGTGGCGGTCGCCAAGCCGAGCTTTCCCGGCGCACCGAACACGGCCGCCGGTGATCAGCTCGCCTGGTTGTTCGGCGTGATCGCCCATCACGAGGGCAAGCTCGATCGCGCGGAGGCGGAAGCGCACTTTCACCAGTCGTTTCTCGACCAGGTCCCGCTCGAGCGGCTGATCACCCTGTTCGAACATCTCGGGCCTCAGCTCGCCGGTCTCAAGATCGTCGATACCCGATCGGCCGGCGGCCGGCTGATCGCGAAGGTCACCGCGGGAGACACGAAGCTCCGCGTGGTGCTCGAGCTGGACCAACCGTCCGGCAAGATCTCCGGGCTGGTGTTTCAACCCGACGTCGAGGCCGGCCCGAAGCCGACCTCGTTCGACGAAGCGGCGCACATGATGTCGGCCCTCGCGCCCAGGGCCCAGCTGCTGGTCGCGTCGCTCGACAACGGCACGTGCAAGCCGCTGCACCAGCTCGCTCCCAAGGCCGAGCTCGCGATCGGATCGGCGTTCAAGTTGTACGTGCTACTCGGGCTCGTCGACCGGATCCTCGCGGGCAAGGCGAAGTGGGACGACGAGATCGCCGTGCGCGATGACTGGAAGAGCCTGCCATCGGGCATCACCCAGCTGGATCCAGCCGGCACGAAGCTGACGATCAAGACGCTCGCCGAGCGCATGATCTCGATCAGCGACAACACCGCGACCGATCACCTCCTCTACACGGTCGGCCGTACGGCGGTCGAAGCCGCGGTGCGATCCAGCAAGCACGCCCAGCCCTCGCTCGACACACCCTTCCTGTCGACCCGCGAGCTGTTCTTGTTCAAGCTCGCCACGCCGGCCACCGAGATCGCGCGCTACCTCGCGCTGTCACCCGCCAGGCGCCGCGCGTATGTCGACAAGACACTCGCGGGCAAGTCGCCCACGCTCGACGGTGCCGACCAGTGGAAGACCGCGCGGCAGATCGACAAGCTCGAATGGTTCGCGAGCTCCGAGGACCTGTGTCGGGTGATGGGAACGTTGTGGACGCGCGCACAGCACGCCAAGGCGGCGCCTGTGCTCGACGTGCTCGCGAAGAACTCTGGCCTGCCGATCGACAAGACCGTGTTTCCGTATGTCGGCTACAAGGGTGGATCGGAGCCGGGCGTCCTCAGCATGACGTATCTGTTGCGTCGCAACGACGACCGATGGTTCGTCGTCACCATGAGCTTCAACTCCGACGAGGGAGGCGCGGTCGAGGAGGGCAAGATCATCGGCGTGGTCAGCGGGATCATCGAGCTGCTCGGCAACCAGCGATAGCTCGCTACGGATGCTCCGCGGGGGTCGGGGTCGTCTGCATCTTGCGGAGGCGCCAGCCCGCAGCCTCTCGAATCCATTCGGCGTCGAACCGCCCGGAGACCTTGACGACCTTGTCGGTCGCGACGATGCGGGCGGTCTGCGCAAACGTGCCATCGACGAACCCGTGCGTGCCGTCGAGCCGGACGTGCTCGACCGTGCTCGCCGTGGCTTCGATGCGAACCTTGCCCTCGAAGCTGGCGAGGAAGCCGAAGATGTCGGCGGGGGTCGTCGCCATCACCTGGCCGCCATTCGCGATGCTGCCATCCGAAGTGAACAGCCCCGTGATCGCCTTGCTGTCCATCGCCCCCACGAGCTCGTCGTAGTGATGCATCGCCGCGACAAGCTCCGCCTTGGGATCGGTGGGGGCCTGCGCCTGCTTGCACCCAGGCTCGATCATGATCGCCAGCACGAGGAGCGTCGCGACCACGATCTGCTTCACCGCGCGACTATACGCCGCCGCTCGGAGGACGGTCGTTCCATCTGAGGTTCCGTCACAGTCGGGGTGGTCCGAGCCGACAAAACCACCCGGTGGGGAAGGGCCAGTGTTACACCTCGGCGATCCTCAAGCCTGACCTGGAGCTCGATCATGAAGCCAACTCGACTCACGCCTGTGTTCCTCTGTGCGGCCTTCGCTGCATGCGGCGACAACAAAGGAACCCCCGCTGTCAACACCTGCGACGGGATCGAGAACTGCGTCGAGATCGACGGCGGTGACGTCAAGACGCTCCAGAACCTCGCCAACTCGCTGGAGCCGAACACGACGATCGTGCTCGGCGCCGGCACGTTCGCGATGACCAACTCGCTCACGATCCGCGCCGCCGGAGCCCACGTGATCGGCCAGGGGATCGACGTCACGATCCTCGACTTCGCGCCCACCACCACCCAGGTCAATGGGGTCGACGTGGTCGGCGACAACTTCCTGATCCAGGACCTCACCGTGCAGGACTCGCCGAAGGACGGCATCCGCGTCGAGGATAGCAACGGGGTCGTGTTCCGCCGGATCCGAGCGACCTGGACCACGCCCTCGGACCCCACCAACGGCGGCTACGGCATCTACCCGGTGAAGTCGCAGAACGTGCTCGTCGAGAACAGTCGTGCCGAGGCGGCGTCGGACGCCGGCCTCTACGTGGGCCAGTGCCAGCACGTCATCGTCCGCAACAACACGGTCAGCGGCAACGTCGCCGGTCTCGAGATCGAGAACACGCAATACGCCGATGTGTTCGGCAACACCGCCGACGACAACACGGGTGGCATCCTCGTGTTCGACCTGCCCGGCAACCCGATCGTCGGTCACGACATCCGGCTGCGGAACAACACCATCCGCAACAACAACCACCTGAACTTCGCGCCCGGCGGCGTCGTCGGCAAGATCCCGGTGGGTACCGGTACGTTCGCGATGGCCTCGCGCCGCGTCGAGATCACCGGCAACACGTACATCAACAACGGCACCACCGATATCGCGCTGATCAGCGGGCTCGCGATCGAGAGCGATCCCACGAAGTGGGAGCTGCCCACGGCGTCGCTGACCGGTGACTGGGAAGACCTCGGGCTGATCCCGGGCGCGACACCCAACACGATCATGAACTGGCGTGGCGAGAACATCCTCGTCGCGGACAACACGCACACGGGTTCGGGCCTCCATCCGGATACCTCCGATCCACTGATGCTCGGCATCCTGCTGATCGTCGCCTACGCCGGCACGCCGGTCGATAACGTCGTCTATGACTCGATCCTCGAGACGACGTTCGACTCCACCGATCCGGCGAAGAACTCCAACGACAATCACATGTGCGTCGGTGGCAACACCGGCGGCACGTTCGCCAGCATGTCGCTCGATCACCAGACGGTCGACACGATCGTGCCGTTCTTCCGGCCGGCCGCGCCGTTCGCGCCGTTCGACTGCACCGACCTCACGGGTGGCCCGGTGGCCCAGGTCGTCCTGCCCTGACATGCGGGGCAAGGCGTTCGTCCTCGTCCTCGTCCTCGTCGTCGCGCTCGGTGCGTGCGGCGGGAGTTCGTCGGGAGGCGTTGATCTGACGCAGCCGGTGGTGGTCGATCTCGACAACCCGCCGCCCGACAAGCTCTCGGCCTACAACCTGTTCACCTGGGATCCTGCGACCGGCCTCGCGTTCAACGAGTCCGAGCAGCGCATCGTCCCCTACGACCTCAACACGCCGCTGTTCTCGGACTTCGCGCTCAAGCAGCGAGCGATCTACGTCCCGCCCGGTGCCGCGGCCACGTTCGACCCCGAGCTCGCGTTCGAGTTTCCGGACGGCTCGGTGCTGATCAAGAACTTCTCGTTCCCGGCGGACTTCCGGGCTCCCGAGGACAACGTCACGCTTGTCGAGACCCGCCTGCTGGTCCGCTATCCCGATGGCTGGCACGCCCTGCCTTACATCTGGGACGACGCGCAGCAGGATGCGGTGCTGTCACCGGCCGGTGAGGTTCGGCTGATCACGTTCGTCGATGCCACCGGGCAGACGCAGATGGCGAACTACCTGATCCCGCAGCGCAACCAGTGCGGCTCGTGCCATGCGCGCAAGCCCACCAAGGAGACCAACCCCGAGCTCGTGCCGATCGGCATCAAGGCTCGCCACCTCACGCGCACGTACGCCGATGGCGACGACTCGTACGATCAACTGGGACGGCTCGTCGAGCGCGAGATGCTCGACACCGCCTCGGCGGTCACGCCTGCCTACGACTTCCGGCCGATCGAGGCCGGGGGCGTGGCGGCGATCCCCGCCGCCGACGTCGAGCGCGCGGCCCGCGACTATCTCGATATCAACTGTGCGCACTGCCACAACCCGAGCGGCGTCCAGGGCATCACGTCGCAGCTGTTCCTCGATCATGCCACGACCGATCCGTTCCACCTCGGCGTGTGCAAGCGCCCCGGCTCCGCGGCCGCGGGCACCGGTGGGTTCTCGTTCGACGTCGTGCCGGGCGACCCCGATACCTCGATCCTGTACTTCCGCACGCACACCACGCAGGTGGGCGCGATGATGCCGCTGCTCGGCCGCTCGGTCACCCACACGCGCGGCGCCGAGCTCGTGCATGCGTGGATCGCCGCGATGACGCCGCTCGTCTGCAGCGCGCTGCAGTGAGCACGGTTCGTCGCGACGGCACGTAGGTCTGCTGGCGAAGTTCGTCCTCGCACTGTTCTGTCGGATCGGTGGGGGACCGGGATGACCGTTGACGGCGCGCACAGGCGCCGCCAGGATACGGCGATGAACTGCTCGACCTGCGGTACCCCCTCGGCCTCGACCGGCCCGTTCTGCTCCAGGTGCGGTGCAAGCATGGTGGCGTTCGCGCCGCAGCCGACGTCGAGGGGGCCCAGGACGTCGGGCATGGCAATCACCGGCTTCGTGCTGTCGTTCTTCTGCGGAGTGCTCGGGCTGATCTTCTCGTTGCTCGGCTACTTCGACTGTCGCAAATCACAGGGTAACGTCACCGGCAAGGGGCTCGCGCTGGCTGGCATCGTGATCTCGATCGTGTCGACGATCGGCGTGATCGTGATCTGGGTCGGGTTCATGCGGATCGTCGACGACGTGTCGAAGATCGGCAGCCGGATCGACGCCCACATGGAGCTCGAGCGGCTGGGCCGAAAGGCGAAGGCGTACTACATCACCAACGGCGAGTTCCCGAGAGGATCGGCACCCACCAACCCGAGCCACTCCTGTTGCGGGGAGCGCAACAACAAGTGCGTCGGTGCCGATTGGTCGAGCTCCGCGTGGAGCACGCTCGACTTCGAAGTCTACGGCCCGACCTCGTACCGCTTCAACTACACGAGCGATGGCACCATGCTCATCGCGGAGGCGATCGGTGATCTCGACTGCGATGGCGACGAGATCACATATCGGCTCATGGTCGATGCGGTGAACGGATCGCCGACCTCTCGGATCGACACGCTGGGCGCCGACTGATCCGACCCGGTGAGCTCGCGGCGCTCGCGCGGCGGGCCGGCCGACGCGATGCCATGCCCCACTGGAGGGCATGGGCGGCGACGTGCGCCATGTGGGACAAGCCCTGACAGGCGTGTCCGTGCTCGCGCCTGGGTCGTCAGCGGTCGACAACCGGCCGCCTGGAGCGCCGTGATAACGTGGTCCTGTGGACCCTCTGCGTTTGGCCGTGGTCGGAGCAGTCGGGCTGGTCGCCGCTTGCGGACGCATCGGCTTCGACGCCACCGATCGCTCCGATGGCGGCGAGGACCGTCTGTGCGGCAACGGAACGCTGGACACGGGCGAGCAGTGCGACGACGACAACCTGCAGTCAGATGATGGCTGTAGCGAGCGGTGCGAGATCGAGAGCGGATTTTGCGTGCGACCCGGGACGGATCCCGCCGATCGCGACGATGACGGCATTCCCAACGCGCGCGATCCCAGCCCCGACACGTGCGATCCGGCGCTGACGTTCGAGTCGCCGCCGAGCCCGGATACCTGGGGCGGCACGTTCGAGCCGGAAGGGAACGGCCTGTGTGGCGCGCCTGGCGCGACCGCGAGCGCCGATCTCGGCGCCGCGGCCCCGTCGTTGATCGAAGTGCGGTTTCGCCTGGGGCCGATCCAGGACGCGACGAGCTGGGACGTGCGCTTGACCGTGTCGGGGCCTGACGGCACCGGGGCGTGTTCGGTGCTGCTCAGTCAGTCGATCGATGCCATGTTCGGCGGGTCAGGGACGCGCGTTCGGATGGGCGCCGAGACGACCTCGGGCGGATGGGGAAACTTTCCCACCCACGCCTTCGATGCGGCCGATGGCCGCGACGTCGTCATCCAGTTCCGGCACGACGCTTCGGTGCCATTCCGCTGTCTGTTCTTCGATTCCACCACTCAGCTCGACGATCTGACCCCGCCGAACGGATTTCCCGTGCCGACGTTCCGCGCGACGCTCGCGGTCGCGACCTCCGGCCGGAGCGCCTGCATGAAGTCCGTGCGGGTGTTGCCGTAGCGCTCTCGCGGGTCACGAAGCCATTCGTCGTCCCCGCGAGCCGCGGCCGAAACGCAAAAACCGCCCCGAGCATGCGCTCGAGGCGGCCGTCGTCGTCGTCGTGATCGTTCAGAGCGATTCGAGGTACGCGACGAGATCCGCCAGCTCCGGGGCGGTCAGCTGGGAGGTGTGACCGTGGAGGTCGCCACCGCCGCAGGAGAACCGGTCGAGCAGGGTGGCGGCGCAGCCATCGTGCATGAACGGCGCGCGGGCGGCGATGCCGAGCAGGCTCGGCACCTTGAAGTTGCCGCCGGTGCCGACGTTGACGAGGAGCTTGTTCGAGTACAGGTCGCCGTTGTGACAGCTCGCGCAGGCGGTGTCGGCCGAATCGAACAGCGCCTTGCCACGCTCGACCGCCGAGCTATCGACGACCGCGCCGCCGGACGGAGCCGGGATGCGATCGAGCCACGGGCCGAGCGCACGTTTCTGGGCTTCGGTGGCGACGCCACCCGACATCCGGTGGGCGAACACGTCGTCCATGAGGACGGTCAGGTTCGTCATGTCACCGGTCCAGTGGTACGGCGCGCGCTCCAGGATGTGACCGGCGAGGCTCTGCGTGCGACGCGCGCCGAACTGGGCGAAGTTCCAGGTCTGGCCGTCGTCGCGGGCTTCCGGGTGACACGACGCGCACGCGAGGCCGATGCGGGTCTGGGCGTGGAACACGTTGCGGCCGGCGTCGAGGCCGTGACCGCCGGTGAGGTCGATCCGGTGCGACTCCGGGCCGCCGGCCGTGCGCACGATGAGGGCGGGAGCCTCGGGATAGAAGATGACGAGGTCGCCGCTCGGGGTGAACGCGACCGACGTCGGCGTGCCGAGCCGGCGGTCTTCACCGTCGTCGGGGCAGTTACCGTCGGCATCGGGATCTTCGCACTTGGGCGGCTCGCAATCGCCGCGGCCATCGTTGTCGGGGCCGGTGCCGATGGCGCCGCTGCCGGTGTCGCCATCACAGGGCGGCGGGGGCGGCTGGCAGTCCTCCTGGTCGGGGGCCGCGAGCGCGGCAGACGCCGTCACCACGGTCACGGTCTTGCTGCCGGCCACGACGACGGCGAGCTTGTCACCAGTCGTCGAGGCGGCGATGTCGACGGGGAGGGCGCCGTGGCCGATCCGAGCGAGGGCCTGGGGGGCCTGGCCGGGAGCGATCACCGAGATCGCGTCCTCGACCGGTCCGCCGCCGCAGTTGCCGCCGTAGCCGCCTTCTTGCTGCGTGTCGAGCGAGTCCTTGACCTTGCGCTGGTGCGAGACGACCAGTCGGCCATCCGGCAGCGCGATGGTGCGCCACGCGGTGGAGGGCGCCGCGTTGACGATGCCGCCCGGAGCGGGTGCACCGTCGCCCGTGGACGTACCGTCCATCGTGGGCGTGGGGACGCCTTCACCACCCGCATCGGGGAAGAAGCCGCCGCCGGATCGCTGCACGGTCGGCGGGGAGACCCGGGACACCACAGCTCCCTGGGCATCGAGCGTGAGCACCTCGGCGGTGCGGAACCGCGTGACGATGAGCTGCGTCCCGGAGACGATGACATCGCGGAGGTCGCGATCGAGCCGGAGCGACCGGACGGGGGCATCTCCGCCGGCTGCGGCGAAGCTGACGAGCTCGCCACCGGCGCACGCAACGTGGACGGTGTCGGCGGCGGCATCCCATGCGAGCCCGCGGGGCTCGTTGCAGACGAACCGGCGCGCGGTGATCTGCTGGACGGCTGCGTCGAGCGTGACGAGCGCGCCACCATGGCGGAGCGCGACGTGGATGCGGCCGGCGCCATCCTCGATCACGCGGCCCGGTTCGTCACCGGGATCGAGCGCGACTTCGCCGGAGACGGCGCCGCTCGTCAGGTCGACGGCAAGGACCCGATCACGATCGGGATCGGAGACGATGGCGCGGGTGCCATCGCGGGTGACGGTGATGGTGCCGCCGGTGATCGGGACACCCCAGGGATCCGGGGTCTTCCCGTGCTCGCTACAACCGATGAGGAGAACGAACGGCAGGAACGACTTGAAACGCGCCAAGAGCCACCTCCAATGAGAAACGATGCTCGCGGAATGCAGCCCCGGTTGCAACGGTTGCGCCGTCTGCAGCACAGGCAATAATGGGAACTTGCGCACCGCGGGTCTGGCAAGTTCATGGCCAACCCGGACCTGGATGTCAGAAAACTGAGATCACGCCCTGCCTCGTCACTCGATGACGACGGTCTGCCCGGCCGATCGCCCGAACGTCTCGGGACTGTACATCTCTTCAGCCTTGGCGGGAGCGGCGACGAACGTCCCGGGAGTCGTGGCGCGCACCGTGTACGAGAACCGGTGGCTGCCTTCGCGCATCGCCATCGAGAACGCCTCGCTCCGGCTGTCGCGCATGTTGGTGTAGTCCCACGAGGTGCCGTTGGACGCGGGCGCGGCCCGTTCGGCGGTGGCGAGGTTGGTGTTCACGGGCTCGAAGCCCGCCGGCAAGGGATCGACCAGCGCCACGCTGTACCGCTTCGTCGTGTTGAGTGCCTCGAGCGTCACGAGCACCTTCGCGCCGAGCCGGATCTTCCAGCGGCCATCGGCCAGTTTCGTGACGTCGCCCGGGTCGTCGACGCCGGTGTAGGTGCGCCGGACGATGAAGCCGGCATCGAGCGCCGGCAGGTTCGTCTGCTTCGGCGCATAGGTGATGCCGACCCGGTAGTACATCCGGCCGGGGCCGTCCTTCGCGAGCGCCAGATCGTGCGTCGAGCCAGGGATCAGCGTGGTCCAGTCGAGGCTGGCCGTGGCGCGCGCGTTGCTGCGCCCGATGAACGGCTGCTCGGCATACGACGCGGTGCCGAACCACAGCTTCCCGGTGTAGTTGGGCGTCACCTTCTCGTAGGTGTCGAAGTAGCGGCGCATCGCCTGCAGCGCGACCAGGTTCTCCTGGGTCGAGCCCCACCGGCCATGGTGGCGGCCGTCGAGCACGCCGCGCGCGAGCTTCGTGATCACGGCGTGATCGGGCTGCTCGCGGATCATCGCGTCGAGCGCGAGCGCGGAGGTCTTCGTGGTCGAGACCAGCAGCAGGCGTTCGGACTCCTGGTAGCTCACGGTCAGCGTCGCCGACGAGGCGGTCTCGTGGGTCGCCGACAACAACTCCGTCATCAGCTTGCTGCGCATCGCCTTGTAGCGATCGTTGCGCGCGACGAGCGAGAGCACGCGGGCCTTGGCATCGATCGGGTAGGCGTTCAGCGTCGTGGCCAGCGTGTGCAGCCGCGCGGCACGGGGACCGAGGTCGGCGCCCCCGCTCGCGAGCGTCGAGAGGCCCGCGGCGGCGAGCGACACCACGTACGGCAGCTCGGCGCGATCGCGTTGCTGCGCGGCCGGGATCGCCGCGGCCTTCTCGAGCTGGCCAACCAGCTTGTCGAGCTCCCGCCGCACGAGGGCGATGGCCTTCGAGGCCATCGTCCCGGCCGCGTGCTCGGCGTACAGCGCCGAGACCACCTGCATGGTGACGTATGGATCGGACTTCATGGTGGCGAAGTAGCCCCAGCCACCGTCGGGATTCTGGGTCTTGCCGAGCACGCGGAGATCGTTCGCGCGGGTCGCGGCGACCTCCTTGCGGGTCGGCCGGATCGGGCTCTCGAACGCCTCGAGGATGTCGTACATCGCCGCGGTCACGAGCATGCGAGACGACCGCTGCTCGGCGCACTCGTAGGGATACGCGTAGAGGTACCAGTACGCATCGGTCAGCGACTGGAGCTGGGTCGACGCGAGCTGCACCTCCACGCCACCGACATCGGGGAAGATGCTGGCGGGCACCGCGAGCTGCTCGAACCGGGTCGCATCATCGACGGTTCCGTAGGTCGCGAACGCCTCGGTGGTGGCCGGCTCGTAGACCGGGAGCTCGACATTCGACGCGTCCGCGAATGCTCCCGAGCTCGCGATCGTCTGGACCACCGCGCGGCCGCGCCCCATCGTGGTGAAGTCGAAGCGGACCTCGGCGCGCTGGCCACCGGGGATCGTGACGCGCTTGCCGCTCGGCCCGGCCGCCGCGAGGTTCGCCGCGCGGACCGCGACGTCGACGGTGCGCGGCTTCGAGTCGAGGTTCTGCACGAGCACCGGCAACGAGAACGCGTCACCCTGCGTGAGGAACCGCGGCGCGATCGTGCGGGCGTTGAGCTTGCGCTGGGTGACGATCGCGCTCTCGGCCTTGCCGAAGTAGCGGGTGTTCGCGGTCGCGAGCGCGACGACGCGGAACCGCGTCAGGCTATCGGGCATCTTCACGGTCAGCGAGACCTTGCCGGCCGCGTCGGTCTTGAGCATCGGCGAGAACACCGCGTTGGCGCGGAAGTCCTTGCGTGCGGTGACGATGCTGGCGCCGGCCCCGCTGCCGTGGCCGATCGTGCCGTAGCGCCCGCCTCCAAGCGAGCCGGATCCGGAGCCGTAGCCCGCGCCGCCGTGCCCGGCATCGTCGAGCTTGTACCGCGAGAACCCGGGCGGACCGGCAAGCTCTTCGCCCGAGTCCTGCACCATGTCGATCGACGAGACCTCGCTCGTGCCCTGGCCGACCTGGCGATAGAACGGGGCCAGCGGATCGGCATGCGATCGCCCCGACAGCGACAGCACTGCCTCGTCGACGACCATCAGCGTGACCTCGGCGCCGGGCTTCGGCTTGCCGTCGTGTCGGACCTCGACCTCGAACGTGGCATCCTCGCCGGGCTCGACGAGCGGGCGCGTCGAGCGCGTCTTCATGACGAGCCGGGCGCTGTCGAGCTCGACCGGCAGGCTGAGCTCGGTGGCGGTGTGCTCGGGGAGCGGCAGCTTGCTGCCCGGCCGGACCTGCCGGCGCTGACCCCAGCGGTCCACCACGACGAACACGTTCTGGATGTACGCGGGCTCGATCGGCAGCTCGACGACGGTCGACGGCATGGTCAGCTCGACGCGCTGCTGCGCGATCATGCCCTGGCGCGCGAACGACACGACCGCGGTCGCGGGCACCACGGTGGAGCGAATCTCGAGCTTCGCGACGTCGCCCGGGCGATACACCGCCTTGTCGGGGACGATCCACAGGGTTTGCTTGCCGGCCTCGTACGAATACCAGGGCAGCTCGTACTGCGCGACGTTCGTGCGTCCGCGTCGATCGGCGATGTACGCGGTCGCGGTGTACGCGGTCTGGAGATCGCGGCGGTGGAACGAGCAGGGGACCGGCTCGGACGCGCTGGTGAGCTGGCACGGCTGGGTCTCGATCACCACCGCGTCGTCGCGATCGCGCTCGGACCCGAGGACGCCCTCGACCTCGATCTTCACTGGCACGTTCGGCACGGCGTTGCCGTCGATGTCGGTGACGACGACCTCGAGCACGTCGACCGTCCGGGGGCGCTGGCGGAGGCCGACGTAGTACGCGCTGGGGTGGACGAGGATCTTGCGCGAGCTCGCGCGGATGCTCATGCGATCGAGATCGGTGACGGTCGCATCGACGTCGAGCACGCTCGGGTGGTTCGAGGGCAGCGCGCCGATCCCGAACACCACCGTGGAGCTCGATCCTCCGGACAGCGTGGTGGTCTGGTGCGCCGTCACCGAGCCGGTCTCGCGCGACCCGTAGCGCTGGCGCTCGTGCCGCGCGCGGGGCGGTGCGAACCTGAACTCGTCCCAGCCCGGTGGATGGTACGTGGCGGCCGCGAGCGTCGCGTCCCATTGGATCGACGCACCGGTCAGCCCGCCACCGGCGTAGTACTTCGCGCCGGCATTCATCTCGATGCTCTCGCCGGCGATCAGCGGGACCGCTCCGGCGTGCGAGACGTCGTCATTCAAGCTCACCGCGAACGCCGGCGTGCGGAACTCCTCGATCGAGATCGGGTGGTAGTACGTCGCGCGCCGGCTCTCGAAGCTGAACCCCGCGGACCCGAGGTTCACGTTCGGTGGCAGCGCAACCTCGACGTCGAAGCCGCCCTGGTCCGAGAGGCTGGCCTTGCCACTCGCGATCTTGAGCCCGCGCGCATCGGTGAGGGTGTAGGACACCACGTCTCCGGTCGCGGGGAGTGAGAGATCTGGATTGACGCCATTGTGGGTCCATCGGACCCAGCCCTTGACGTAGACCTTCTCGTTCGGCTTGTACATGAACCGATCGTCGGTGACGTACCAGAGCGCGTTCTGCTGTCGGATCGTCTTCTCGTAGGATCCGATCGCGGTGAACGTCGTGTCCGTGCCGGAGCGTGCGAGCAGCAGCGCGGTCGGCTCGGGCGCATCGGGCGCGCGCTTGGTCGGGGCCAGCAGGTCGAACCCGACGTGGCCGAGCTTGTCACTGACCACCGATGGGCCGTCCTTGCGGCCTTCGATCAGCAGCGACGTCGTGACTCCTTCGATCGGCGCGAGCAGCTTCGCCGGGGTGATGTCCTGGACCCACGCATGGACCTTCTCGCCGTCCATCCGGGCCGTGACGCCGAGCCTCGTGACCTGGATCCACGCCGCGGTCTTGGCCTCGAACTGGTCCCGGCTCAGGCCGGGCGGACGCGGCACGCTCGCGATCGCGATCACGTGTCCGGTAGAAGTCGGCTCGAGCGCCGGCCGCAGATCGATGCGCAGGTCGGCGCCGTGTCGCGGACCGATCGCGTGCGTCTGGTCGAGCACCCGCTTGCCCGGAGGCGTGCTGCGCTTGCCCGCCTCGTAGTCCTCGAACGCGAAGTAGTCGGACGGCTGGACGGAGAACAGCTCGACGTGGACCGACTTCACGGCCGCGACGTGGATCACCCACTGCGGGATCTGGAACCGTGGATCGAGCACCTGCAGCCCGTTCGGGGCTGCGTCGAGCATCGGGTCGAATTCCTCGGGGCCGGTGGAGAACGAGATCCGCCGCAGGCCGACGAGCGGCTGGCCGTAGATGTCCATGATCCCGTCGCCGATCGTGATGCCGTACGTGCGGCCGACCTGGTCGGGCGCCCACAGCCCGACCTCCGAGCCACTCGGCGAGTGATCGATGAGCTCCTCGCCCTCGATCTGGATCTTGCTGGAGCGATAGGACGCGCGATCGATCGGGTTCGCGACATTGACCGCGAGGTAGCCCTTCGCCGGACACCGCGCGCCGGTCATCCGTGGCTCGTCGACGTGCGAGCAGGTCACGCCGAGCACCGTGAACGCGGGCGCGACGGAGAACTCGGCGAAGCTCTCGCGCACCGAGACCCGCGGGCCTTCCTTCGACGGTGCGCCGGCCTTGAGGATGACCTGGATCTCCGTCCCGGCGGGCCACGCGGTCTCGGGAGCGAGCACGACATAGCGCGTGCCGAGCAGCTGGGCGGTCCGCGACGCGTCGAACCCGATGTTCGGGTTCTTGGCCCACATCGGCTGGGCGTCGGCGAGCGCGATCGACTTCCACCGCAACCGCTTGGTCTGCTTGTCGGCGATGCGGACGTC
>JAGSPR010000720.1 GCA_018262455.1 Deltaproteobacteria bacterium | reverse complement strand
GTAGTAGGTGCGCGAGGCGCTGCGGCGAAGGAAGCCCTCCTCGTCGCGGTTGCTGCGCACGCCGAGCACCATGTCGTAGCCTTCACGCCACTTCGCGACGAACGCGGGGATCAGCTCGACCGGGTGCTGCAGATCGCAGTCGATCGGGATCACCGCCTGCCCCGCCGCATGGGCGAGCCCCGCGGTCAGGGCGATGTCCTTGCCGAAGTTGCGCGCGAGGCCGACGACCTTGATCCGCGGATCCTGCGAAGCTGCGGCGGCGAGCATGCCGAGCGTGTTGTCGCGGCTGCCGTCGTTGACGAAGATGATCTCGAACGTCTCGCCGATCTGCTCCATCACCGGCACCAGCGCCGCGAGGAAGGCGGCCACGTTCCGCTCCTCGTTGTAGGCGGGCGCGACGATGGAGATCACCGGGGCCATGGCCTCCCCTTCTAGCATGGTCCCTCGACGCATACGTAGGGCGCGAGATCGGTCACACAGCCGTTCACCGAACCCCCGGGGAGCCGCTCTGTGCCGGGGACCGCGGCACCTGTCACGATCGGTTAACTCCTTCGGGCCCCTCGGGATGTTCTGATCTTGCCGTCAGCACCAGGCCATGACTATAAGGGGGGCCGTGGACGTGTTGGACCAGCAGCAGCATGGCCGCGAGGCGACGTGGGTCGTCATCGCGGCGATGAACGAAGAGGGCGTGATCGGCGGCGTCGTCAGCGAGGTCAAGCGCGCGGGCTGGTCCGTGGTGGTGGTCGATGACGGCTCGCGCGATCAGACAGCCGTGGAGGCACGCGCCGCGGGCGCGACGGTCCTGTGCCACCTGATCAATCGCGGCCAGGGCGCCGCCCTGCAGACCGGCATCGACTACGCGGTCCGCCGCGGCGCCGTCCACCTCGTGACGTTCGATGCCGACGGCCAGATGAACGCCGATGACATCCCCGCGCTGGTCGCCGCGCTCGACGATGCCGACATCGCCCTCGGCTCGCGGTTCCTCGGCAAGATCGAGGGCGCCACGGCGAAGCGCATGGCGCTGCTCAAGGGCGCGGTGCTGATGTCGAACCGGCTGTCGGGCCTCAAGCTCACGGACGCGCACTGCGGGTTCCGCGCCTTCCGCGCGTCGGTCGCGCCGCGCCTTCGCATGCAGCAGGATCGCATGGCGCACGCGTCGGAGCTCCTGCGCAAGATCAAGACGAGTGGAGTCCGGGTCGTCGAGGTGCCGGTGACGATCCGCTACACCGAGCACTCGATGGCGAAGGGCCAGAACGGCTTCCAGGCCGTCCGCATCCTGTTCGATTACTTCTTCCGCGCATGATCATCCGCATCATCCTCCTCGCCGGTCTCGCCTCGATCGGCTGGCTCGTGTTCCTCAAGCGGAACAAGATGCCCTTCCACATCGTCATCGTGTTCGGGCTGCTCGCGGCCGGCGCGGTCGCGGTCGTCTCGCCGGAGACGTCGAGCCAGGTCGCGCACTTCGTCGGCGTCGGTCGCGGTGCCGACCTCGTGATGTACGTGTCGATCGTCGCGATCCTGTTCGTGCTCGTGCACTACTACACGAAGTTCGTCGAGCTCCAGCGCCACGTCACCCAGCTCACGCGCGAGCTCGCGATCCTGCGCGCCGACAACGATCAGACCACACCGCTGCGCGCGGCTTCGAGCCCTCCGGCCGCTGCCGTGCAGCCCGAGGCGGCCGTGCCACCCGCGAACGATCCGAGCTGACGGGGCGGCGCCGACGATGCGCCGCCTCTCCGCGCCCGTGATCCTCGCGATCGGGCTGGCCGGGCTCCTGCTCTACGCCTACCCCGGCTACATGAGCTACGACTCCGTCCTGCAGCTGCTGCAAGCGCGCTCGGGCGTCTACGGCGGCGGCCACCCACCGATGATGGCGGTGCTGTGGGGGATCACGGATCGCGTGATCGCGGGTCCGTTCGGGATGCTCTTGATCCAGGCCGTGTGCTTCCTCGGCGGCAGCTACCTGCTGCTGCGCCGCTGCATGAGCGATCGCGCGGCCGCGATCTGCGCGTCCTTGCTCCTGTGGTTCCCGCCGGTCGCCGCCGTGATGGCCGTGATCTGGAAGGACTCGCAGATGGCCGCGTACCTCGTGCTCGGCACGGCGCTCGTGCTGTCACCTCGCCGCGGCGTCCGGCTCGTCGGGCTGAGCCTGCTCTCGCTCGCGACCGCGATGCGCTACAACGCGCTCGCGGTCACGTTACCGCTCGTGCTCCTGCTGTTCGTGTGGAGCCCGGCACACCGGTGGTGGCAGCGCTACGCGCTCGCGCTCGCCGCCTGGTTCCTCGTGACGGTGACGGCGAGCTTCGTCAACGCCCGGCTGGTCGACGACACCGAAGATCTCCACCTCTGGCACGACTCGCTCGCGTTGATGGATCTCACGGGCACGCTCCGCTACGCGCCCGACCTCTCCGATGCCGCGCTCCGCGAGGACCTCGCCGGGACGCCCCTGATCGCAACCGAGAACATCCAGGCCACCGCGCGCGGCACCTTCCCGGCGGAGTCGATCCCGGACAAGAAGCTCAAGACGTTCGGCCTCGGCAAGTACGTGCGTGCGCTGTGGGTCACGACGCACCACGTGTTCGCGGTCCCGACGACCGACGCCGAGCGCGCTGCGATCGCTCGCGCGTGGAGGCAGCTCGTGCTCGGGCACTCCGTGGCCTATCTCCACCACCGCTGGCGCGTCTTC
>JAGSPR010000345.1 GCA_018262455.1 Deltaproteobacteria bacterium | reverse complement strand
GCGCTGACGGTCGTCGGGGGCGTGCTACGGTTGACGCCGGATTGGCCACCTGCGGCGCCGTGCCGGCGGGGGCCTCGACGGGAGCATGATCGCGACGATGGCCGCTCCGAACCCACCCAAGCGACGTTCGACGGAGATCCCCGCGGCCAAGCCGAGGTGGGCGTTCTCGAAGGGAGTGCTGACGGGAGCCGCGATCGAGGTTCCGCTGCTGGCGTTCACCGTGTGGGGGCTCGCCCAGCTCGGGGTCGGCGATCCGGACGTGCCGCTCATGCACGTCATGCGGCTCACGACGGTGCTCGCCGGGGTCGCGGCGCTGATCACCGCGGGTGGGATCGGGCGGCTCGCCGCGTCCGTCTCGGTCGAGCGGGGCCGCCGACACGCCGTGTTCGTGGCGGCCCGCGCTCACGCGATGGCGAGCATGGGCCTCGTCTTGATCGCGGCGATCCCGCACGGCCACCTCCCGTCCTCCCACTGGCAGTGGGTCGGGCTCGCCAGCGCCGGGCTCGTCCCCGGCGCGACGTGCGGCGCGCTGATCGGCATCGTGTGTAGCGGGGTGACGCCGGTGGGGCTTGCCGATGTCTGGTCGCTGGCCACGAGACCGAGCGGGGCGCTCCGGCAGCTCCTCGATCCCAAGGACCTCGTCAAGCTCGGGACGGCGCTCCGCACCCGGACGTCGAACCTGTTC
Source organism: Deltaproteobacteria bacterium (assembly GCA_018262455.1). The sequence goes on along the minus strand of JAGSPR010000345.1, from coordinate 6,706 downwards.
GATGGCATCTTCGAGCCAGGTGCGCGGGCGCCGAAGCAGCCGCCGGCCGCGCCGCCGGTCGAGCCGCCGCCGGTCGTGGTCCCCCCTCCACCGAAACCGACCGGGGTCGACGACGCGTGAACCACGGCACCGGGCAAGCACCGACCGAGCCGCCCCGCGCGCGGCGGCACGCAGATCAACTCGAGCTCCGCACGCTGGCGATCGCGCTCCTCGCGTCGCTGCTGCTGTGGAACCTGCCCTTCGGTGGCGTGCTGCTCTACCCGTTCAAGCTGCTCGCGACGTGGTTGCACGAGATGTCCCACGGCCTGCTGATGCTCATGACCGGCACCGGCCTCGATCGCGTCGAGATCTACCGCGACACCAGCGGGCTCGCTCATCCGGGTTCGCAGCCGGGCCCGACCGCACAGGCGTTCATCGCCGCCGCCGGGTACATGGGGACTGCCGTGTGGGGCGCGGTCCTGCTCGTCGTGACGCCCACCGGGCGCACGGCACGGACCGCGATGCTGGTGTTCGCCGCGCTGCTCGGGCTGACCGCGATCTTCGTGGTCAACGCGCCGGCCGGTGACCGATTCGGCCAGTGGGCGATCGGCCTCATGTGTGGGGTCGTCGCCGCCGCCGCCCTCGCGCTGCCATCGAAGTGGCGCCTCGCGGTGGCGCACTTCATCGCGGCGCAGTCCTGCGTCAACGCGTTGCTCGATATCCGGGTGCTGTTCCGGCCCAACCAGGTCGTCAATGGCGTGGAGACTGGCACGGCGAACTCCGACGCCCACGCGATGGCCTTCGCCACCTTCGGCACCAACGACCAGTGGGCGGTCTACTTCTGGTCCGCGACCTGGCTGGTGTTCTCGCTGATCGTGTTCTATCTGGCGCTGCGCTTCAGTGGATCGCGGGCAGTTGCGAACGTAGCTCCGTACGCTCGGTCCACGGCTTCACCTCGAGATGGAAGTGATCGCGGTGATCAGCGTCATAGTCCGGAGACAGCACCAGGTGGAACAGACCCGAACGAACCAGCTGACACTGGAGGATCTTGAGGGTCGCCCCGCCCTGCGTCAGCGGCCGTCCGAGGCAATCGACCTCGTCGCCAAGGCCCTGCTCGTAATCGCGATCGACGCGCAGCGTGCCGAGCTGCGGATCGCTCGACGTGAACGTGTGGACGTCGATCGCGAGCCCGAAGCTGTGCTTCGACGGTCGATCGGTACCGCGCACGTTGCGCCGCGCGTACGCCGACGAGAACGTCGCCTTGTCGAGCCCGAGCGCGCGCAGGTACCGGCCCGCCTCGTCGAGTGAGACCGCGAGCGAGCAATCGATCACGAGTGGCTGATCGGCGGACGACAGCGTCACGCCTCCGAGTGGCCCGGTCACCTCGACCGCGTTCGCGATCCCGGGCCGGCTCACCCGCTTCCAGCTGACCTTGCGCGCGTCGAGCTCGGCGGTGCAGGTCGCGGCGCGCGGATCCGCGGCGGCGGTGCTCGCCACGGCGACGATGACGCCCAGCGCGCCGACGAAGAGCCTCGAAGTGATCTGGTGCCGCACGGGTTACCCCGAGTTGAAACCGTCGCCGCCCGACGGACAAGTTTTACGCCGGGCCGAGCGACGCCAGGAGCTGCACGAACACGCGGGGGGCGGCGCACATGACCGTGTCGGGCGCGTAGATCAAGACGACGATCAGGCTGTCCTGGAACACGCGGCCGGCGGCGACCAGACGGTAGCGCTGGCGGAACTCCATGCCGTCCTCGAACGAGGCGATCACCTCGCTGCCCTCCCAGCCGGACGGGAGCGCGATGACGCGATCGGGGGCGTGCTCGACGGTGTCGAACCCGCGTTCCTTGGCGAGACGATCGACGCCCGCCATCCAGCCGGCGATCTGCACGGTGGCGTTCGTCACCGGCACCCGCTTGACCGTCACGATCACGACCCCGTCGGGATCAGCCAGCTCCGGGGAATCGATCCAGGTCGCGGGCGCGGTGACCGCGATGTCGCCGATGACGTGGCGAACCTGGGTGCCGTCGAGGCTATCGGCGAGCGAGGTCCGCGCCACCATCACCGCCGCGGTCACGGCGATCCCGGCGAAGCCGAGTGCGAGGACGCTGCCAGCGTGGCGCGCGAGCTTGCTCCACCGCACGGAGGGCGACAGCAGCGCGCCGAACACGATGCCGGCGAGCAGCCCGGCGCCGTGCGCCCACTGGTCGATCACGGGATACAGAAACCCGATGCCGGCCTGCGCGAGGGTGATCACGACGAGCCCACCCCACATGCCGCGCTTCCAGGCCGCGCGATAGCGCTCGCGATACAGCGTCAGCTCGATGAACACGGCGCCGAGCACCCCGAAGATCGCGCCGGACGCCCCCGCTGACACCCCGACGGGAGAGCCGAGATAGCTCGCGAGCGCGCCGGCGAGCCCGGCGAGCCCGAAGATCGCGAGCGTCCTGGGGCTCCCGTACAGCTCCTCGGCGATCCGCCCGAGGAAGAACATCCCGATCGCGTTGACCGCGAGGTGGACCGTCCCGACGTGGATGAACACGCACGAGACGACGCGCCACCACTCGCCGGCATCGACGCGGCCACGGACGAGCGCCCCCGCACGCAGCAGCACGCCCGGATCACTCGAGGGGCCGATCGCGAACGCGATCACCGCGGCGACGCCGAGTAGCGATGCGGTCAGGCCCCAGGTCGCCCACGGACGATGGGGACGCGGCATGCGGACCGCCGCGGGGAGCGGGGCCGCTTCGACGAGCGCGACGACCTGGTTTGCCTCGGGGGACAGCTGCACCGGGGCCGCAGACGGCAGCTTCTCGATCGCCTGCTCGATCAGCGCCCGCGGCCGGCCTCGCGAGCGCCCACGAGCCTGCTCGTACGCGGCGGTGGCGGCATCGCGATCGCCGTGGTGCTCGTGCGCGACTGCCATCCAGTAGGTGCGCGCGGCGGGGCTCATGTGGCGGGCGTGGCCCTTTTCGACGAGCAGGCGCACCGCGGACGGCCGACCGGCGAGCGCGAGGAACATCATCCGCGCGCGGTGCAGCCAGAGCGCTGCGTCGTTCCTCCCGCTGCACACGTCCTCGAGGCGCGCCATCATGCGTGCCGCTTGATCGAGGTCACCGGTTCGGCCATACGCACCGAGCAGCTCGACCCAGACCGGCGGCGCGATTCCGAGGGCATCTCGTAGCGAGACCGGCTGCGCGTCGTGTCCGGTCACCGGCGCGAGCGCGGGGATCAGGTGGGCCTCGGCGTGGGCGATCGCATCGCTCCAGCGATAGGCCGCGAGATAGAGCATCGCGATCCGCTCGTCGATGACGATGCGGGCATCGGCAGGCACTCGATCCTTCGCGGCGGTCAGCGCATCGACCGTGGGCTCGACTCGACCCTCGCGGATCTCCTTCATCGCGCCGAGCAGCGCCTTCTCCTCGGCGACACCCGAGCCCGGAGCCAGGACCTCGGCGACGTCGAGCAGTCGCGAGGCCATCCCGATCCGCTCGGTCGCCGCGAGCCGGCGCGCCGCCGCCCGCACGAGGGGGCCGACCACGAGCAGGCACATGCCTGCGCCGACCCCGACCGCACCCGCGACGCCGAGGGCCTCGTGCTCGTAGGTTCGTCCGAGGAGGCCAAGTCCCGAGAGCAGCGCCGCGATGATCTGCATCGCCCCGAACAGCGGCGTGCCGTTGGGCCGATGGCGGACGAAGTACCAGCCCCAGTAGCCGCACGCGATCAGGACCGAGATGAGCGCGTACTCGTAGAGCATGTCGCCTAGGCCGGCTGCTCGACGAACGCGCCCATCTTGCGGAACTTCTGATAGCGACGCTCGACCAGCTCGGCCGGCGGCAGGTCCACGAGCTCGCGAAGGTGCTGCTTGAGTGAGGTGCGCAGCTTCGCGGCGGTGACGGCGGCGTTGCGATGCGCGCCACCCGCGGCCTCGGGGATGATCTCGTCGCAGATGCCGAGCTGCGTCAGGTCGGGCGCCGTCAGCTTGAGCTGCGCCGCCGCCTCGCCGATCTTGGACGGATCGCGCCACAGGATCGAGGCACAACCCTCGGGCGAGATCACCGAGTAGATCGAGTACTCGAGCATGAGGATCCGGTCGGTCACGCCGAGGGCGAGCGCACCGCCGGAACCGCCCTCCCCGATCACGACCGAGATCATCGGGCACTCGAGGCTGGCCATCACCTGGAGGGCCTTCGCGATCGCTTCGGCCTGGCCACGCTCTTCGGCGCCGAGGCCGGGATACGCCCCCGGCGTGTCGATGAAGCAGATGATCGGGCGGCGATAGCGCGACGCGAGCCGCATCAGGCGGGTCGCCTTGCGATAGCCCTCGGGCCGCGCCATCCCGAAGTTGCGGTGCATGTTCTCCTTCGTGTTGCGGCCCTTCTGATGGCCGAGCACGAGGACCTCCCACTCGTCGAACTGCGCGATCCCGCCGATGATCGCCGGATCGTCGCGGAAGCTGCGGTCGCCGTGCAGCTCGACGAAGTCGTCCATGATGAGCCCGATGTAATCGAGCATGTACGGCCGGCCCGGGTGCCGCGCGAGCTGGACCTTCTGCTGCGCGGTGAGGTCGGCGAAGACCTCCTTCTGGAGCTTGCGGGCCTTCTGCTCGAGCTTGCGGATCTCGGCCGAGAAGTCGACGGTCTCGGTCGACAGGCCGCGGAGCTCCGCGATCTTGCGCTCGAGGTCGATCACCGGTCGCTCGAAGTCGAGGATCATCCGGTCCGACAGCTGGGCGGGGGCGATTTCGGTCGACATGGGTCCGGGGTTAGCGCCCTGCTAGGTACCGCTCCAGGTCCAAGAGGTCAACGGCAGCGGCATCGGGGTGCCAGGTGATCGTTCCATCCCCGCGGTACCACGACAGCTGCCGCCTGGCGTAATGCCGCGAATTCCTTTTGATCAGCTCGATCGCCCGCGCACGCTCGACCCGCCCCTCCGCCGCGTCGTGGAGCTCGGCATAGCCGATCGCCTGCTGCGAACGCAGCGGGGGCGTGAAGCCCCGCGCACGCAGGCCCGCCACCTCGGCCTCGAAGCCCCCCTCGATCATGTGGTCGACCCGGGCGTCGATCGCGCGATAGAGCTCCTCACGGACGGGGGAGAGTCCGACGATCCGGACCGGGTAGCGCCGCGGCAACGAGCGGTGATCGTGCCGGGCCTGGTGCGCGCTCATCGGCTCGCCGGTCAACCGGAACACCTCGAGCGCGCGGATCAGCCGATTCTAATCGTTCGGTTCGATCTTCGCGGCGGCCGCCGCATCGACTTGCGCCAGCTCGGCGTGCAGCGCCGCGGTGACGTCGCGACGCGCACGGTCCGTGAGCTCGGCGCGGAGGGCGGGCGATGCCGGTGGCCCCGCGAACAAGCCGAGCAGCAGCGTGCGGACGTAGAGTCCCGTGCCGCCGCACACGATCACGGCCTTGCCGCGCGCCGCGAGGCCTGCGATCGCGTGATCGGCGAGCTCGACGAACCGCTGGGCGGTCATCTCCTCGTCCGGCCGCACGACATCGAGCAGGTGGTGCGGGACGCGCGCGCGCTCGCTCGCCGTGACCTTGCCGGTGCCGATGTCCATCCCGACGTAGACCTGTTGCGAGTCGGCCGAGATGACCTCGCCGCCGACCTGCTCGGCGAGCGCGAGCGACAGGCGCGTCTTGCCCGCGCCGGTCGGCCCGACGATCACGACGAGGCGGGGCGGGTCAGTCATCTCAGTGGGCGAGCCAGCGGTACAGCAGCATCAGGAGCCCGACGAACAAGCAAGCGACGAGCCCGACGACGATCGAGAGCAGCGCCTTGGGCCGGGTGCCCGCCCGCTGCGCCACCAGGCCCGTGGCCCAACCGAGCCCGCCGCACACCATCGCCATCGCGTTCAGGACCTGGTCGGGGTTCGGGCCATGACACCAGACGCCGATCAACGCGCCCAGGACCAGGCCGATCGCCCCGCCGACATGCTTGCGCCACATGCGCGGATGATACGGCGGTCCCGGCCGCCACGCTTGGAGCGAACGACCGAGTATCGCGGTGGATCGAACCACGGCTCGCCACGAAGCTGGCAGACTGCGGATCGTGATCACGCGCGCGGTCATCGTCGTGGGGCTTGCGTTCGCCGCGCAGGTCGCACGCGCCGACCCCATGACGGCCAAGGACCTCGCGCGCAAGAACACCGAGAGCTACGTCACCGGCTTGCCGCTGTTCGCGTACAGCACCGACATCGGGTTCGGCGGCGGCGCGCGCGCCTACTACTACTGGAACGGCCATCGCGACGACGATCGGTTCGCCACGACGCCGTACCTCCACCGCGTCTTCCTGCAGGTGTTCGGTTCCACGAACGGCGTCCAGTTTCACTGGCTCGACTACGACGCCCCGAGGATCGCGGGCTCGCGGTTCCGGATCCGCGCCCAGCTCGTGTTCGGGCGCAACACGAACAGCAACTACTTCGGCCGCGGCAACGCCGCGATGCGACCGCTCGCGTTCCCGAACTCCACCCAGGCGTTCGACTCGTACGCCGACTACGTCGCGACGCAGCAGCGCATCACCGGTGGGACGGCGTACACCAAGTACGACCAGTTCGATCTCCTCAAGCCGCTGGGCATCGTGACCGTCGAGCGGATGCTCGGCCCTCACCTCCGCGTGCTCAGCGGGCTGGGGTTCAGCTACACCCGGATTGCCGATTACACCGGCAAGCAGGTCGATGCGGTGGACGAGACCGGCGCCCAGACCACCGCCCCGATGGCCGCGA
>JAGSPR010000719.1 GCA_018262455.1 Deltaproteobacteria bacterium | reverse complement strand
CGACCTTAGTACTGGCGCTGAGGACTTCTGCCTCACGGCGCGAACCGCCAGGCTTCCGGTCGCAGTCGATCGAGCGAGCGCACGGCGCGATCGCGATCGAACGGTCGGACTCCAATTCCCTGAGCGCCGATGGGTTCAGGATCGCGCGATGCACACTCGCTCGATCGGCGTGATCTTGCTTGCGGCCTGGGGCTGTGGCGGCGGCGGCGGCGGCCAGCTGCCACCGGACGCGCCGCCCGATGCCCCGACCGACGCCCCCGTTGTCACCATCGATGCGCCACCGCCGCCGAACCTTGGCTTCGTCAAGCCGACCCGCTCGCTCAAGGCGAACAACGAGCAGTCACCGGATACCTGGGTCGAGATCGGCCCGGCCGATCTTGGCTGTCGCGGAACACCGAGTGCCGACCAGGCAACGACGGTCGCGGTCGCGCTGTCGACGACCGTGCGAGACCTCCAGAGCGGCAACGCGGTCCCGGGCGCGACGGTCACCGTCTTTCCAGACCAGACCTTCGGTTCGCCGTTCGCCGGATCGCCGTACACATCGGGTTCGAGTGGAGCGCTCACCGTCAACGTTCCCGCCGGCACCAAGCGTTTCGGGTTCCGGATCACCGGGGCATCGGCCCTGGACACGTTGATCCTGGGCGCGATCGCGAACCCCAGCCAGCCGACGCAGACGGTGCCCGCGATCGAAAGCGTGTCGACAGCGACGGCCGCGACGCTGCCGGCGCTGATCGGGGTGACGAGGACCCCGGGCACCGGGCTCGTGCTTGGCGTCCTGCACGATTGCCAGGGCCGCGAGGTCTCGAACTTCATCGCGACGGTCTCGACCACGTCCGGGACGACCACTCACGCGATGGGCGCTGACACCTTCTACTTCTCCGCGAGCGTGGGACTGCCGGTGCGCCGTTCGCAGCAAGCGGCCGGCTCCGCGGATGGCCGGTTCATGATCATCGAGCTCGCGCCCACCTCGACCGCGTTCGTCCAGATGTGGGGCTATGCGACGGATGCCGCGCTTCAGGCCGATCAGCTGACGTTGATCGCCGAGCTCGCGATCCCGGTGATCGCAGACGCGGCGATCACCGGAGGACACGATCCGATCCGGACCCCGTAGCTCGTAGGCTCCGAACCTTCGAACCGGCGACCTTCACCCTGGGAACGGTGCCCCATCCCCTGTGTCCCATACCGAAACCCAGTCATCGCAACAACCTAGCGTCCCGTGGCGTCCCCGGAAACGAGCGGGGAATCGGCCCCGCCAGGCGGTCAGCCTGTCGAGATTCCGCCCCCGCTTCTCCGGTTGCAGACATTCATTTTTCGAATATCATCAATTCGTGCTCGATTACCTGGTGACCTCGCCGGCGCGGCGCCGTCTGCTCACGCTCCTGTGGGTCGATGGCGCGCGCGGCTCGGCGGCTGAGCTGGGGAGGGCAGCGCACGTCTCGTTCGCGACCACCTACCGCGAGCTGCGGAAGATGCTCGCCCACGGCCTGGTCGAGGAGTCGTTCGACGCCGGCGTGGCGACGTACCGCGCCAACGCGAAGCACCCGCTGGCGGCCGACCTGCGCCGCCTGGTGCGCTTCCGACCGCAGCCCGCGTCCCGACCGGACGACGAGGCGCTGCGCGCGCAGCTCGCCGAGCTGGGCGCGCCGGTGCAGGCCGAGATGGCGCCACCCGCCGTCGACGGCCCCGTCGAGGAGCTCGTCGTCCGTGGCGTCGAGCTGGCCCGCCGCGAGCCCGCCACCGCCCGCGCCCTGCCGGTGCTGCTGCATCGCCTCCGCGATCACCTGGATCTCGAGCGCCTGGAGGCCGCCGCCCGCGAGCGCGGCGTGGCGCACCCGCTGGGCTTCTTCCTCGCGCTGACCGACCGCCTGGCGAAGGACACCACCTACGCCGAGCTCGCGCGCACGCTGCGCGACCGGCGCGTCCACGCCCAGCCGTTCTTCCTGACCGCCGCGAAGCGTCCCGCCGTCCCCTTCGCGCTCGCGACCCGCTGGGGCTACCGGCTCGGCACGCGTGAGGCCGACTTCGCGTCGACCTTCGAGCGCTTCGCCGGGCGCCGCGCATCATGAAGCGTCATGACGCCACCGCGATCGAGGCGACCTTGGCGGCGATCGACGCAGCCCTCGCCGCGCCCGTGGAGATCACGATCCTCGGCGGCGCCGCAGTCGCGCTCCACACCCACGACGCGGGCGTCGCAACCAAGGACATCGACACCTGGCAGCTCGGCTCCATCGCCGCGACTCGCCTGGCCGCCGCGGCCGCGAAGTCCCAGATCGAGATCGGCCCGGCCTCGATCGCCGACCTGCCCTACGAGTTCGAGAGCCGGCGGCAGCGGATCCTGCCGTCGCTCATCCGCCTCAGTGTGTACCTGCCAGAAATCCACGACCTCGCGCTCAGCAAGATGCTGCGCTGGAGCGACGGCGACGAGCGCCACCTCCAGGTCCTGCACGCGAACTCCCCGCTCGATGCGAGCGTGCTCGTCGAGCGCTACATGGCCGAGATGCAACACGCCATCGGTGACCACCGCCGTCACCGTCAGCACCTCATCCTCTGCATCGAATCGCTCTTTGGCGACCTCGCGAAGGCCCGCGCCGAGACCGCCCTGCGAGGCTGACCTGAGCTGACGTCCCCGATTTCGCGAGCTGACTATCGAGCGGGATACCGGATTCGAACCGGCGACCTTCAGCTTGGGAA
>JAGSPR010000344.1 GCA_018262455.1 Deltaproteobacteria bacterium | reverse complement strand
ACCGAAGCGGCCGTGACTCGCAACATGCCCGTCAACATCGAGTTTGGTCCCGGTGGTCCGCGCGTGCGGCTGTTTGTGGGGGATGACCGGGAGATCGAGGCACTCGCCCCGGCACCCCTGGAGACCCAACGTCCGATCCGGCGCTATCTCCCGCTCGGTGGTGCGATCCTGGCACTCATCGTCGTCGTGCTCGCGCTGGTACGTTGCTGACAGGGTGGCGCCTTTTCAGGGATTTTCGACGGTCTTGTCGCGTGCGGACAATCGGGACTTCTGCGAAAATTTGCAGGGATGAACTGCCCTTCCTGCAACACGCTGCTCGAGCACAACGCTCGGTTCTGCGGGGTGTGCGGTTATCGGCTGCAGGCGAAAGCGTCGCCGGTGCCATCCGGGGTTGGCGGTGGAAGGCCCGGCGGGCCGAATGCCGGGTTCGCGGCTGCGGCGCCCGCACGTCCGAGCACGCCGGCCGCTGGCGCACCCAAGCATCCGCCCCGTCCACAGAAGCCGCGGGCCACGGGTGACGCGATCTACATCAACCAGGTCCTCAACAACCGCTTCAAGGTCGAGTCGAAGATCGGAGAGGGTGGGTTCGGGGCGGTGTATCGCGGCGTCCAGCTCGCAACCGGCCGCAAGGTCGCGCTCAAGCTGCTCCACCCGGAGATGACCAAGGACGAGAACCTCGTCGCCCGGTTTCGCCGCGAGGGCATGGTGCTCTGCAACCTGCGTGACGCGCACACGATCACCACGTACGACTTCGATCAGACCCCCGACGGCACGCTCTACATCGCCATGGAGCTGCTCGAGGGCCGGAGCCTGCACCAGGTCTTCCACGAGCAGCGGCCGCTCGAGTGGAAGCGGATGTTCAAGATCCTGGGCGAGATGTGCAGCTCGCTCGCCGAGGCCCACGCGCAAGGCATCGTCCATCGCGATCTCAAGCCGGAGAACGTCTACCTCGAGACCCGCCCGGGCAACCCCGAGTTCGTCAAGATCCTCGACTTTGGGATCGCGAAGGTGATGCGCGGCGACACGATCGATCCGCAAGCACCGCAGCTCACGGCCACCGGTCAGACGCTCGGCACGCTCGAGTACATGTCGCCCGAGCAGCTCATGGGCAAGCCGCTCGACGGCCGCAGCGATGTCTACGCGCTCGGTGTGGTCGCGTACGAGATGATCACCGCTCGCCTGCCGTTCCCGGATGCGAAGGGTCCGGCAGGCCTGATCACCGCACAGCTCAAGCAGACGCCGGTTCCACCGTCGCAGGCGAATCCCAAGATCTCGATTCCGGACGCCGCGAACCGGGTGATCTTGAAGTGCCTCGAGAAGGACAAGAACAACCGCTACGCCGACGTCACGAAGCTCGCGAACGCGCTGGCCGAAGTCGTCACGCAGGCGAGCGCCGAGCACGAGCGTGCGTCGCATGATCCGGCGTTCTCGTTCTCCGCACCCGTCAATCGGAGCGACCTGGCAGGCTCGTCCACCCGGCTCGCCCCGCCGGAGGGGGACCCGCGGCACTCGAACCCGGCGATGGGCCAGCGCAGCTCGCCACCGCAGCCGGGCGGCATGCAGCCTCCAAGCCTCGCGCCGATCGGTGCGCCTCGCGCGCAGAGCTATCCGCAGGCAGCGAACGGGATGCAGGGCAGCGGGATCGCCAACCCGCAGCACCCGAGCTATCCGCAGGTCGCGCCGCCCCAGCGGCAGCTGGCCCCGCGAGCGCAGGCTGGCTCGATCAAGTGGATCTGGTGGGTCGTCGGGTTGCTGGCGCTCGGTGCCGTGGCCGGCGCGGTCCTGGCGTTCGCGCTGCGCTGACTAGCGAGCGAGCATCGCGCGGGCGCGCTCTTCGCCCTTCGGATCATCGGGGCTGCCATCGATCCACGCCTGGAACGCTGCGCGGGCGCGCGCATCGTCTCCCATCGCCTGCGCGATGAACGCGTCGAGCTCGAGCGCCTCGGGCAAGCCCGCGGCGCGGGCACGTGCACGTGCGCATGCCTCGGCCGCGCGGTCACGATCTCCATCGGCGAGCGCGGCGCGCGCGAGGCGCAGATCTGCGCGTGCGGCCGCGAGGCTCGCCACGCGATCGGGGTCGAACGTTGCGTCGGGAGCGATGTCCGCAGGTGGGGCAGGGCGATCGCCTTCGCGCCGAAGCTCGTGGCGCAGATCCAACGCGCGGAATCGACCGCCGGCGCGTGGATCGGCGACCCACATCTCGAGCGAGGTCGGATCGAGGATCACCGCCTGCACGGCCTGGCCGTCGTCGATCACGCCGCGATGTCCGGGGGGGCGCTGCGAGTCGTCGACCCCACGCTGATCGCGGAGCAACGCGGCCATCGCGGCGACATCCGAGAGCGGCGAGCGCACCAGCCGCGTAGCCCGGTCGACCCGGCTTCCGGTCGGCAGCATCCTCCGCGCCCGGTCGTTCTCGGGATCGCTCGCGAGCGCGTTCGTGGTCAGCACGTCGCCCAACGCGGGCGACTTCGGGTTGCGTTCGATGATCGCCTTGCTCGGTGTTCGCTCGACGACGACCCACGTCCCGGTGGTCCCGTCGACGAGCACGAACAGGGCTGCACCGAGGGTCGGGGTGGACTCGACCAGCTTGATCGCCTCGTCGAGCGTCTTGGCCTGCTCGAGGACCGCCCGCGCGAGGTGCGTCACCGGTCGCGCGGTCCGCGTCTCCCGCACGTCCCCGGTGCGCGTCGGGTTGACCATCACCGCGATGCCCTGCGCGTTGACACCGGTGACCACTCCCAGCGAACCCGGCCAGCCCACGCCAGCCCACGCGATCCGACCTTCGGGACGCGCGATGGTCACGATCAACGAGGCGGACTCGCCACCGTCATCGAGCCCAGGCAACGCAAACGTCCTGCCGATCCAGACCCGCGCCGGCGCCTGCGCTTGCTTCGCGATCACCGTCAGGCTCTCGGCGATCTGGTGCTCGTCCGCCTGCGCGGTGCGCGGCGACGGCACGCCGACATCGATCACGGCCTGGACGCGCACGAGCTCGTCGTACGAGGCGTCCGCCCCGCTTGCCTCGGCGCCACGCGCCATGCCCGCCACCATGCGGCGATCCTGATCGGCGAGTCCGTCGTCCACGAACCGCCAGCGCCATGCGAGCCGCATGCCGTGCGTAGATCCGCCGAACAACCCGCTCCGCGCAACCGTGCCCTCGATCGAGGCCGCCGATGCGCGGACCGTCGCGTCGAGCCACGGCGCCAGCAGGCGGCCGTGCGCGGCGCCGATCGCGTGTGCGTCACCGGTGGCGCGCAGGACCGGGATGCCTCCCAGCCAGGCGAGCGAGGAGGTCTCGTACACCAGCGCGGGCGGTGTGCCGGGAGCGACCTGGACCTGCGAGATCGCGCCATGGACCTCGCCGGCTGGCATGTCGTAGGCGACCGAACGTCGGTAGATGAACCACCCCACCACCACCGCGACCCCGAGCATGGCGATCGCGATCACACCGGCGCGCCAGGGCCGAGGCGCACCCGAGCGTCGGCCACCGATCACCAGGTCGGGCATCGGCGCGGGTGTACCCGACGATCACCTGGCGTGGAAGCGATGTCCGACGGAGCCGCGCGATAATCCGCATTGACCGGTAGGTGCCTGGTTGCTAGCCTCGTCGGAAGCAGGCTTTTGTCGATGTCCGGATTCACTCCGTCGACATCCGTGCTCGCAACGAGCGCGGAGCCGCTATTGATAGCGGTGATCGGCCTGCTGGCGCTCGTGATCGTCGGGCTGGCGGCCCTCGCGCTCCTGCTACGCCGGCGGAGCCGCGCCACGGACACCCCCGCGCCGGAGCCGATCGCTCATGTGTCGGCGGCAGCCACCCCCCCCGGTGTTCCGCGTCCGCGTCTGCGCCCGGTCATGGTGCGCGGAGGCGGCGGGGGTGGACTCGCGGTCGCGACCTCGAGTGCGATGGTGTGTCCGACGTGTCGGACCGAGTATCACGGGCTGACCTACTGCACGCGCGACGCGCGTCGCCTCGTTCCCCCCGAGGAGATGCTCGGCGGCGCGGGCCTCGGCCCGGTTCGTGGGGGCACCGGGGCCAAGAGCTCCGCCGGCCTCGTGTGCATCGCCTGCCGGCGTGCCTACGAGCCCGGTCTGCGCAGCTGTCCCCACGACGGCCACGAGCTCGTCCCGTTTCCCGTGTACAACGCGACGCGACCTCGGCGTCCCCGTGGCACCACCGAGCCGGCCGGGGTGATCGCGCGGGTCTGTCCGGTGTGCGGCACGAAGTTCGATCTCAACGCACGGTTCTGCGGCCACGACGCCGGCGAGCTCGTGGTCATCAACTGACGTTCGCGATCAGATCACGTCGCAGAACTCGATGCGTCGGGGGACCTTGTACGGAGCGAGGTTCCGCGCGCAGTGATCGATGATCTCTTCGGCGCCACACTTGGTCTTCATCACGACCCGCGCGACCACCATCGCCCCCGCCATCGGATCGGTCACGACGGTCGCCTGCGCGGCCTTGATCTTCGGGAACGCCTCGAGACAGCCCTCGACCTCGCCGAGCGCGACCCGCTTGCCATCGACCTTGACGACATCATCTTCACGGCCGGTGAGCTGGAGCCGCCCGGCTTTGTCGAGCTTGCCGAGATCGCCCGTTCGTAACCATCCGGTCTTGTCGATCGCGCCGATCGCGACCATGCCCGATGCACGCACCGAGCTCACGGCCTTCTCGTCATCGAACGGTCCGATCGACTTCGGCGACAGCGTCTTGCTCTTGACCCAGATCAAGCCGTCCTTGTTCGCGGAGAGCTTGCCGTCGGCCGTGGTGATCTTGACCTCGACGCCATCGATCGGCTTGCCGACCGTCGTCGGGTACTTGCCGCTGTCCTCGAGCGTGACCGTGGCTGCCTCGGTCGAGTGGTAGCAAGACAGCACGCGGATGCCGTACTTGTCGCAGAACTCGTCGGCGACGGCCTGGTCGAGGCGTGAGCCCGCCGCGAGGAAACGCGGCACCTTGACGTCGAGCTTCTTCGCGGTCGGTAGCCGCGACAGCTCGGCGTACATCGACGGAGTCCCGGGCAGGACATCGATCTCGTGCTCTCGGATCAGCTTGCCGATCCGGCGCGCCGAGATCTCCTCTTCGAGGTACATCGTCGAGCCGAGCTTGAGCGTTGGCAAGAACCCGAGATCCCAGCCATAGGCATGGAACAGCGGCACCGCCACGAGGATCCTCGTCTTCTCGTTCAGGGACAGCGACGAGATCGCATGATCGACCGCGGCGATCGTGTTCTTGTCGGTGCGCAGCACGCCCTTGGGGTCACCGAGCGAATCCGCGGTGAACAGCACCGCGATCGGCTCGACGCCGTGATCGGGTGGGCTGCGCTTGTAGACGCTGCAGGTCAGCAGCGTGCCCTGGAGCCGACGCCGGACCTCGGCCGCATCCGCACCGGGGGCGACCGCCGTGGCGGTCGCTTCTCGGGGCGGCGGCGCGGTCGGACGCGCGACGCGCGATCTCGGCAGCGTGCTCGGCGGCACGGGTGCGCTCGTGCCGTTGGCGGAGATGCTGCCCTCGCTGCCGCGGGGCCGGGTCACCAGCGCCCGGAGCGGTGCCGCCGCGAGGATGAGCTCGAGCTCGCGACCACCGGTGGTCGGGTCGATCGGCACGATGGCCGCATCCAGCTTCGAGAGGGCAAGTGCCAGGATCACGAAGTCGGGAACGTTGCCGAGCATCAGCCCGACCCACGCACCCTCCTTGATGCCCATGCTCTTGAATTCCTGTGCGCGGCGATCCACCCGGTGCAACAGGCCGCGCCACGACAGGTAGTTGTCGCGGTACACCACGGCCTTGTTGTTCCCCTGGGCCTTCGCGGCCTTCTTGAGCCAGTCGTAGAGCAGGGTCATTGATCCTCGTGAACCTCGCGGGACAGGTTCGATCCTGAGCGGCCGAACTGTACCAGGAGGGTCCCGATCTCTCAACCTGTGGAACCTTCTTGATTTTGGGCCCGGTCCGAGGGAACAACTCCCTCCGTGAGTGCCCTCCCCAAGCCCGAGGCCGATCAGCCGCCTGAGCCGGGCTCTGCCGCGGCGGCCGACGCGGAGGGCTGGGCCCTGCTCGAAGGCCTGCGCCGCCGCCTCGACGATCAGGCCAGCCAGGGCCGCAAGACCCAGCACCAGGTCTCCCAGCTCACCGAGTCGATCGCCGCCCTGGTCGAGGTCCAGCGCCGGCGCACCCGCGGCATCAACCTCAACTCGTTCGTTGCCTACACCCTGTTCACCTTGCTGTGCGGCGGCGGGTTCTACCTGCTGTACCGCAGTCGCGCGAACGACCTGGTCGAGTCGCGCGAGCAGGTGCTGCATGAACGCGACACCGCGGTTCGTCGTGCGGACGAGCTCTCGGTCAAGAGTGTCGCGCGCGATCAAGCCGACGCCAGGACCTGGGAGGTGTACCAGTTGCTCGACGCGGGTCGGCGAGGCGAGGCAGCCTCCAAGCTCGCGGCGATGAAGGATCTGCCGCTCTCGCGCACCGAGCGCTCCATCCTCGCTGCACGCGCCCACGAGACCCAGGTCATGGAGGTCGATGCCGCGCTCAAGGCCGCCGCGGCATCGTTCAAGGCCGGACAGTTCGCCGAGCTCGTCGGACCGCTCGAGGCCGCGCTGCTGGTCGAGCCCACCGGCCCGCGCGCCGCGTCGATGCACTATTTTCTCGGCATCGCGTACGCCAAGCTCGGCGCGCTCGACAAGGCGGTGTCGAACCTCCAGACGTCGGTTGCCGCCAACGTCGAGCACGACGATGCGGGGTTCCAGCTCGCGTCGGCACTCGATCGCAGCGGTGCCTACGCCAGGGCGCGTGCCGAGTACGATCGGTTCGCCACCGCGCACCCGCAGTCCCCGTTCGCCGTCTATGCGATGCGTCGCTCGGCAACGCTCGCGCGGATGCCAGCGATCGCTCCGCCCCCCGCCGAGACCGCTCCCACCTCGCCCGAGCCTCCGGCCGATTCGCCCCAGAAGCCCGCCGTGGTCCCTGCGCCTGTCGTGAAGCACGCGCCACCGCCGAAGCCGTCCGTCGTTCCACCGCCCCCGAAGGCGCCCCTGGTTCCCCCGCCCCCGAAGGCGCCTGCCGGTCCGCCGGCCCCCACGGCGCCAGCCGTCGTGGCGCCGAAGCCCAAGCTCCCCACGGATCAGGGATCCGCTGCGCGGGACGGCTCCGCTGCGACGCCCTGACTGCCCTCGCGCGCGGGGCCTGGCATGACCGCGCTGCTGCCGTCGCCGGCGCGGGTGTTCTCGGCGGAGATTCACCCGATCTCCCCCGCGTTCCGCTCCCGCATGGACGGCCGGTCGTGGCGCGGCGAGGACCCGCGATGTCCGCGCTGGGACGACCTCGCGTACCTCGTCATCGATCACGTGACCTTCGACGGTGGAACGGCGCGCGGCGAGCTCGTCGTGGCGGCCCCGCTCGCGCGG
>JAGSPR010000718.1 GCA_018262455.1 Deltaproteobacteria bacterium | reverse complement strand
GTGGCGATCGCACTCCCGGCGTTCGCGGTGCTGGCCCGGGCCCTGGGGGCCGGCCGTTACCGCCGGATCGCCCTGGCCGTGGCCGCGGTGCCGCTGTGCGTGATCGCGACGAAGTGGCTCATCGAGCGCGCGTTCGACATGTAGGTGAGCTGGAGTCATCGCTCCGAGAGCGCGATCCCCTTCACAGATTCCGCCTCAAGCACGATACTCGCAGGACATTGGCAGTCCTCGATTCCGAGCCAGGACAGGAAGAGGCGATCCGGCCGATCGTCATCTGTGTGGATGATGATCGGGGCAACCTCAACGCGATCGGCAGGGTCCTCCGCGCCCGCTGCACGGTGCTGCTCGCGGGGAGCGGGCTCGAGGCCCTCGAGCACGTCAAGGCCCAGCCAGACGTCGCGTGCGTCCTCGCGGACCTGCGCATGCCCGGCCTCGCCGGTGCCGAGCTGCTCGCGCGCGTGGCCGAGATCCGCCCGCACTGCCGGCGGGCCGTGGTCACCGGGTACCCCGAGTCCGAGGACCTGATCGCCGCGATCAACGCCGGCCACCTGCACTACGTGATCACGAAGCCGTGGAAGCTGCAGGATCTGCTGCAGGTCGTCGACCAGCTCGTGCACACGTTCAAGCTCGAGCGCGACAACCACCGGCTGGTCGCCGAGCTGCGCCTCGCGAACACCCAGCTCCGCGAGCACGAGCGCGTCCTCGAGGCCCAGCTCGACGCGCGGGGCCGCGAGATCTCGGCCGCCACCGAGCAGCTCGCCCGGATGGGGCACCAGATCGACGCGCTCACGCTGCGCGACGGGCTGACCGGCCTCTACACGCACCGCGCGTTTCAGGAGCGGCTCCGCGAGGAGGTCGCGCGCGCGCTCCGCTACGGCCAGCCGATGTCGGTCCTGATCGCCGACATCGACGGCTTCGCGTCGGTCAACTACGACCTCGGCTACCAGGTGGGAGACGAGATCCTGCGCCGGATCGGCGTCCTGCTCCAGGAGTCCGGCTCGTCCGATCGCGTCCAGAAGTCGGACGTGGTGGCCCGCTACTCCGGAGAGGAGTTCGTGATCCTCTTGCCCGAGACCGCCAAGCAGGAGGCGGCCACGACGGCGGCGCGGCTGCGCGATGCGGTGGCCGCGTCCGAGATGCCCGGCGAGCGCAAGCTCTCGATGTCGATCGGCGTCGCGTGCCTGCCCGACGACGCCGCCGATCCCGAGAGCCTGCTCACCGCGGCCGAGGCCGCGCTGCGCGGCGCCAAGCGCGGCGGCCCCGGCCGCGTGCACTTCTTCTCGGCCGGCGACACGGCCCCACCGCTGGCGTTCAACCGCCGGCGCGAGGCCGAGGTCGATCGCTTCCGCTCGTACCAGGAGCGGATGCACGAGGTCACGTCGATCCTCACGCGGGACCGCGCGCTGTCGTGCCTGCTCGTCGATCTGTCGCGCCTGCACCGCGTCGAGCTCGATCTCGGCGTCGCCCACCACAGCGAGATCTATGACGCCGCCGCCGCCGTGCTCGATCGGCTGCGCGGCGAGACCCTCGATCCGGCGGATCTGATCTGCCGCACCGGCGACGGCGACGGCTACCTCGTGATCCTCGCGCCGCGCCAGGGCGCGCGCGTCGATCTCGAGTCGCTGGCGGCCACCGTCGAGGGCGCCGTCGAGGAGGCGCTCGCGCCGATGGTCACCGAGGTGATCCGCGAGCAGCCGCGCATCACCGTCGGCTCGGCGCGCGTGCTCGGCAACTCGCTGCTGCGGCCCGAGCGGCTCACCGCGCGCCTCGTCGCCGACGCCGGCGCCGCCACGCGCAACGCGCGCGAGCGCAAGGCGCACCGCGATCGCTCGACCTTGCAGGACATCATCCTCGGCGACGGGCTGTCGTCGGTGTACCAGCCGATCGTCGATCTCAACACCGGCGACATCTTCGCCTACGAGGCGCTGACGCGCGGCCCGCGCGCCACGCCGCTCGAGTCGCCGGCGACGCTGTTCGCGATCGCCGACGAGGTCGATCTCACCGTCGAGCTGGATCGCGCGTGCTTCCGCGGCGCGCTCCGCAACGCGATGACGCTCGAGCCGGTGCACCGGCTGTTCGTGAACCTGCTGCCGATGTCGTTCTACGACTCGGCGTTCATCGAGATCGAGGTCGGCAACCTGCTCACCGCCGCCGGGCTCACGCCGGCGAACATCGTGTTCGAGATCACCGAGCGGCTGGCGATCGAGAACTTCGCGTCGTTCAAGCGCGCGCTCGCCGCGTACACCGCGATGGGGTTCGGCGTCGCGATCGACGACGTCGGGACGCGCCACTCGAACCTCGAGACCGTGATGTCGCTGCGGCCGCACTTCATCAAGATCAGCGACGTCCTCGTGCGCGGCATCGCGCGCTCGACGGTCAAGCGCGAGATGCTGCGCTCGCTGCGCCACATCGCCGAGACGATCGACGCCGTGATGATCGCCGAGGGCATCGAGCACCTCGAGGACGTGATGGCGCTCCGCGACCTCGGGCTGCGCTACGGCCAGGGCTACTACATGGCGCGCCCGGGGCCGCCGTTCCCGACGCTGCGCGACGACGTGCGCGCCGAGCTGCGCAGCGTGACGCCGAACATGGTGCCGACGGCGCACACCGACGACGACAGCGACGGCGAGGACGACGAGGATCGGGTGCCGACCGGCGTCCCGAAGACCTACCACCAGGTCTTCGGCACCGGCTCGC
>JAGSPR010000717.1 GCA_018262455.1 Deltaproteobacteria bacterium | reverse complement strand
CGCGACCTCGTCGGGATCGAGGTTGCCGTCCTTGTCGGCATCGATCGTCCAGTACAGCGGCAGGTTCTCGCGCACGGCCCAGCGGTTGAGCTCGGTGCGGGAGATCGCGTCGTGGCGGCGCTCCGCGACCACGGCGGCCGGTGGCTCGGCGGGCATCGCAGGCGAGTCCGGACCGCCGGTCGGGTCCGTGACGGGAAGCAGTTGCGGCTCCGGGGCGGACTTGCAGGAGACGAGCGCGACGACGAGCAGCGGCAAGCGATTCATGCCGCGGACGCTAGCAGATCATCCACGTGCATGCGGTCCCGTCCCGGTTCATGATCGACCGATGCGAGGTTGGTTGCTGCTCGGCGCGATCGTCGCCGCGACGTCCCTGGTGTTCGCGGAGGCCGCGCCCGCGATCTCGCAGGCCGACGCGAAGCGGCTGCTGGCGCCCGGTACGAAGACGAAGTGCACGACGATCGTGTGCCTGATCGAGGACGCGTACGCCGCCGATCCTGTGGCGCAGGGGCTCGCGCTCGCGCTGTTCCACGACACCGGCACGATCGCCGGGGTCGGGCCGGCGGAGCTGATGGACGGTGGCTATCGCGGCACGATCCGGCTCGTCCCACAGCTCCCTCTCGGCAAGTACCGCAAGCACCTGACCTGGACCGACGGTGCGATCCGGTCGATCGATGCGTTCTTCGGCGAGCTATTCGCGAACCAGGCCACCGCGCCGAACTATCGCTGGCGCGCGCTGTCGATGCGGTTCGTGCGCTCGGTCAAGAAGCGGACGCCGAGCGCCTACGCGTTTGGCTGGACGATCGAATACAACGTCGAGGGGTCGCTGCTCACGTCCGCTCCCGGCGTCCTCGAGACGCTGTTCCACGAGCTGTTCCACAACAACGACTTCGAGCACGGAGACTGGTCGGCGAAGACCCTGCAGACCGACTACGACGCGATCGTCGCGACGTGCGGGACCAAGGCGCGTTGCCTGGCGCCCTACGCCCCGAACAAGACCCGCGTGAAGGCGACGGGCACGTACTACGCGTTCCAGCCGAACAACGGCAACGGCGTCCACGAGTACGCAGCCGAGCTCGCGGTCCGCTACTTCACCGAGCAGCGACAGATGCTGCGCGACGGCAAGCTCGCGAAGCCGGCGTTCAAGTGCGGGCCGGCGGAGAATGCGCGCGCGTGGCAGGCGCTGATCACCGAGTTCTTCGCCGGCCGCGATCTCGTCCCGGCGTGCTGAGCCGGTGCTCCGTGACGGGTCAGAACCCGTCGTATTCGGTCGCGTCGATCCAGCGCTGCTGGACGTCGAGCGCCGCACGCGCCCCGGCGACGATCGCGGCCGCGACCTCCTCGCTGGGCGCGGCCCGATCGAGTGCCCGACCCAGCTCGTTCCATTGCATGTGGACGCGGCCATTCGTCGACATCAGGTAGTCGCACGCCGCCGCAAAGACCGTGGGGATCACGGCGAGCAACCGGGTGCGGAGCAGCTCGTGCCGCAGCGTGATCCGCTCGCTGACATACAGCCAGCCGAGGGCCTCGGCGGCAGATGCGAAGCGGGGGATCTCGAGGCGGCGCTGGAGCATCGTCGCTTCGGTGCGCGTGAGGTCGAGCCCCAGGAGATCCGAGGCTAGCCACCCGGTCCGGACGCGGGTGACGAGCAGTCTGGCCTCGAGACCCTCGGTTGCGAGCAGCGCCACGCCGAGCGGCGCGGAGAAGCCGTACATCCGCGCGAGGAAGTGACGGTAGGCGCCGAGGCTCGGCTCCTCGAGCGACGACACCAGCGCGGCCTCGCTCGCGCGGTGCTGCGGCCCGGTCTCGAGCGCGAGCCGCGCCATCATCCACGACGAGTGACGCGCCGCAGGACGAGCGTGACCGACCGCGGACGACAGTGGACGGGCCTCCCCGTCCTGTGCCTGCTCCCCGAGAACGATCGCGTGCGGTTGGATCCGAGCAAGCATGGGCAGGCTGTATTGCAAGCGGCGGTTCACGATCGTCGCGGTCCCGCCCGCGAGAGATCGCGAGGTTGACCGTCAGCGCCGGCGCCGATCCGAGCGGCTTCGCGCGGCACGCGATCGCACCGTGGCGCTACTGCAGGGGAGCGTCGGAACACGTGATCCGGAGCGCTCGACGATCCGCGTGCGGCCGCCACCGTGCCCCGGCGAGCGATGACGCGCGGTGAGCGCGTGCGCACGGTGGGTGCGTCGAAGTGCCTGTGATCCGCCCCCGAAATCCAATTCTCCTGGGCACATGGCGTGCACTTCGACTCACCCTGGTGCCGACGGCGATCCATCATGACGGTGCGCGAGCTCGGCCGAGCGATGTCCAAGAATAACGCGTTGCCCCCCGAGCTCCTCGATCTCCAGCCGCCGTCCGGCCTGGACGCGCTCGAGATCAGCTATGGCCGCGACATCCTGGTCGTCGATGACAACCAGTCCAACCTCGTCGCGATCGAGGCCGCCCTCGCGCCGCTCGGCCGCAAGCTCGTGCTCGCGCACTCCGGCATCGAGGCGCTCGGCAAGCTGCTCGAGCAGGACTTCGCGCTGATCATCCTCGATGTCGCGATGCCCGGCATGGACGGATTCGAGACCGCGAAGATGGTGCGCGCGCGCGACCGGAATCGGGCGACGCCGATCATCTTCGTGACCGGCATGTCGTGGCAGGACGACGCGGTGATCCGCGGCTACGAGCTCGGCGCCTTCGACTTCCTGATGAAGCC
>JAGSPR010000093.1 GCA_018262455.1 Deltaproteobacteria bacterium | reverse complement strand
CTCGACGTAGTCCTTGAGGTCGACGGGGACGGACCGGCCGTAGATCTCGTAGGTCCGCGAGCTCCAGTGAACCTCGTTGGTTGCGGGTGTCCATCGCCACAGGCCGATGCCGCTCGCCTCGACCGCGACCCGCAGCTCCTCCTCGCTGCGTCGCAAGGCGAGATCGCGAAGCTGGAGGCGCGTGACGTCGACGGCCACCAGGCAGATGCCGGGCCGGCCCGCGGGATCGGCGAGCGGCGTCACGAAGGTCTCGTAGTACAAAGGCTCGCCAGCCGGCCCGGGCGCGATCGCCTCGTAGACGCCGGACGTCCCGGTGGCGAGCACGCTCTCGATGCAGGCGCGCGCGGTGGCGATCGAGTCCGGATGAAGGAACTCCCACAGGGTCCGGCCGAGCACCGTCTCCATCCGCAATCCGGCCTGGAGGTGGTTGATGTAGATGATGCGCATCTCGGCGTCGCTGCGCACGATGAACGCGGGCACGGCGCCAAGTAGCGATTCGAGGAATGCGGCGGCGTCGGCGACCGGTGGCCGCTGAATGGCGGCCAGCTGGCGCCGCAGCTCGGCGCATTCCCGTTCCAGCCTCGCAACCCGCTCGTCCATTTCGTTGACTCTACCGGGGGAGACCGCGAGATCGTTAGCGTCTCACGGCAGACATCGCGGCCTGGGAAGCCGGGGTGGCGAGCTGGATCCGGACCTGTACCGGCTGATCGTCGGCGCCCAGGTCCTGGTAGATCGGGAACACGCCGTTGCCCCAGGTCGTGGAGAACAGCAGGATCTGTGCGCCGGCGAGCTCGAGCGTACCGGCTCCGTGCGGCCCTCTGTGTGCCGCCGCCACCACCTGGAAGTGATGCGAATGCGGCCGCAGCTCGGCGGCGAGCAGCCACTTGTTCGAGGCCTTGCGCCGCGCTGCCTCGTCGGCCTTGGCCTCGGCCTCGGCAACGGTGAGGTTGGTCCAGCCGTACCCTTGCTCGAGCCGAGGGGCGCGCACGACGGCGGCGAGCAGCGCCGCATCCCGGCCCCAGAACACGAAGTCGGCACGGCCGTCGAGGCTGTCCTCGTGTTGCCAGTGGTCGATCACCGCATGGTCCATGCAGATGAGCTGGCCGAAGTCGACGGCCGCCTCGCCGAGCTTCTTCGAGCTGGCGACGGCGCCATCGCCGAGCACCACCGCGACGTGATCCCAGCAGGCGGTGAAGCGGCCCTGCGCGACCGGCACGCCGATCACGGTCAGCGGGCGATCGGTTGGAACGTCGGCGGTGACGATCGCCGGCTCGAGGGCCGGGCGGGGCAGGTAGCCAAACAGGCCGATGTCGAAGATCGCCAGCTTGCCGGACGGCACCGTGATCGCGCCCAACGTCCGGTGCGCGGGCCTGGCGATCTCCACGTGCGGAGCGGGCTTCGCCGGCTTCGACTTCGCCGGCATCGACTTCGCCGGCTTCGCCGGCTTCGACTTCGCTGGCTTCGACGGCTTCGACGGCTTCGCCTTCGCCTTCACCGGCTTGGTCGGCTTCGCCGGCTTCGCCCTCGGCTGGAATTCCGAAACCGCCGAACGCGACGCCTGGGCGCCGCGCTTGGTCGTCTCACGCTTCGTGGAGGCCATCGCCTCCGAGCCTACGCTTACTCGAGCGCGCCGTTCACCATGACGTAGCCGCTGTCAGAGCCGATCGTCAGGTTGCGCACCTGGAGCCCGGCAACGTTGGGGAGCGGGATGTTGACGAGCAGCTGCGTGATGCCGGCGATCTGCGCCTTGAGGGCGCTCTCCGACGCATTCTCGAGGTCGGCGGGCTCGAGGCGCGTCTGGTTCTCGAAGTCGTCCAGGATGTTGAACTCGATCTTGGGCTCGCCGAGCTTGAGCGCGACCGCGTAGCCGTTGGCGGCGGTCTCGATCTTGAGGTCGAGGCTGGCGTTGATCGCGGCCTTCCCCATCGGGGTGCTCCCGCTCATGAACGTGGCGATCATGTCGCCGAGGACGACGCGCATGTGGCCATCTTTCGGGTCGGCGCTGATCATCGGGGGCAGGGTCATCGCGATGCCGGTGGAGTCGAACGTGCCGCCCGCGGTCGGCATCGACAGGTCGAGCAGGCCGAGCGATTTGGCCTCGGACATCATCTCGTTGGCGAGGTCGTCCGCGAGTCCCAGCTGGAAGCCCTTCCCGGGGTCCATCAAGGGCAAGCCGTTCTCGGTGTAGATGAAGGTCGAGGCCTCGGACCCACCGATGAGCATCGCCATGTTCATGGTCACGAGGGCGCCGGTGACGTCGAACGAGATGTCGTTTGGATCGACCTCGATGTTCATCTGTTTGCCCATGATCTCGATCTGCTTGGGGCCGGCGAGCGCGCCCAGCGCCGCGTTCAACATCGGCTGCATCGCGAGCTCGGCGCCCGTGGCGAGGATGCTCTCGATGGTGGAGCGCATGTTGATCATGTTGATGATCTGGCCGGGGATGCCCGTGGCATTGAACTGAAAGTTCGTGAGGTCGACGGTCTTGTTGACGAGGGTGGTCGAGAAGCCCTTCATGCCGTTCGGCTCGACGAGCAACGTGCCGGAGATGACCACGCGGTCGGCGGTGACGCGGAAGCCGGTCGAGCCGCCGAGGCAGGCGACGGCGTAGTTCGCCATGCCGGGGACATCGAGGCCGTCGATCTGGGCGAAGAAGTTCAGGCCGCCCGCGGAGGGTTCAAGCTTGATCGCGATGTCGGAGAACTTGAGGTCGTTGACGAACACCTGCTCGTAGAGGCAGCTGGGGGGACCACTCTTCTGCATCGGCTGCATCGGAGCGAGCATCCCGGCGATGTCCATGCCCTTGATGATCGGGCCGGCCGCTGCGGAGATCTTGTCGAACGCGTCGGCCGACATCGACACGGTGACCGCGCTGGCGATGTTCGAGCCGGCGGGGAGCACGTTGCCGGCGTGGACCGCGCGGGTGTCGGACGCCTGGCCGCCTTCCTCATCGCGCGCGATGGTCTGGATGAACGAGGCGCCCTCCTTGACCTCGATCGAGGCCTGGAACGTGCCGTCAGGGCCCACCTCCGCCTGGACGTCGTTGACCAGGACCGTGGCCACCGGGACGCCATCGGCGTTCGGCCCCACGGTGCCGGTCACCATGATCTGGCCGGCGCCCGACTTCACGAGGCTGCGTGCGGGCGAGGTGACCTTGAGGATCGGCGGATCCTTCAGGTTGCCAGGGGCGCCGCTGCACCCAACCGTGACAAGCAGGGAGAGCGCAGGAGCTGCGATCGTGAGGAAGTTCCGCATGGCTGGGCTTCCCTTCAGCAAGGGCAGGGCCACATCGAGCGGGCGTACGGTCACCGGTCCAATCGCGAGAACCGCCAGCAGATCGCGATGGTTAGCGTGGGCCGTTCACGACGCAACGCGTTGAATTCCCCCGGAGTGCCACCTGATTCATCCAGGCCAACGGAGACCCATGGCCCCACGGCTACTCGATTCGCCACCGCCGGCCGTCATCCGAGTGTGACCTTGCCGACCCCGCGGGTCTCGAGCACCGGCGTCATCCGCGACCGCAGATCCCCCTGCAGCACGATCGTGTCGCCCTCGACCACCCCACCGCACCCGAGGGTCTGCTTGAGCTCGCGGCACCACTGTTCGAGTTGCCTGGGCGGCAAGCCGAGCTTCTCGATTACGGTCGCCTCCTTGCCCCCACGTCCCTTGCGCTCCATCCGGACGACGGCACGCGCGGGACCCTTGACGATCACCGTCGGCGGTTTCGGCGGTGGCGCGGCCGGACCTGCCGGCAACGTGTCACGCAGCTTGGCGAGCGCTTCGAACGGGCTGCTCGGCGGTGGTGGCTTCTTGGGCGGGCTCGACATCGTCATCGCACCCGCGAGCATACCCAAAGCGCCGGCGCACATTCGTCGTCGTAGTCCGCGCCGGGTCAACCGCGGGCGGGGCTCGCGGCTCTGTTGAATCCATGAGCCGATTGGTGTGCTTGCTGTCGTGTGCCCTGGTCGCGTGTGTTGCCCACGGGACCCCCCGGATGCCGGGCGATGATCGCCCGCGGGCGAGCGCGGAGGCTGGCTCCGAGATCCCGTCGGGAGGTGCGCGGGTCTGCCAGGGCGGAGGCTCGTGCAGCTTCGACTGCCCGGAGGGGAACTGCGCCTTCATCTGCGAGTCCGGTAGTCGCTGCAGCATCGAGTGTGATGGCGGCAACTGCATGACGCAGTGCGAGCCCGGCGCGTCGTGCAACGAGGAGTGCGATGGCGGTCACTGCCGCTCGCTGTGCGACGACGGTGCCTCGTGCAACTTCGAATGCGATGGAGGGACCTGCCAGCAGGCGTGCGAGGCAGGCGCGAGCTGCAACCTCGAATGCGACGGCGGCAGCTGCGAGAGCTGAGCGACACGATCCTCGCCGCGCGCGCTCGCGATCGGCTGCGACACTGCACCGCACCCGGCGCGCATCGAGATCCGGCATCTCAGAGTGATGGCGCGAAACGCGGCACAGAGTGACTTCGTGGTCCAGCGGGAGCCGGCGCCTGCGATCGAGCCGGCGGAGCTGCCCGAGGGCGCGTCGGTCGTCGAGCTGCCACGCGCGGCCTGGCGATCGCCGTTCGCGAGCGCGCGCGCCACCCGCATCGTGTTCGTCGCCATGTTCCTGGTGATGATCGTGCTCGCCCTCCTGATGGTGGTCGGCCTGCACATCCCGACCGGCGAGTGACGCCCGGGCATCTGGCGTGACGCGAGGCCTCCGGGCTGGTATTATCATACGTATGATAAGGAACCGCCACGCATGGCTCCTCGCGGCGACCGCGCTGTGGACTGCCTGCGGCGGCGGCACCGACGTTCCGCCGGGCTTCCAGGGCATCGTCGAGTACGAGACGCGGGTCGTCGCGTTCGAGGAGTCGGGCAAGGTCACCAAGGTCTCGGTGCAGCGCGGCGATGTGGTGAAGGATGGCGACGAGCTCGCGCGCGTCGATGACACGCTCGCGCGGCTGAACCGTGATGCCCGCGCGGCGGATGTGGATGCGGCGCTTGCCGACGTCGCGCTCGTCAAGGCCGGCGCTCGCCGCGAGGACGTGGCCGCGACCGAGGCCGAGCTCCGTGCCGCGGTGGTCAGCGAGCAGCACCTGCAGACCGTCGCGCGGCGGGCCCACTCCTTGCTCGACCAGAACGCGATCGCCAAGGCGGAGGTCGACCAGGCGGATACCGAGCTGTCGCGTGCGACCTCGCAGCGCCAGGCCATCGAGCAACGGCTCGCCGCGCTGCGCCGCGGTGCGCGCCCGCAGGAGATCGCGCGCGTCGAGGCACAATCGGTCCGGCCGGGCGTCGCGGTGAGCCTGGAGGATGCCCGCCTCGCGCGGTTCACGGTCCGGGCGTACGGGGCGGGTGAGGTGCTCGACGTCCACGTCAAGCCCGGCGAGCTGGCCGCGGTCGGCACGCCGGTGGCGACGCTCGCCGACACCAGCCATCCCTACGCCGACGTGTTCGTGCCGCAGGCGCAGCTGGGCGGCGTGACGCTCGGTGCCCGGGCCGCGGTCCGGGTCGATTCGGTGGCCGCGCCCCTGCCAGCCGTCGTCGAGTACATCGCACGGCAGACCGAGTTCACGCCGCGGTTCCTGTTCAGTGAACGCGAGCGCTCGGCGCTGGTCGTGCGCGTGCGCGTCCGGATCGATGACCCGAAGCGCCTGCTGCACGCCGGCCTGCCCGCGTTCGCGCAGGTCGACCCGCTCCGGCCGGCGGCGCCGTGATGCCGTCCGGCAGCGGGAGGTCGTCGGGCACCGCGACGTCGTCGATCGATCCACCCAGCGCCGGTGCGCCGATCATCTCGGCCGAGCATCTGTCGCGCAGGTTCGGCGATCTCGTGGCGGTGCGTGACGTCTCGCTCGAGGTCCATCGCGGCGAGATCTTCGGCATCCTCGGGCCGAACGGCGCCGGCAAGTCGACGACGATCCGGATGCTGTGCGGGATCCTCGATCCGTCCAGTGGCACCGCCACCGTCGTCGGCCACGACGTCGCGCGGGAGCCCGACAAGGTCAAGGAGCGCATCGGCTACATGACGCAGCGGTTCAGCCTCTACGAGGACCTCAGCGTCGTCGATAACCTGACGTTCTACGCCGGCATCTACGGGCTCGCGGGCACGCGGCGCCGCGCGCGGATCGCGGATGTGCTCGAGCGCACCGGGCTCGCGGGGCGCCGCAAGCAGCTCGCGGGCACGCTCTCGGGCGGCTGGAAGCAACGGCTCGCGCTCGCGTGCGCGACGATCCACGAGCCGCCGCTGATCTTTCTCGACGAGCCGACGGCGGGCGTCGATCCGGTCAGCCGCCGCGAGTTCTGGGAGCAGATCCACGCGATCGCGTCGCAAGGCACGACCGCGGTGATGACCACGCACTACATGGACGAGGCCGAGCGCTGTCACCGGCTCGCGTTCATCTTCCGCGGCGAGCTGCTCGACCTCGGGACGCCCGACGAGATCCTGCGTCGCCGGCAACTTCGCGTGGCGGAGCTCGAGGTCGGCGATGCCCGCGCCGCGGCGACCGAGCTGCGTGCCCGCCCCGAGGTCGAGGAGGTCGCCCACTACGGCCATCGCCTGCGGTTGGCCGTGCGAGCGCTCGCGGATCCCCAGGCGCTCGCGCGCGAGGTGCTGACCGGGCGCGGCATCGCGATCACCTCGATGCGCGAGACCCATCCGACCGTCGAGGACGCCTTCGTCTCGATGGTCCGTGCCGATGCCGATGCCGGCGCCAGTCCCGATGCCGCGGTCGGGGCGTCATGATCCGGCGCTGCGCCTGGATCGCGTGGAAGGAGCTGCTGCAGCTGCGTCGCGATCGGCTGACGCTCGCGATGATGGCGGTGCTGCCGGTCGTCCAGATCCTGCTGTTCGGCTTCGCGATCAACACCGATGTCCGGCACATCACGACCGTCGTCTACGACCAGGACCGCTCCGCCGCGTCCCGTGACTTCGCGCGCAGCCTGCAGGCCACCGGCTACTTCGATCTCGTCGGCGAGACCACGAGCTACGCCGAGGTCGAGCGTGCGTTCCGCCTCGGCGACGCCCACGTCGGGCTGGTGATCCCGCCACGCTACGGGGCCGACCTGACCTCGGGCCGGACCGCGCAGCTCCAGGTCCTCGTCGATGGTTCCGATCCGCAGGTCGTGGCGAGCGCGATCACGACCGCCTCGTCGCTCGCGGCGGCGCGGTCGGCCGAGCTCCGCGTGAGTCGGCTCGCTCGGCTCGGGGGCCACGGACGCCCGGACGCGATCGAGCTCGTGCCCACGATCCTCTACAACCCGGAGCTGCGCACGGCCGTGAACATCGTGCCAGGGCTGGTCGGCGTGATCCTGACGATGACGATGGTGATGCTCACCGCGATGGCCCTCGCTCGCGAGCGCGAGCGCGGCACGCTCGAGCAGCTGATCGTGTCGCCGGTCCGCAGCCTCGAGATGATCGTCGGCAAGATCATCCCGTACATCGTGATCGGGTACGTCCAGATGTCACTGATCCTGACGTTCGGGCGCGTCGTGTTCGACGTCCCGATCGCCGGCTCGCTGCCACTGCTGTTCGCGCTGGCGTTCGTGTTCATCGCGGCGAACCTCGCCGTGGGCCTGGTGTTCTCGACCGTGGCCAAGACCCAGCAGCAGGCGATGCAGATGTCGGTGTTCTTCATCCTCCCGAACATCCTGCTCAGCGGGTTCATGTTCCCGTACGAGTCGATGCCGCTGCTGGCGCGGGTGATCGCGCAGGCGTTGCCGCTCACCCACTTCATCCGGATCGTGCGCGGGGTCGCGCTCAAGGGCAGCGGGTTCGCCGATCTGAGCGGCGAGCTGCTCTGGCTGCTGGCGATCCTGGTCGCGCTGGTCACGCTGTCGTTCCTCCGGTTCAAGAAGAAGCTCGACTGATGGCGCGCCCACGCAGCGATATCCGGCCGAGGATCGTGCATGCCGCACGTGCGCGGTTCCTCATCGATGGCGTCGATGGCGCGTCGCTGCGCCAGATCGCACGTGAGGCCCGCACCAACCTCGGGATGATCGTCTACTACTTCCCCGCGAAGGACGACCTGTTCCTCGCCGTCGTCGAAGAGGTCTATCCTCGGCTGCTGGAGCAGCTCGCTCAGGCGCTCGGAGGCGCGGGCTCGACCCGCGATCGGCTCTACCGCGCGTTCGTGGGCCTCGGCCAGCTCACCGACGACGAGCTCGCGGTGGTCCGGCTGATCGTCCGGGAGGCGCTCGGCTCATCGAGGCGGCTCGAGCTGGTCCTCGCGCGCGCGAAGCGCGGTCACGTCGCGCTGCTGCTCGACGCGCTTGCCCAGGGGGTCGCGGCCGGCGAGCTCGACGGCAGCTTGCCGCTCCCCATGGCGCTGATCTCGACGTTCGCGCTCGGCGCGCTTCCTCAGTTCCTGCGTCGGGCCAAGGGCGAGGCGCTGCTGGCGCTGCCCGAGAGCGAGCCGCTCGCGAAGCTCTCCGTCGAGCTGTTGTTCCGCGCGATCGGGCCCCCCGCGAAGCCGCCGAACCGCCCGGCGCCGAAGTCGCGTACCAGGAAGCGCGTGGCTGCCGCGCGGTGAGCCCGGCCATCGTCCAGAGGCTCAGGGCGGCCGGTTCGGGAGGTGCGGGACGAGGAAGCTAGCTCACGAGCTCTGGCCGAAAGTAGCGGACGGTCGGCGCTCGCATCATCGACTCGTAGACGACCAACGTTGCGGGATGGAGGCTCATCGAGCCATAGAGGCGCATCACGCTGGTGGCATCGACCAGGTCTAGCTCCCGCCGCGTCAGCTCAAGCACCTCGTGTCGTTGCGGCTCCATTGCACGCACCAAGCCGCGGATCGTTGGATCGCGAAGCGCGAGCCGCTCGCCCTTCGCCACGAGATGCCCTTCCCGCAGCAGCCGATCGAGCATGAGCAGCGCGCAGGGCGTGTGCTCGGTGGGGCCATCCGTCCCGTCGGTGATCCCAGCAAGACCAAACCGGGCATAGAAGTTCGCCGCGATGTCCGCGGCAGCTTCCTCGACGGTGAACAGGCGAGACCCGAGCTCGAAACCGATGCCATCGGCTCGCCACTCCTCGACGCCCTTGTACCAGTAGCCCGGGATCAGGTTGTCGTGGATCTTGCGGGGGAGGCCAAGCCCTGAGGCGTGGCCGGCGTCGTGAATCTCGTACGACCGGAACGTGACCGCCACGCCTCGCTCTCCGTGGAGAAGGTCGATCAAGAATTCAGCCGTGTCGGCATCGAACATGCGGCGCATGGCTGGCGCGCCACTCTCCTCGAGAACCTGCGATTTCTTGGAGATATTGGAGAAAGCTGGACCAAGTACGCTGTCCCGCCACATCCATGCGTCCGGCACGATGAACCAACCATCCTTGACGGTCCCTGCCGACGAGAGGATCCGGATCGGGTAGACCGGTGTGACTGGCGCGCGAAGCTTCGCGCCTTGCATGTCCTCGACCGCCTCGGCAATGCCGGGCGTGGGGTGATGGGGAATGACCTGTCCGAACAGCGCAGCCAGCGCACAAACATCCCCCCTGGACTTCCGGAACACCCAAGGAGCAACGATCAGGAAGTGGCCGTCCGGGCCAACGAACTTCGAGTTGGCGAACAGTGGTGACAACGGGTCATAGTCTCCGCGCTCGAGTGCAGTTGCGTTCTTCTCGATCCATTCGCTGGGCAGAAGCTTGGCAATTGCGGCGGGTAGCTGCCGCAAACACGAAGCAGCTGCTGTCGTCTGCCCGGCATCGACGGCCTCCATCAACCCGTGCAACGCGTGTTCCGGCCGGTCGATCGTGGATCGTAGGACCTGTGCAACGTCGAGTACATTGGATGGCTCATCCATGGGGTCATCGTACCAACGATGAAGTTGCGGAATCAGTCGCAATCCGTATTCGAGCCTGTACGTCTCGGTGTGAGCAAAAAGCTACAAGTCGCGCCTCGCCGTTGACGCCCGGAGACGCTCACGGGCGCGGGCGACGATCGGCTGACCACGACGACAAGCTCGCGGTGGTCCGGCTCATCGTCCGCGAGGGGGGCCGGAGGCTCAGGAGGGCCGGTTCGGGAGGTGCGGGGCGAGGAACCGGTCCGACTCGGCGAGCAGGCGCGGCAGCGACGCGATCAGCTCGTGGTTGTCGTCGAGCTCGACGAGCCGGACCTGGGGGCGGCCTGCAGCGAACCGCCGCGAGTGATCGATCGGGACCGCGTCGTCGCGAGTGCCATGCAGGATCAGCGTCGGGACGCGGACGTCCGGAAAGCCGACATCGATCGCGGCGACGTCCTCGGTGAACGCGAAGTCGATCCGGGCGGGCTGGCCGGTGGTGTGATCGGTCACCTCGCGCCAGCCGGTGCGCCGCCAGGCATCCCATTCGGCTCCGAGCTGGTCGCGCCAGCGCGGGATCAGCTGGAATGCGGGAGCGAGAAGGACGAGTGCCACGACCCGTGGATCTCGCTCGGCCACGCGGGCCGCGGTCAGCCCGCCGAGCGAGCTCCCGAACAGCACCACCCGGTCCCGCCCACCGATCGCCGTGCGCACGACCTCGAGCATCGCCGAGAGCCGGAGGTGTGGAAACGATGGCACCCGGAGATCGAGGCACTCGACGGTGACGTTCCGCGCTGCATAGTGCTCGGCGAATGCAATGGCCTTGTTCGACCGGGGGCCGGACGCGAAACCGTGCAGGTAGAGGAAACCGGGGCTGATCGCAGGCATGATAGGAAAGTAGCTCCGGTGCGCGACACGTGATAGTGTGATAGGTACACCATGAATCCAATCGATCGTGCGATGGTCTCGCTCGAGGGGCTTTCGGTCGCGGACGCGTTCGGCGAGCAGCTCCAGCACTCGGGACCCAACGCACGGGTCGAGGCGCTGTCCGACCGTCGGACGCCGAAGGCGAAACGGTGGCTGTGGACCGACGACACCGCGATGGCCTGCTCGATCGTCGAAATGCTGCGCGCTCGGGGGGAGATCGATCCCGGCGAGCTCGCGCAGGCATTCGCGCGGCGCTACATCGCCGAGCCGGCACGTGGCTACGGCCGCGGCGCGCACGAGGTGCTCACGGCGATCGCGGCGGGGACGCCGTACGAGGTCGCGGCGCGGGCGCTGTTCGATGGCCAGGGCTCGTGTGGCAACGGCGGCGGGATGCGCTCGGCGCCGATCGGGGCGTACTTCGCCGATGATCTCGATGCGGTGGTCGAGCACGCGCGTCGGTCGTCGGCCCCGACCCACACCCACGCCGAGGGGATCGCCGGCGCGATCGCGGTGGCGGTCGCGACCGCAGCGGTGGTGTCGGGCGAGCGCGATGCGCGCGGACTCCTCCAGACGATCGTCGCGCGGACGCCGCCGGGACCGACCCGCGATGGCGTGAGGCGCTCGATCGCGATGCTGCAGGCCGAGCCGATCACCGTCGCCGCCGAGCTTGGCAACGGCAGCCACGTACTCGCGGCAGACACGATCCCGTTCTCGATGTGGTGCGCCGCGATCCACCTCGAGGACTACGGCTCGGCGCTGTGGGCGTGCTGCGAGGTCGGAGGAGATATCGACACGACGTGCGCGATCGTGGGCGGGATCGTCGTCGGGGCCGTCGGCCTCGAGGGGATCCCCGCCGCGTGGCGCACCGCGCGTGAACCGCTGCCGGGCTGAGCCCCGGTGACCGAAGACGACCTCAAGTTCGCGGTGGTCGCGCTGTCCGCGGTGTTCTTCGTGATCGATCCGCTCGCGAACCTGCCGATCTTCCTCACCATCACGGCGGGCGACGACGTCGCGCAGCGCCGCCGGATCGCCTTGCGGGCGGCGTTCGCGACCTGGCTCATCCTCTCGATCTTCGCGGTCGCCGGAGGGCTCATCTTCAAGGCGTTCGGGATCTCGCTCGGTGCGTTCAAGATCGCCGGCGGCCTGATGCTGCTGCTGATGTCGATCGACATGATGCGGGCGCAGCCGTCGCGCACGCGGACCTCTGCGGAGGAGCAGCAAGAGAGTCAGGCACGGGACGACATCGCGATCTTCCCGCTCGCCATCCCGATGCTCGCAGGGCCGGGCGCGATCGCGACGGTGATGGTCCTGATGTCCCGGGCCGCCTGGAAGCCGGTCGCGACGGCATCGGTGTTCGTCGCCGTCGCGATCACGTGTGTCGTCGCGTGGCTGCTGATGCGGTACGCGGCCCAGGCCGGCGAGCGGATCCCCAAGACGCTGCTCCGCGCGTTCGAGCGCGTCATGGGCCTCTTGCTCGCCGCGGTCGCGATCGAGTTCATCGCGGGCGGCGTCCGCGACATGACGCACGTGCCATGATGCGGCCGATGCAGCGCTCGCGGATCGTGGTCTCCTCCGTCCTCGCCACCGTGAGCGCGCTCGCCGGATGTCCGAGCCGCGAGCCGGTGAACCCGGCGATGACGCCGGCAGGGCCCGCGCCCTGCCAGGAGATGGCGAGCCACATGCTGCACCTCATGAAGCCCGCCGGCGCCGCGCTCGAGACCATCGAGGCGATCAAGCGCACGCTGACCGATCGCTGCGTGACCGATCGGTGGACCCAGGATGCGCAGCGCTGCTTCCTCACCCTCGACTCGATCGAAGGCAGCGATCGGTGCGCGCCCCTGCTGACGGTGGATCAGCGGAACGCGCTCGACCAGGGGATGCAAGCGGCGCTCGGTGGGCGCTGAGCATGCGCGCCAGGCTCGTGGCGATGACGACGATCCAGATCGCCGCGTGCGCGGTCGTGCTCGCCGGTTGCGGCCGCGCGCAGCCGCCGGCGGCGCCGATGCTCGAGGCCGACACCTGCGGTTCGGTCGCCGATCACATGGTGGAGCAGCTGCTGATCGGCAAGGATCCCCGGCCGCCAGATGCCACGGTGGACGGCATCAAGAACATCATCCGCGCGCGCTGCAAGCAGGACGCGTGGACCGTTGCCGCGCAGGACTGCCTGCGCAAGATCCAGAACGCCGCAGACGCCGACCGTTGCGCGAGCCTGCTCAGCGAGGAGCAGCAGGCGGCGCTGGTGCGTGACGAGCAAGCGCGAGAGGGTAGCGGCGGTGGACGTTTCTGAGGTCGCGGGTCGACCACGGGGAACGAGGCTCGCCGCGCCGAAGGCCGGCCCGATCCCGAGCCCGGGCTGAGTAGACCTAGCAGAAACCCGAGAAGCCCAGGGCCGGGCATGCTAAACGAGCGCACCCACCCGTGGCCCGCCCTCTATTTGCACATCGCCCGTACTGGGCGCAGCGGTTTGGCATCGCCCAGGTCTTGCCGACCACGCGTGCCGAGCTGGACGAGCTCGGCTGGGATAGCTGCGACATCGTGCTGGTGACGGGCGACGCCTACATCGATCACCCGAGCTTCGGGATGGCGCTGATCGGCCGGCTGCTCGAGAAGCACGGGTTCCGGGTCGGCATCCTCGATCAGCCCGACTGGCGCAGCGCCGAGTCGTTTCGGGCGCTCGGTCGGCCGAACCTGATGTGGGGCGTGACCGCCGGCAACATGGACTCGATGGTCAATCGCTACACGAGCGATCGCAAGGTCCGCAGCGACGACGCGTACTCGCCCGATGGGGCCGCCGGGCTGCGGCCGGATCGCTCGACCCTGATGTACGTGCAGCGCTGCCGCGAGGCGTTCGGCGACGTGCCGGTCGTGATCGGCGGCATCGAGGCGAGCCTGCGGCGGGTCGCGCATTACGACTACTGGTCCGACAAGGTCCGGCGTTCGATCCTCGTCGATTCGAAGGCTGACCTGCTCGTGTTCGGCAACGCCGAGCGCGCGATCGTCGAGATCGCCCACCGGCTCGCGGCGGGCACCTCGATCGCGGACATCCGCGACCTCCGCGGCACGGCGCACGCCCGCCCGCTCGAAGGGTTCCACGAGCTCGACTCGACGTCGATCGACCAGCCGGGCCGGGTCGAGCCGTTGCCCGATCCGTATGCCACCGAGGCCGAGCGCGCGGCCGCCCCGTGTGCGACCGGCGACGCCGCTCCCACGCCGCTGGTCCAGCTCGTCCCGCGCAAGCCGAAGGCCAGCGACCGCGCGCACACCGTGATCCGCATGCCGAGCTTCGAGCAGGTGACCTCCGATCCCGCGCTCTACGCCCACGCGTCGCGGATCGTGCATCTCGAGTCCAACCCGGGGAACGCGCGCGCGCTCGTCCAGCGCCACGGCCAGGGCCACAACAAGCCGGCGATCGACGTCTGGATCAATCCGCCTCCCGAGCCGCTGACGACCGCGGAGATGGACGCGCTCTACGAGCTGCCGTACACGCGGCAGCCGCACCCGAAACACCAGCAGACAAAGTTGCCCGCGTACGAGATGATCAAGTTCTCGGTGTCGATCCTGCGCGGCTGCTTCGGTGGCTGCAGCTTCTGCTCGATCACCGAGCACGAGGGCCGGGTCATCCAGAGCCGGTCGGAGGCGTCGATCCTCGGCGAGATCGAACGGATCCGCGATCAGACGCCCGGGTTCACCGGCAACATCTCGGACCTCGGCGGGCCGACGGCGAACATGTAC
Source organism: Deltaproteobacteria bacterium (assembly GCA_018262455.1). The sequence goes on along the minus strand of JAGSPR010000093.1, from coordinate 27,882 downwards.
CGGATGGCGTGCAAGTCCCGCGAGATCGAGGCGGCTTGCCGCAAGCCGTCGTGCGTGTACCCGGACATCTGCGACAACCTCGGAACCGATCACGCGCCGCTCGTCACGCTGTACAAGAAGGCGCGCGCGCTGCCGGGCGTGAAGCGGATCTTCATCGCGTCCGGCGTGCGTTACGACCTCGCGGTGCGCTCGCCCGAGTGGATCAAGGAGCTCGCGCAGCACCACACCGGCGGCTACCTGAAGATCGCACCCGAGCACACCGAGGAGGGCCCGCTCCAGCACATGATGAAGCCGGGCATCGGCGCCTACGATCGGTTCAAGGAGCTGTTCGATCGCTACTCGGCCGAAGCGGGCAAGGAGCAGTACCTGATCCCGTACTTCATCGCCGCGCACCCCGGCACCACCGACGAGGACATGTTGAACCTCGCGCTGTGGCTCAAGCGCAACGGCTTCCGCGCCGATCAGGTGCAGGCGTTCCTGCCGTCGCCGATGGCGAGCGCGACCGCGATGTATCACACCGGCTACAACCCGCTGAAGTCGATCAAGGCGCGCGAGCGCGTGTACATCGTCAAGGACCTCGCGCAGCGCCGGCTCCACAAGGCCTTCCTGCGCTACCACGACGCGAACAACTGGCCGGTGCTACGCGAGGCGCTGCGCCGGATGGGCCGTGCCGATCTGATCGGCGGCGGCAAGCACCAGCTGATCCCGCCGTGGCAGCCGGCCGGGACGGGCCAGGGTGAGGGCCAGCGCGGGCGAATCCAGCCCGGCGTGGCGCTGACGCAGCACACGGGCCTGCCGCCGCGCGCCGGGACGACGCCGCGCGCCGGGACGGCGCCCCGCAAGCACCGTCCGAAGTCGCGCTGACCGTCGATCCACGGACCGGGATGCGCGGCGCCCGCGCGCGGGCGTCACATGCGACTAGACCGCGCGACCCGCGAGCCGGCCCCCGCCGACCGCCGGTCGCCTCATCGTCGGCAACATGAGCAGCGCGACGAGCCCGCAGAGCCCGACGATCGCGTAGACGACGCGGCTCCCCTGGCTCGTCTGCTCGACCGTGCCGCCCCCGAAGATCGCGTCGACGAGGTTGAAGTTGAAGAATCCGATCAACCCCCAGTTCACCGCGCCGATGATCGCGATGACGATCAGAATATTGGTGAAGACAGTGCTCGATCTGGCCGTTCTGGTGTCCATGATGTTGCCGTCAGTGCAGCGCGCATGCCGGGACCGGACGAGCCGCGGCGGCGGAGCACGAACGCGAGGTCGTCGATCAGTCGACGTCGGACAGCCGCGGAACGACGCGGCGCGGTAGGCTGGCCGCGAGACTGCATGGCCGTGTCGCCTTCCCCAGCTTCCGACGACGAGGGTGTCTCGATCGGCAGCGTGCTCGATGGTCGCTATCGGATCGATGGCGTGCTCGGATCCGGCGGCATGGGGCGGGTGTATCGAGGGGAGCACACCGGCATCGGGCGTGCGGTCGCGATCAAGGTCTTGCACGCCGCCTTCAATCGAAACCGCGAGGCCGCGGCCCGGTTCCAGCGCGAAGCGCTCGCGTCGGGCCGGCTCGATCACCCGAACATCGTGGGTGTCAGCGATTTCGGCGTGCTCGAGACCGGCGCCTGCTATCTCGTGATGGAGGTGCTCGAGGGTGAGTCGCTCGGTGACCGGCTGATCCGCGAGAACCGGCTGCCGTGGCGAGTTGCGCTCGAGATCCTGCGCGGCGTGCTCAACGGCCTGCAGCACGCGCACGAGCGCGGTGTGGTGCATCGCGACATCAAGCCCGACAACGTGTTCCTCGCCCGCAAGGACCACGACGAGCACGTGGTCAAGATCCTCGACTTCGGGATCGCGAAGCTGTTCGCGGGGAACGCCGACGATCCGGCCTCCACGCGGACCGGGATCACCGTGGGGACGCCCGCGTACCTGTCGCCCGAACAGGCCGTTGGCGGCGCGATCACGCCCGCCTCGGATCTCTACTCGGCCACGATCGTCCTGTTCGAGATGCTCGTCGGTCGCGCGCCGTTCGAGGACCGCGATCCGCTCGCGATGCTCGGCGCGCACGTCAGCCGGACGCCACCGACCGTTGGCGAGCTCGCGCCCGACCTCGAGCTGCCGCCTGGCCTCGAGCAGATGATCCAGGCCGGCCTCGTCAAGACGGCCGCCGATCGCATCGCCTCCGCGGCCGACTACCGGTCGTGGATCGACACGGTCATCGCGCATGCGAGCGCCGTGGGGAGCGTCCCGATCGCGATGCCCGGCTCGATCCCGACGCCGATGCCGCACGGGCCGATCGTCACCGCCGCGCCGAGCCTCGAGATTGCCGTCGAGCGCGCACGAACCACCGCGACGGACTCGTCGGTCGACGGACCGGAGCTGGCCCGCGCGACGCGCGTGGGATCACTCGCCGATGGTGGCGATCCGATCCCTCGACGCTGGATGACGATCGGCGTGCTCGTCGTCTTGGTCTTCATGGCGAGCGCGCTCGTCCTGTTCGCGCGCAACGATGGCTCGAGCCCAGGGAAGCCAGGGAAGCCAGGGAAGGAGCCAGCCGCGTCGTCGACCGGTCGCTCGCAAGCGCTCACGGTGCCGAAACCCGCGCCGCCCGACGAGTCCACGATCGATCGCCAGACCCAGCTGAAGGCGGCGCTCCACGATCTGTCGACCGGCAAGGACTGCGCCGCTCGGCGTGCCGCGATCCCCGTGCTCGTCGAGCTTGGAGATCCTGCCGCGATCCCGGCGCTCAAGTCGGCGCGCTATCGCATGCGCGGCGGCGTGCTCGGCATCGGCGACGACAACACCAACGGCTGCCTCCTCAAAGACGCCGACGCCGCGATCAAGAAGCTGACGCCTACGAAGTAGGCTTGGCCTTCCAGTCCTTCTGGGTGAACACGTCGAAGTCGACGACGAGGCACACCGGCTTGTCGGTGGCATCGATCCCCCAGTAGGCCGCGAACGCGCCGGTTCCGCAGGGCAGCGCCAGCGCGCGCCGGCCATCGATCAAGGGGATCTCGACGGGCGTGATGCCCGACGTCGCGGGGACGGCGAGTGCGCCAGGGGCGCCGCCGCTGCCAGCATCGAGCACCGCGATCCATCCCGAGCTGATCTCGCAGCGCGGGAGCTCGTTGGCTCGTCGGTGCCGCGGCGGGCGATCGACAACATGACGCGGAAGGCACCGGCGGTGGCTGGACGATCGAGGACGCGCCAGCTCTTGGGGGCGGCGGGATCTCCGATCGCGACCAGCCCGGAGGCGACGGGAAGCTGGAGCGGCAGCATCCGGATGTCGATCTTGGTCTCCCCGAACCGCTCGCCATAGCGCAGCAGGCGGGCGATGTCGCGCGGCGCTGCGAGCTCGTCGCGCACCGGGGGTGGTGCGGGAGCCGGCGGCGGTAGCGGCAGGGAAGGCCTCGTCGGGCGTGCCGGCTTGTTCGCCTTCGTCGGTGCGGGCCTGGTGCGGGGCGCTGCTGGCTTCACCGCGCGCGCAGCTGGCTTCGCCGTGCCGGGCGCTTGCTTCACGCGCTTGGCCGGGGCGGCCTTCCGTTGCTTCACGACTCGCTTCGGCATGGGTTTGGCCACGGCTGGCACGGTAACCTTTCTGCCCGGGCTCGCGTCGCAAACCTGACCTGGATGCGCGGCGAGCACGCACGATCTGTGGTGTGATCGAACGATGCGGCGCGCGTGCATGAAGTGCAGGGCGATCAACCGGATCCCGATCCGTCACCTCGCGGATCTCGGCAGCTGCGGCAAGTGCCGTGCGGTGCTGCATCCGCTCGAGGCGCCGATCGAGATCAGCTCCGAGACCCAGTTCGACGAGATCGTCACCGGCTCACGGGTGCCGGTGCTCGTCGACTTCTGGGCCGCCTGGTGCGGGCCGAGCCGTGCGCTCGCACCCGAGGTCACGCAGGTCGCGCACAACCTCGCCGGCAAGGCGCTCGTGCTCAAGGTCGATACCGACAACCTCGTCGATCTCGCGGAGCGCTATCAGGTCGAGAACGTCCCGAACTTCGCGCTGTTCAGCGGCGGCAGGCTGGTCCGCCAGCTCGCGGGCGCGATCGAGCATGGCCAGCTCGAGAAGTGGGCGATCGCGCCTCAGTAGATCCGATGCCGCGGGTGTGCGTTCCACGCCCCCATGAACGCCAAGCTGCATTGGACGCTGGTCTCGGTGGCAACCTTGGGTGGTATCGCCGCGGCCGATCCCGACGACAGCCCGCAGGTGATGGGCGTCCCGGCGGCGGGTGAGGTCTCTCACCGCGGCGTCGCGCAGGACTACCTGGTCTTGCCGAGCGGCGGCGAGCTCACCGGTCAGATGCGGTTCCTGACCTCGCAGCCGATCTTCGGCGACGAGCCGATGCGGTTCTCGGATCTCGCGCTGTTTGGCCTGGCCGGGAGATGGTCCCTGTTCCGCAAGCTCGAGGTCTCCGGCCAGATCGACTTGCTCGCGAAGCAGCCGTCGTTCACCGACGAGAAACCGTGGCAGAGCGTCGGGCTGGGGTTGCGCAGCCCGCTCGGCCACCGGGCGGCGATCGCGGTCTCCGGGGGCGGCGGTCACCTGATCGATCACGCCGGCATGTGGGTGCGCGAAGCGATCTCGATCCAGTGGCGCAAGCCGATCGCCGAGGTGCTCACGTTCGATGTGGCGGGCGGGCTCGACAGCGTGGCCCTCACCGCGCCTCGCTCGACGAGCGCGGTCGTCACCGAGGTCTCGGCGGCGGCCACCGCCTTGTTCCGCGAACCAACCGGTCACTGGGGCTCGTGGGTCGGGATCGGCTACGCGATTCCGGTCCATGCGCGGGGCGAGGATCCGACCACCGGCCTGGCGATCGATCCGCAGCCTCGGCTCGATTTCAAGATCGGCACCGTGCTCTCCCTCGTGCGCGAGTGGGATCTATTCGCCGAGTACGCGATCGTCGATCGCGGTGATCTGGCCAACGCGGCGACGCGGTTGCCGATCCTCGACGGCGGGTTCGATCAACACCAGGTCATGCTCGGGGTCACCCGCCATGTGACCGGCAAGCGCCACCGCCCGCGCAACGACGGCGGCGATGACGCCCTCCAGCTCGGGCTGCGGTGATGATGCATGGGTATTTCTTCCGGGTATGAGATGACCCAGGGTACCGAGAAACTCAGCTGGCTGCGTTGACGTAGGTGATTGTATCTCATCATGAACAATGACGATTCTGAGCAGTTGTCGCGAGGTTGACCTGGCACTCTGGTCGCAGCTCAGCCCTGCGTGCACGAGCAAACACACGATGAGGAACGCGGCTTGATCTCGCAGGTGCTCGTCGTCGACGATGACGCCCAGATCCGGCGCGCGCTCGCCACGGCGCTGAAGCGTGTGGGCTTCGAGGTCACGACCAGCGATGGTTACCTCTCCGCGATCGAGCTCGCGCAGACAGCCGCGTTCGAGCTTCTCGTCGTCGACTTCAACATGAGGACAGCCCTCACCGGCGCCGATGTGGTGCGCCACTTCAAGCAGCAACGCGGCCAACGGGTCTACTGTGTCGTGCTGAGCGGCGAGGACAGCGACCGTACGCGCGCGGCGTGCCTCGACGCGGGCGCCGATCACGTGCTGATGAAGCCGTGCTCGATCGCCGAGCTCCACGCGCGCCTGGTCGAGGCCACGCAAACGCTGCGCGGCATGGCGGCCTGATCGTCGACTTGGCCCGATGGACTACGGCGGACCTGCGTGCGAGCCTTCATGCCCCGATGGGCGAAGAGGTCCGACTCAAGGTGATGGTCGTCGAAGACGATCCCGACCTGAATCGCGCGATCGCGCGCAAGCTCGGCGATCACGGTGAAGGACACGCGATCGAGCTGGCGGGCGATCCCTACGCGATCCTTGCGCGCCTCGAGGCGGGTACCGCGGACTGGGACGTCATGCTCCTCGATGTCGGTCTGCCCGGGATGAGCGGGATCGAGGTGCTCCGCAAGTTCCGCGAGGCGGGCTCGCCGGTGTCGATCATCATGCTGACCGGTGATCAGACCGCGAGCACGGCGACCGAGTGCATGCGCGCCGGCGCATTCTACTACCTGACGAAGCCGTTCCAGTCGTTCGAGCTGACCTCCATGGTCATATCGGGCGCGCGCCACTCGCAGCTGAGGCGGCACCTCGAGCGCAAGACGGGAGAGTTCGACGCTGCGGACTCGATGCTCGTGGGGACCTCGCGCGCGATGCGCAAGCTGCGGGCGGCGCTCGATCGGCTGGCGAGCCAGGACATCTCGATCTTGATCCGCGGCGAGAGCGGCACGGGCAAGGAGCTCGTCGCCCGTGCGCTGCACGAGCGCGGTGCCCGGAGAACCCATCGGTTCGTCGCGCTCAACTGCGGGGCCATCCCGGAGTCGCTGATCGACAGCGAGCTGTTCGGGCATGCCAAGGGGGCCTTCACGGGGGCGACCACCGATCGCGCAGGCGTGTTCGTGGAGGCGGAGGGCGGGACCCTGTTCCTCGACGAGATCGGTGACATGCCGATGGGCGTCCAGGCGCGCCTGCTGCGCGTGCTCCAGGAGGGCGAGGTCCGTCCGGTCGGGGGCAGCGGCGTCCGCAAGGTCGATGTCCGCGTGATCGCGGCGACCCACGTCGATCTTGCCGCGGCGGTCGAGGCCGGGCGGTTTCGCCAGGACCTGTACTACCGGCTCAACGTCGTCGTGCTCGCCGTGCCACCACTGCGGGACCGCAGCGACGATCTGCCGTTGCTCGCCGCCCACTTCCTCCGCAAGCACGGCGGCGCAACTCCGCCGAGCCTGTCTCCCGAGGCGCTCGAGGGGATGGCGGCGTACGGCTGGCCAGGCAACGTCCGTGAGCTCGAGAACTCGCTGATGCAGGCGATCGCGCTGTATCACGAGGACGTGATCGGTCCCGAATCGCTGCCAGCGCCGCTCAAGCTGATCCGGGCGCGTAGCGCGAGCCCGATGGAATCCGTGGCCGAGGACGACGACCTGCTGCCCCTGACCGAGGCCAAGCGACGAGCGAGCGCGAGCTACGAAGCGCGCTACCTGAAGCGGGTGATGGAGAAAGCGAAGGGTTCGGTGTCCGAGGCGGCGCGGCTTGCCGGGCTGGACCGCACGAACTTCCGTCGGCTCCTCCAGCGCCACGCGATCGATCCCACGAGCTTCAAGTAGTCCACGAGCGCTCGAACGAGAGCGGGTCGCGATCGTCGCAGCTGCGACCGATGCGACAGGTCGCCCCCCACCTCGGGAGACGACGTAAGTAACGTGAACTGCTCGAATCCGAGATGGCCTGGAAGGTGAACAAGGGACTCTCCATGTCCAACCATCTCCAGACGATCGTGACCCGCCAGCGTAGCAGCCGCGTTCGTGACGCGATCTTCGCCGGCTTTGTCGCTCTCGCCGCCGTCATCTCGGTCACCACGGTGACCACCGCGGCCCACGCCGCGTCGTCCCGCGTCGTGGGGCGCTAGGTTAGCTTCGCCTGCGGCGCCGCGCGGATCCAACCAGCCACAGCACGAGCGGGAGGCCGTACGCTGCGCCGCTGCTGGAGCCCGCGCCGGCGCAGCCGCAGCCGCCGTCCGCGCGCGCCACGCCGTGGACGTAGAAGTGGCTCGTCACGACCACGCGCTGGTTGGCGTCGGTGATGAGCTCGATCCGATAGCGATGATCCGCGGCGCCCGGCTCGTCCTCGAACGTGTGCGTGAAGTCCTCGCTCGTCACCTCGACCTGCTCGAGCTTCACGCCATCACGCCACAGCTGCGCGAACGTGCCGGTGCCGGCGGTGATGTGCACCGGCATCGTGACGTGGTCGAGGCCGTCGACGTCGTCTCCGACCTCGGCCGATCCACCGTCGGCGGCCCGGATCGTCACATCGACGAACGGATCGTCGGGTCCGCGGAGCTGGACGATCGTGCGGCCCTTGCGGATGCCCTCCTTGATCGCCTCCTCGCTCAGGTTGTCGGCGAGGACGAGCGTGGTCGGGCTGCCGACCGGCGTGTCGGTCATGCCGGTGCCCGTGCCGGCGCGATGGTCGTCGCTGCCGCCGATCGCGGCGATCCGGTAGCCCTGGTCGAGCAGCGCGTCCCACATCATCATCGCGCGCGGCGTGAACACGCGCTCGACCACGTCCCACTTGCCGGTGATGATCTCGAGGCCGGAGACCTTGTCCCACGGCGTCGGATCGTGGACCCACGCGCAGCCGATGCAGTTGGTGCCGAGATCGAGCACCGGGTGGTTGACGATGAACAGCGCGCCCTGCGCCGCGACGTCGTCGAGCACGTTGCCGATCGTGCGGCCCTCGTAGCCGATCCGGTGATCGACGTAGCTCGGCAGGCCGACGGCGTTGCCGTGGCCGGCGTACGTCGTGATCTCGGCCCCGCGCAGGAACAACAGGCCGGGGTGGCTCGCTTGCGTGGCGGCCGCGAGCTCGACCTGCGAGCTCGTGTTGTGGTCACTGAGGTTCACGAAGTCGAGGCCGCGACCCGCGGCGAGCGTCGCGATCTGCTCGAACGAGGCATTCGCGTCGCCGCTCTCCGACGAGTGGACGTGGAAGTCGCCCTTGTACCAGCGGCGCTGATCGGCGAGCACGATCGGCGTGTAGGCGGCCTTGGCCCGGACCGCGAGCGTCGGCGCGTCGAGGCACGTGACATCGATCGCGTAGTGGCCGCCCGCCGGATCGAGCTGGGCCTTGCCGATCACGACGGTCCACGTGCCGGGCGTGATCGGGCCGGGCAGGTAGCTGCGCGACGACTGCGCGACGCCGATGATCGCGTCCTCGAGGTTGCCGCCGCCCCAGCCGCGGAACCCTTCGGGGCTCCACACGCCCCAGTCGAGGATCACCGAGTCCGAGCCATCGGCGTGGACGACCTGGATCTCCTGGGTGCCCGCGGGGACGACGAACGCCACGTCGACGTAATCGCCACCGTCGACCGGGACGTCGGCCTCGTAGTGCATCGTCGACAGCACGAGGGCGACCGGTAGCAGCATGACGACATGGTCAACCCAGTCGCCGCCGCGCACAACTGGTTCCTGGCTACGCCGCCAGGCCGGTCCACTCGGCGCTCTTGGTCCACAGCAGCTTCGCGAGCGCGACGTCGTCGGCGACCTTGTTCGCCGGCTTCTCCTTGCCGCCGACGTCGTAGTACCGCCCGGTCTCGGTCGCGAGCTCCGGCGCGGTGGCGCACCGCAGGCTCGACTCCGCACCCTGCTCGGGCGTGATCATGAACTTCTTGATGATCCAGCGCACCGGAGCCGGCACGCGGCGCCACACGTCGGTGGCCACCACGCCGGGGTGCACGGCGTAGACGGTCACGCCGGTGCCCTCGAGCCTGCGCGCGAGCTCCTTCGTGAACAGCACGTTCGAGAGCTTCGACACCGCATACTCGCGCATCGCCGTCATGCTGCGCGTCGGCTGCTGGAGCACGGTCCAGTCGATCGTCTTGGCCTGGTAGTGCGCCTTGCTCGCGACGTTGATGATGCGGGCGTTGCCGGCCTCCTTGAGCCGATCGAGCAGCAGGCGCGTGAACAGATAATGACCGAGGTGGTTGGTGCCGAACGCCAGCTCGAAGCCGTCCTTGGTCTGGCCGCGCTGGCCGCCGAGCCCCGCGTTGTTGATGAGCCCGTGGATCGGGGTCTTGCGAGCGAGCAGCGCCTCGGCGCACGTGCGGACCGATGCCAGGTCACCGAGATCGAGGTGCACGTACTCGACCTTGTCGTTGCCGGTCAGCCGCTTGATCTCCTCGATCACCGGCTCGGTCTTGTCCTTCGAGCGGCAGGCGAGGATGACGGTGGCTCCCAGCCGGGCGAGCTCCTTCGCGGTGATCTTGCCGATACCGGTGTTCGCGCCGGTGATGATGAAGGTCTTGTTCGCGAGGTCGGAGGTCATGGTGGACGGCAACATAGGTCGCAAACTCGACTCGGCAACTAACGTGACGTGGCTTGCGATGGTTTCTGGGTGGCAGCCGGAGCTGACCGCAGGTCAAGGTCGTTGACCAGGCTCGTCGGAACGCGCTACGCGGGAGGTCCATGAAGAAGCGGCTCGGCCTCGTTCTCGCCCTCGCGGTCATCGGCGTGGTGTTCGGGGTGGGCGGTCACCAAGGGGTGGTGTTTGCCGAGGAGCCGGACCACGCCGGGTCCGGCGAGGCCGGGTCCGGCGAGGCCGGCTCCGGGGACGACCCTCACCATGAGGCCACGGGCGCGGCGGATCCGGCCCACGCCGACCAGCCAGCGGTGCCCGCCGATCACGAGGGCAAGCCCGACGTCGCTCCCGCGGCGGATGGCGAGCACGACGCCGATGGCGATGGCGTCCCCGACAGCGAGGACCTGACGGGCGACGTCGATGGCGACGGCGTCCTCGACTCCGAAGAGGAGTTCGACGCCGACGACCCGCCGACCGATCCGTTCGATGGCGACGGCGACGGCGTGGTCGAGCCGGACGAGATCGCGACCCGCAAGGAGTTTCTCGAGGCCTTCAAGGACGTGCCGAACGAGCCCGATCCCGAAGCGCTCGCGACCCGCTCCGACTCGCTCGAGCTCGTGCCCTCGCTCAGCCCCGAGAAGTTCCGCGAGTACGTGCGGCTGGCCAAGAAGGTCGTGCTCGCGAAGATGGAGCACAAGATCGCCAAGAGCTCCGACAAGAAGATGCGGACGTTCTCGCTGATCGTCTCGGGCGTGTCGCTGCTCGGCATCCTGCTGCTCTTGATGCCGCTCGTGCTCGGCAAGAAGTACCCGGGGCAGGGCAAGGTCCTGTTCAAGTACTCGGCGCTCGCGGCGCTGACGTTCATCGTCACCGTGAACCTGTTCGGCGGCGTGCTGTATGGCCTGCGGACGGTCCAGGGCGCGCTGTCGAACTACACGAACCCGAGCATCGCGATCGCGGCCGGCACGTTCGACACGCTCGATCACAAGGCCGAGGAGTACGCGATCATGGGCAAGGAGCTGTTCGCGCCCACGCTCGAGCAGATGCGCAAGCATCCGGAGGAGCAGCCCGCGACGCTGATCCTCGAGAACGGCACGAAGATCGTCAAGGACGCGAAGGTCTTCCTGTCGATCGTGAAGATGTTCAAGAAGGTCGATTTCCTGTTCAAGATCATCCCGATCCTCCTCACGCTCCTGACGCTGATCCTGTTCGTGCTCGCGATCAGGCCAACGCTGGTCGAGATCGTGAAGCTGCCGGCTGCGGCGGCGCAGGGAACGGGTGGCGTCGGCAAGGAGGTGGTGCGCCAGTGCCTGCGGCGGGTCCGCGGCGAGCTGTTCGCGACGGTGTGCACGATCGGCGTGCTCGTGGTGCTGACGCTGGTGGCGTCGCTCGCGCTCGGGCAGATCGTCGAGCCGGCCATCGACGCGCTGCTCGTGTACTTCGCGAAGTCGGTCAACTACCTGCAGTTCGTCGAGGGCGCATCCTCGGGCCTCGTGTTCGTCGCGCTGTTCGGGGTGGTCCTGTTCCTGATCCTGAACCTCGCCATCCTGATCCTGTCGATGGCGTTCTTCCTCGGCAAGTGCCAGAAGATCTTCCAGCAACGGTTCAACGAGGGCACTCCGATCTCGAGCCACCTGAAGTTCTTCAAGTGGGGCATCCCGTCCGTGCTGTTCGTCCAGGTGTTCCCGCTGCTGTTCGCGCTCGGCGTCGGCAAGCTGCTCGGGCTCATCAACGACAAGCTCTCCGCGGGAACGACCCACGCCGACGAGTTGCCGTGGGGCAAGATCCTGATCATGGGACCGCTGATGCTGGTCCTCGTGTTCAGCATCGTGTTCTGGGCCGCGCGTGGCTTGCAGGCGATCAAGTTCCTCGCCGGTTACAAGGTCAAGCCGAAGCTGGCGGCCCCGACCGCCGCCGCCGGGGCTCCGCGCTGAGCCAGGCTTTTTGAGCCGGCACGCGCCCCCTGCTTCGCGGTCTCTGATACCAAGCAGCATGCGTATCGGAACCTCGATCATCGCCGCGCTCGCGGCACTCACGATGACGGCAGCGTGTGGCGGCGGCGGCAAGTCGGCCGGCGGCGACACCATGAAGGCAGGCGCGACCGAGAAGCCGCTCTACGACCGGCTCGGTGGCAAGGATGCCATCACCGCCGTCGTCAACGACTTCGTCGCGAACGTCGTCGCCGATGCGCGGGTCAACGCGTTCTTCAAGAACGCCGACGCCGCGCACCTCACGCAGATGCTGATCGATCAGGTCTGCAGCGCGACCGGTGGGCCGTGCGAGTACAAGGGCAAGGACATGAAGACCGCGCACACCGGCCTCGGGGTGAAGGAGGCGGACTTCAACGCGGTCGTCGAGGATCTCGTGAAGTCGCTCGACAAGTTCAAGGTCGGCGAGAAGGAGAAGACCGACCTGCTCACCGCGCTCGGCGGGATGAAGGGCGACATCGTCGCCCCCTGACTCGCCGGTTGACTTGGCGAGCTCTTCTGGCCTACCAAGGAGGTGCGGAGGCGCCACGATCAAGTAACGCAGACGAGCCAAACTCCGATGGATGCAGGGAAGCCGACGATCGGTCCGAGAGGACGATCCAGACGGCACAGCCCCCGCTACTGTGACCGGGGACGAGGCGGCATGAAGCCACTGGGAAACTGGGAAGGCGCCGCTGAGGACGAACCGGAAGTCAGGACACCTCTCTGTCGGAACTTCGGGGTGAAGCACTGATCACCCCGCGTCACGTGGGGTGACCATGAACCGACTCGGGAGAATGTTATGCGCGTGGGCCGTGCTCGTCACGGCGGGAGTCGCGCGAGCCGAGGAGCCTGCCGAGCTCGGCGAGACCATCGTCATCGAGAGCCACGCGCCCGACGCGGCCGCGCGCGACCGCGATCGCGTGCTCGGCGACGCGCCGTTCGTGACGATCCTCCACCCCGACGAGCACCCGGCTACCGCCTCGGTGGCGGATGCGATCGCGACGGCCGCCGGCGCTCACACCCGCAGCCTCGGCGGGCTCGGCGCCTTCGAGTCGGTCAGCGTGCGCGGCGCCTCGCCGGGGCACACCGCCGTCCTCGTCGATGGGGTCCCGCTGGCGAGGATCGCGGCGGTCACCGCGGACCTCGGGCGGTTCGCGATGGAGTCGTTCGGCGAGGTCGAGCTGTATCGCGGCGCGGTGCCGATCGAGCTCGGTGGCGCGGGGGTGGGCGGCGCGGTCAACCTGGTGACCCGGCTCGGCCGCGGCGAGCATGGCGAGCGGCTGCGCGCCTCGATCGGCTCCGGATCGTTTGGCGCGCGGCATGCTCGCCTCCACTACGGGGACGATCACGGTCGCGTCCTGTCGTCGACGACGATCGGCTATCAGGGCGCGACCGGGGACTACTCGTACTTCTCCGATAACGGCACGCCGCTCAACCCCGGCGACGACCGGACCCAGGTCCGCCGCAACAACCAGTTCGACCTGATCGACGCGGCAACCCGGCTTGGCGCCGAGGACAGCACCGTGGTCGGCGGCGCGCGTGTGTTGTGGAAGCGCCAGGGCCTGCCGGGCAGCACCGCCCAGCCCGCCGCCACGGCTGCGATGTCGACGCTCGACGTGATCGCCGATGGCCGCGGCGACGTCCAGGTCGGCGCGGCGACCGCGCGCCAGCTGGGGTACCTGCTCGTCGAGCAGCAGACGCTGCACGATCCGATGGCGGAGCTGGGGCTCGGCACGCAGGAGCGTGGCTACCTCACGCTGTCCGGCGGGGCGTCGTCGACCTGGATCCTCCCGTTCGGGGTGCATCGCGCGAGCGCGGGCCTCGAGGTCCGAGGCGACAGGTTCCGCGATGCCGACCGCGATCACGGACGTGCCGACCTGATCGGCACCCGCGGCAATGGCGCGGCGCTGGTCGCGGCGGATCTCGCGCTCGGCAAGGACCTCGTCATCACGCCGGCGATCCGCGTCGATCTGGTGCGTACCGCGCCGACCCCGATGACCGAGGGGCCGGACGCGTTCGGCGACGTGTCGCCACGCTGGGACGTCGTCCCGAGCCCGCGGCTCACCGCACGCGCGTTGCTCACCGCCGATGTCGCGGTCAAGGCGAGTGGGGGCTGGTACGTGCGGCTGCCGACGCTGCTCGAGCTGTTCGGTGATCGCGGGACGATCCTCGGCGCGCCGGGCCTGCTGCCCGAGCGGGGCCCATCGGCGGATCTCGGCGTGGTGTGGGCGCCAGGCGCGGCGACAGGTCCGGTGGATCGGATCCTCGTCGAGGCAGCCGTGTTCGCCACGCGCGCGAGGGACACGATCGCGCTGGTCTCGACCGCCGGCTTCGTCGCGCGGGCCGAGAACATCGGCGCGACCCAGAGCTACGGCGCCGAGCTGGTGGCGTCGGCGCGGATCTCGCGCATGGTGTCGCTGGTGGCGAGCTACACGCGCCTGGTCAGCGAGCAGCGCTCGATCGACCCGAACCTCGACCGCAAGGCGCTGCCGCGCGCGCCGGGCCACATCCTGTTCGCGCGCGCCGACGTGTCGCGGCGGATCGGCAGGCGGCGCGCCGACGTCTGGCTCGATGCCGCGGTGCAATCGACCGCGTACCTCGATCAGGCAAACTTCCAGCGGATCCCCGGGCGCGTGCTCGTCGGCACGGGCGCGCGGGCCGAGATCGCAGGTGGCGTGGGCGTCGCGATCTCCATCGAGAACGTCGCCGACACCCGCATCGTCGACGTCCCCGCCGATCGCCCGACCGATGCCGCCACCCGGGCTCCGCTCGCCGATCTTGCCGGGTTTCCGCTGCCCGGCCGCAGCTTCTACCTGGCTCTCGACTGGACGTACTGAGGACCCATGCATCACATCACGCTCACCTCGCTGCTCGTAATCGCCGCCTGCGGCGACAACCTCGCCCAAGAGCCCGACGGAGGGCCGGATGCTCAGGGGGGCGCGCCGCACGCCGTCGTGGTGTCGGGCAGCTTCCAGGCCGGCGAGCCCGGCGTGATGTCGGCGCTCGATCTCGGCACGTTGCAGGTCGCGCAGCGCGTCGCCCCCAATGGCGCGGTCGGCTCCGATCCCGTGCTGCGCCGGGTCGACGGCGAGCTGTTCGTCGTCAACCGCGCGGATGGCAACAACATCACCGTGCTCGATGCCACGACGTTCGCCGTCAAGGAGCAGCTCGCGACCGGCGCCGGCTCCAACCCGCAGGACGTCGCCGTGGTCGGCACCAAGCTCTACGTCCCGTCGCTCGGCACCGCGGGGGTCGTGGTCGTGACGCGCGGCTCCGCCGAGATCACCACGATCTCGCTCGCGAGCCTCGACCTCGATGGCAAGCCGGACTGTGTCTCGGCGTTTCGCGTCGGCAACGATGTCTATGTCGCCTGCGGCATGCTCGACGAGAACTTCACCGCGCGCGGACCGGGCAAGGTCGTGGTGATCGACAGCTCGACCGACACCGTGCGCGCGACGATCACGCTGGCGAACACCAACCCGTTCGGCATGTTCGAGCAGATGCCTGCCTCCGTGGGCGGCGCGCTCGTGATCCCGACGGTCCCGCGCTTCGGTGACTTCTCGGTGGGCTGTGTCGAGAAGATCCGGCCGGGCGCGACCCCGGCCGTCGACGGTTGCGTCGTCACGTCACCAACCAGTCCGTCAACGGCATCGTGTCGCGCATCGAGTTCCAGGATCTCGGCGCGCTCAAGGTGCAGTGGATGGTCGTGACCTCGTTCGATACCGAGCCCCACGGCAACCTCCAGGGCTTCGATCTCGTCACGAACTGCCTGTGGCCTGCGCCGCTGTCGCCGCCGACCCAGGTGCTGGTCGACGTCACGGTATGCCCCAACGAGCAGCTCGTCGTCGCCGATCAGACGGCGGCGGCCAATGGCTTGCGCGTGTACGACGGCGGCTCGGAGACGACGACGTCGGCCCTCTCGATCGGCCTTCTGCCCGGGTCCACGCGCGGCCTCGTCTGCTACTGATCCGTCACTCGCGAGGCCGCACGCAGTACGCCTCTGCCACGACCTCGATCGTGGTCGACGGCGACGTGTTGCGATAGTCGCAGCGCCAGCTCGCGGCGGCGGCGGCGTCGGTCATCGCGACCGGGCGGGCGGCGACCAGTTGCGCCATCCACTGCGGGTCGGCGTAGCAGCCGCCGGTCACGAGCAGATCATTGGCGCGCTCGCAGCTCGCGACGGCGGTGGCGACGAGGCCGGCGCCGACGGAGATCCGCGATTCCTTGCGGACGATGTCGTGCTTCTGGCCATAGGCGGCGGTCGGCCCGGGGGGGCCCTTGGGACCTTGCGGGCCCTGCGGACCCTGGAGTCCTTGCGGACCCTGGAGTCCCTGGACGCCCTGCGGACCATCGGGGCCGGGAGGTCCGGGGTCGCCCTTGGCGCCACGTGGGCCTTCCGGACCGAGCGGGCCGGTGCCGCCGGGACCTATCGGACCAGGCGGGCCGAGCGAGCCTTGTGGCCCCGGAGGACCGGGCGGGCCCTCGAGGCCCGCAGCCTTGCCCTTGGCGAGCAGCTCCTGCGCCACGAGCCTGGCGTCGACGGCCTTCTGGCCCTCGAGCGTCTCGATCCGGCGACCGAGCTCCTCGGCGCGCGCGGTCGCCTGGTCGAGCCGTTGCTCGGTATCGCTCGCACGACACGCCGTGACCGCGAGCACGGCGATCAGGGTGCGTGATCGTCCCATGGGCAGATCCTACAGACCCCGAGACGCTCGCAGTGGCTGCGGGGCACCGGAGCGCCGGTTTTTTGCCCACGTCCGACGAGTGGCGTACGACCGAAGGCGATGAGCGGACATGAACCTTCACGCGGTGAGGTCTTCCACCTGGTCGATGTCCGGCTCGACAACCCGCGCGGCGGTCCGCCCCTCGTCGCAGGCGCGAACCTCGGCGTGGCACGTGGCGAGGTGGTGCTGGTCGTCGGGGCGGCCGGAGCGGGGACCTCGCGGCTCGTCGCCGCGGCGCTCGGCGAGGTCCGGCTCGACAACGGCCAGCTCGACGTCCTCGGCCGCGACGTCTCGAAGCTGCGGCGGTCGTCGCTGCGGCTGCTGCGCCGTCGGATCGGGATCGTGCCGCAGGATCTGTGTCTGCTCGAGGATCGAAGCGTGCAGCTCAACGTCGTCCTGCCGCTGGAGATCGATGGCATCCCGCGCTCGGCCTCGGTCGTCCGGGCCGCGCTGGCGCTGACCCGGCTCGGGCTCGACGCCGAGGCCTCGCTGCCAGTCGACTGCCTGTCGTCGTCGGCACGCCAGCGCGTCGCGGTCGCCCGGGCCCTGGTCCGCGATCCCGAGCTCGTGATCGCGGATCACCCGACGAGCATGCAGGATGAGGAAGGCGCCGAGCTCGTGTGCGGTGCGCTCGCCGACGCTGCGCGCCGTGGTGCCGCCTGCCTCGTGTTCGGTCGCGATCCCACGCTCCGCGCGATCGCCGAGCGCAACGGCTGGCGCCAGCTCGGCCTCGTCGGTGGCGTGCTCAGCCCGCTCGCCGAGATGGAGCTCGTGGGTCGCTCGATCGAGGATGTGCTCGTCGAGTTCGACTTCGGCTCCGAACCGGTGCCGCTGCACTCGGTTCCGGATCCGGAGATCCCGAACGTGATCGCGTTTCCGACCACCGCGCGTACGGTCGCCGGCGGTGTCGGATGAAGATGCGCACGCTGCGCCGGCTGCGCTCGGTGGCACCTCGTCAGGTGCGCCGGAACGATCGTGACTTCGACTTCACCGACGCGACGATCGAGCCCCAGCCCGAGACTCCGCCCGAGGCGGTATTCGATCGGCTGACCGGACCTTTCGGCCGGCGTCATGGCGCTTGCGACGAGGAGACGTGAGCGGGGGGAACCCTGCCGGCGCGCCGGTAGGGGGGCGGAGCCCTGGCGTGATCGCACGGCTCGCGTCCACGCTCCACCGCACCGCCCGGATCGCGGTCGAGCGCCCACGTGCGACGCTGTGGACCACGCTCGCGCTGACCTGCACGTTGCTCGCCGTAGCGATCGCGGCGGTCGCGGCGGTCAGCGTGGATCGCTGGGCCGAGGATCGCCCGGGCTCGCGGGCCAGCATGGTCGTGTATCTCGGCGACCGAGTCGCCGACACCCAGGCGCAACAGCTGGTGGGCGAGCTGCAGGCGCTGCCCGGCGTCGAGCGGGCCGTGCTGGTGCCGGCGACCGAGAGCGCGCGCCGGCTGGTCAGCTCGCTGGGCTCGGACGAGGCGCTGCTCGAGGGCATCGACGTCGCGAGCCTGCCGGCCTCGGTCGAGGTCACGCTGGCGCCAGGCGTCGGCGAGATCGTGGCGATGAGCCCGACGGTGCGCGCCCTGCGCGGTGCTGCGCAGGTCACCGACGTCATCGTCGAGAGCAAGGAGGACGATCGGATCTCCGGTGCCCTCGTGACGGTGCGCAAGCTGGCGTGGGGTGCGGCGGCCCTGTTCGTGGGGCTCGCCCTGCTGACGGTGGTCGCCTCGATCCGGGTTCGGCTCGATCGCGGTCGCCAGGAGCACGCGGTCGCCGAGTTGCTCGGCGCGGGTCCCGGCTTCCTCGCGATCCCGACGGCGCTCGCCGGAGCGGCACAGGGGATCACCGCGGCGGTGCTCTCCGCGGTGATGCTCGCGATCGGCATCCACGTCTACGGCGACTCGATCGCGAGCTCGCTCACGAGCTCGCTCGGATCCGTCAAGCTCGCGGGGCCGAGCCCCATCATGCTGATCGGGTTCATCGCTGCCGGGGCGATGCTGGGACTCGTCGGTGGTGGCCTCGCAGGAGCGTCGCGTGTGGCGCGTTAGGAGCATCGCCGCGATCGTGTTCACGGCCGTGGCGCTGGTCGCCAGCGCGTACGCCGGTGCGCGATCGGACCACGCACCAGCCGACGCCGACGCCGACGCCGACGCCGATCCGCGGGGCGCTCTCGCCTCCCAGCTCACCGACGAGGCCGCGGCGCTCGATCGCGCGCGCGCCATGGTGACCGACAAGCTCGTCAGCGTCGACGCGATGCGCGCGCGCCGGCTCGCCGCGGCCTATCGCCTGCTCCGGGCGACACCGGCGCAGCGGGACCCCGATGGCCTCGGCACGGCGCGTCGGCGGGCCGCGGCCCGGCTGCTGATCGAGCGCGACGTCGCCGAGCGTCAGATGCTCGCCGCCGAGCTCGTTCACCTGCGCGACGCGACGACCCGCACCGCCGGTGAGGCCGCGCGGGTTGCCGGGCTGGTGCTCCCCACGGGCCTCGCGCGGCCTGCAGCCGGCACGATCGTGCGCCACTTCGGGATGATCCTGCACGATCGCTCGAACGCCACGCTGTCGCGTCGAGGGATCGACTTCGAGGTCGACGCGCATGCCAAGGTCGTCGCTCCCGCTGCCGGGACCGTGCGCTATGCCGGCCCGATCCGCAGCCTCGGGACCGGCCTGATCCTCGATCACGGCACCTACCTCACGGTCGTCGCGAAGCTGGGCGATCCCACCGTTCCCGTCGGCGCCGTCGTCGCGCGCGGTGATCGGCTCGGGCGAGCCTCGCAGCACCGCGTCTATCTCGAAGTGCGGGTCAAGCTGGGTGCCGGCGGGCTCCCGGTCGATCCCGAGCCGCTTTTCGAGTCCCAGCCGCAGTCGCCGACGCAGCACAGGCGCGGCTCGCGGTAAGCTTCGGTCGCCTTGTCGCGATCGCTTGCCACCCATCTCGCAACCTTCTGTGCAGGTGCCGTCGCCGCCACCGCGATCGCCGCCCGTGCCGTGCCGCGCGATGTCCAGCGGTTCAAGACGCTCGATGCGTTCGCGCAGGCGCTCGCCGCGGTGCAGACGAGCTACGTCGATCCGGTCGACGAGAAGAAGCTGATCTACGACGCCGCGCGCGGCATGTTGCACAACCTCGATCAGTACTCGACGTTCCTGCCGCCGAATCGCTACAAGAACCTGCGCCAGGACACCGAAGGCGAGTTCGGCGGCGTCGGCCTCACCTTGTCGCCCGGCACGATCGACGACACGCGCCCGAGCCAGGCGCCGTTCCCGACCATCGAGGGCATCGTGCCGCGGTCGCCCGCCGAGATGGCCGGCCTCCAGCAGGACGATCGAGTGGTCTCGATCGACGGTGCGGTGACCGCCGAGGCCGGCAAGGAGCTCGCGAACGCCACGACCTGGGAGGCGCGGCTGCGCGGCGCATCCGGGACGCGGGTCGTCGTCAACGTGGTGCGGGCGGGCTGGAAGGAGGCCCGACCGTTCACGCTCGTGCGCGCGCAGGTCAAGCAGCCCACCGTGACGCACAAGGTGATCGAGCGCGGGATCGGCTACCTCGCGATCTCGCGGTTCTCCGAGGCGACCTCCGCCGATACCGCCACCGCACTCGCGCAGCTTCGCCAGCAGAACGGGCTCGCCGTGCTCGTGCTCGATCTCCGCGCCGATCCAGGCGGGCTCGTCGACCAGGCGATCGCAGTCGCCGATCTGTTCCTCGACGGCGGCACGATCGTCACGATCCGGGGTCGGCAAGGCAGTATCGAGACGCAGACCGCCCACAAAGGGGGTGTTGCGACGACCGTTCCGGTGATCGCCATCGTCGATCAAGGCACGGCCTCGGCCTCCGAGATCCTGGCCGCGGCGTTGCGCGATCACGGCCGCGCCAAGCTCGTCGGCGTTCGCACCTACGGCAAGGGCACAGTTCAGACGTTCTTTGATCTCGAAGACGGTGCCGGGCTCAAGCTGACGACCGCGCGCTACTACACGCCCAAAGGCAACTCGTTGGAATCAAAGGGGCTGGAACCGGACGTCCACGTCGACGCGTTCGCGGGTGAGGAGATCGTGGCGGGCTCGTCGGGGACCGCCGGTGGCAGTGGCGCCGGCACGGGAAGTGGTGTCACAATCGTGTCCGGCCCTCACGGGCAAACCGGCGACGAGGACGACGACGATCCACAGCTTGCCGCGGCAGTAAAGCTCGCGCGCCAAGCAGTCCGAAGTGGAAACAAGTAGTCGGTCCATCGGTTGTTTCTGCGGAGCGTGGACTGGTACAACCAATGAAACGTTGGCGTGACTTCTTCCACACCAACTTTGCGCGGGGACGCAATCGATGTTCAAGCTGGTGATCCAGGATGACGAGGGAAAGACGACCGTCGTCCCTCTGATCCGTGACGAGATCACGATCGGACGCAAAGAAGGCAACACGATCCGGCTCACCGAGCGGAACGTGTCGCGCCGTCATGCCCGCATCCTGCGCAACAACGGCGAGGTCCACATCGAGGATCTCGGTAGCTACAACGGAATCCGGGTCAACAACGCCCGGATCGCCGAGCGCGTGTCGCTCCGCGTCAGCGACCAGGTCCAGATCGGCGACTACAAGCTCTACCTCAAGGCCGAGGGCGTCGAGCAGATCGACGAAGCGCGGACGATGCCGATCGAGCGGCTCAGCTCCGACACCGACCAGATCCCCACGGTCGGCTCCTCGGCGCCCACCGCTCCGATCCCGATCCCGGCGACGGCCGTCCCGGGCCCGGCGGCCGTCGGCAACCCCAACCGCACGCTGGTCGCGGTCGCCGACACCGATCCGCAGGGGCGCCCGCTCGCCACGGCCGCAGCGGTCGCTGCCCTCGGTGCCCCGGTCGGCTACGGCAAGCTCGTCGTCCTGTCGTCCAACTTCGCGGGCAAGGAGTTCGAGCTGTCCCGACCCCAGATGATCGTGGGTCGCACGGACGAGAACGACCTCGTCGTCAATCACCGCTCGATCAGCCGCAACCACGCCAAGCTCGTCCGCGAGCCGGACACCGGGCGTTACACGATCAGCGACCTGCAGTCCTCGAACGGGGTCCGGGTCAACGGCCAGGACTACGGCAAGGTCGAGCTGCGTCGTGGCGACGTCGTCGATCTCGGCCATGTCCGGTTTCGGTTCGTCGAGCCGGGCGAGGACTTCGTGTTCGCGCGCGACGCGGTGATCACGGACGTCCCGGATGTCGGCGGCAAGAAGGGCTTGCTCGTCGCGATCCTGCTGGGTGTCGTCGTGCTGATCGGCGTCGCCGTGTTCTTCTTGACCCGCGGCAACAAGGATCCGGAGTCGAACGCGATCGGATCTGGCAGCACGGGCCAGCACGACATCGTGATCGATGCCCCCCAGGTGGCCCTCGCCCCCTCCGATGCACCGGAGCGCGTGGTGGAGACCCCCGACGCCGCCGGCCGGACGGCGACCGACGACAAGGCACGGATCCGCGGCGAGTGCCTCGACTTCAAGACCAACCGCAAATGGGACGATCTGATCACCTGCACGGACAAGCTCGGGCCGCTCGATCCGAACGAGGCCAAGAGCCTGCGCGACCGCGCGAACAGCGAGAGCCGCGCGGAGGTCGCCGCGAGAGACCTGAGCGACGCGATCAAGGAACAGAACTGGAAGGCCGCGAAGACCAAGCTCGATACGATCAAGGACGAGTCGGTCTATCGCCGCGATGCCGTCGAGGCCTACAAGACCGCCGAGAAGAAGGCAGTCGACGAGATCGTGGGCGACCTCCGACAGGTCAACAACGGCACCTGCAAGGACTTCATCACCCGGCTCCGGCTCGAGGACTCCTCCAAGCCCAAGTCCATGATGGATCAGGTCCGCGCGCGGGTGCGCTGCGTTCCGCAGGTCACGGCGATCCCCAACCCCGGTGTCGGCTCCGGCTCGCAGGTCGTGATCGCGCCTCCGCCGTGCGACTTCGCCGAGGCGGCCAAGCGCGGCGACGACTTCGTCGCGAGCGGGAACCAGGCGGCCGCGCTCAAGGCGTACAAGCAGGCCCTCAAGTGCAAGGGTGATGGCAGCGTGCTCAGCAAGGCCTTCCTCGCCGCGTGCAACGCCAAGGATGTCACCGAAGCCAAGGCGATCTTTGCGAAGCTGCCCGCTGACCGCCAGAGCTATTACTCGCAGGCATGCCTGCGAAACGGGATCGATCCCCACCCGTAGCCAGCCTCGTGGGAGCCCGACATTGGGGATAGATCCTTCAATGTTGTTGGCTACTTGTTTGACCCCGCTCCACGACTTGGTGTAACGAGGGGCAAAGCCCATCCCCGCGTTCGGGATGGTCTGAACCACGGAGACCACATGTCTTTCCGCACTGCCCGCGTTGGGTCCACGGCAGCCGTCATCACCGCAGCACTCGGTGCAGCGATCCTCGGCACCCCCACTCGAGCGGCCGCAGAGGTCGGCGGCAACATCGACCTCGACTCGTTCCGGCCCGCGATCGACTCACGCGGCTACCTGACGATCAACGCCTCGCAGGTCCTCGGGCACAAGGATGTCTCGTTCGGCCTCGGCGCGCTGTCGTTCGGGCACAACATGCTCAACCTCGACGGCGACGGGGCCACGTACTCGATCGACAACGTCATCACCGCGACGCTCATCGCGGCGTTCGGCATCAAGGCCGGGCCGCTCGAGCTCGAGCTCGGTGCCTCGATCCCGCTGAAGATCCTCAATGGCGATCGCGGTCCGGACATCACAGGCGATCCGAACCCGAACAACAACAAGGACTTCAAGCTCTCGGGGCAGGGCCTCGGCAACATCGGGCTGCACCTCAAGACCCGGTTCCTGAAGACGAGCCGGAGTCCCCACATCGGCCTCGGCGTGATCGCGAGCGTGTTCCTGCCGTCGACGAACCCGAAGGACAGCTTCCTCGGTGAGGGCAAGGCGGTGCCGCAGATCATCGGCATCCTCGACAAGGAGTTCGGGCGCCAGGGCCGGCTGCGCATCGCGCTCAACGGCGGCATCCGGATCCGCAGCACCACGACGTTCACCAACGACGGCACGAACGAGATGCCGACGCCGCCGGTCACGAACAAGTCGATCACCGTCGGCACCGAGGTCCCGTACGGGCTCGGCATCGCCTACGCGATCTCGAGGCAGAAGTTCGATCTCGTCGGCGAGGTGTTCGGCACGGTCCCGCTCGGCGATCACGAGAACTACCAGCCCCTCGAGGCGATCGCCGGCATCAAGCTCTACCTCGCCCGCAACTCGTTCCTGTCGCTCGGCGCAGGTCGTGGCCTGCTGCCGGGCAAAGGCGCGAACCCCGACCTCCGCGGGTTCATCGGCATCGTGTTCGAGCCCAACATCGGCGACCGCGACGGCGACGGCTACAAGGACGACGTCGACTCGTGCCCGGACGAGCCCGAGGACTTCGACGGCTTCGAGGACGAGGACGGCTGTCCCGAGCCCGACAACGACCATGACGGCATCCTCGACGACGACGACAAGTGCCCCAACGTCCCCGAGGACAAGGACGGCTTCCAGGACGAAGACGGCTGCCCCGAGGGTGACAAGAACGACCGCGACGGCGACGGCATCCTCGACAACGTCGACAAGTGCCCCGACGATCCCGAGGACTTCGATCAGTTCCAGGACGAGGACGGCTGCCCCGATCCCGATAACGACCAGGACGGCATCCTCGATGTCGACGATCTGTGTCCGAACGACCCCGAGGACAAGGATGGCTTCGAGGACGAGGACGGCTGCCCCGATCTCGACAACGACAAGGACCGCATCCTCGACAAGGATGACAAGTGTCCGAACGAGCCCGAGACCTACAACGGGACCGATGACGAGGACGGCTGTCCGGATCGCGGACGCGTGGTCGTCACCGACACCGCGATCGAGATCCTCGACATGGTCTACTTCGAATACAACAAGGCCATCATCAAGCCGCAGTCGTACCCGATCCTCGACGCCGTGGCGGCCACGATGCAGGGCAACCCGAGCATCCAGCTCATCGAGGTGCAGGGGCACACCGACGAGCGTGGCGATGACGCCTACAACCTCGATCTATCCGACAAGCGTGCCCACTCGGTCGAGAAGTACCTCGCCGACAAGGGGGTCGACTCCAAGCGGCTGAGCGCCCAAGGCTACGGCGAGACCCAGCCGGTCGATCAGCGGCACGGCGAGGCCGCCTGGGCGAAGAACCGCCGCGTCGCCTTCCTCATCCTGAAGCGCGCCTCGGACTAGCGCTGGCGATCCCCTCGCCGGCTGGTAGCGTTGCCTCATGATCAAGCTGCTGATCTACCTCGCGCTCGCGGCCGGGCTCGTGTGGTGCGGCTCGACGGTGAAGCTCGGCAAGCGCACGTTCTTCGGTCACGTCCAGGCGATCTGGAAGACCGAGGAGATGCAGGAGCTCAAGGAAGGCGTGCGGGAGACCGCAGGCCCCACCGCCGACAAGGTCAAGCGCGGCGTCGAGGCGGGCCTCGCGGCGGCGACGAAGGAAGGCTCGGGATCCGGCTCCGCGGGCTCCGCGGGCTCCGGTAGCGCGACCGTTCCGGCCAGCCCGTGAAGTTCCCACTGACCCCGCAGCTGCTCGACGAGGCGAAGCGGTTCGAGCTGCGCTCGGCGTGTCGCGAC
Source organism: Deltaproteobacteria bacterium (assembly GCA_018262455.1). The sequence goes on along the minus strand of JAGSPR010000093.1, from coordinate 2,752 downwards.
TGCTTCTACTGGAGCGAGCAACGCCAGGCGTGCTGGCACGACTGGCCCGACGAAGGGCAGCGGCGCTGGCCGCTCGATGCGCCGAACCCCGACGGCAGCGTCCCCACCGAGGCCGCGTTCTGCAAGGAATTCGAGCTGCGCTGACGCGCGCTACGGCGCGTGGGTGCCGGTCAGCGTCGCGCTGGCGAGATCGTGCTGGCCGAGGAGGGCGAGAGCCTGCGCGCGGGTCGTCTGGATCGTGGCACCGGGGAGCGTCGCCACGTCGAGCGCGAACAACTTGAACTCGTACGTGTGCTGCGCCGGCGGGCATGGCCCGAGGTAGCCGCGGACCTGGGTCTGGTAGCTCTCAGTTTGGTGCGCTCCGGCGACGCTGCCGGGCGCGAAGCTGTTCTCCACATTGGCGGGCAGCCCGGTCACGGTTGACGGAATGTCGTAGATCACCCAGTGGACGAGGTTATTGAACGACTTGTCGGTCAGCACGATCGCGAAGCTCTGCGTGCCAGCGGGCGCAGCCGTCCAGTCGAGCTGGGGTGACGTGTTCGCGCCGTTACACGTGTTGGCGGCATCGAACGCCGCGCCCTCGGTCAGGCTCGGGCTCGTCAACGTGAGGGCACTGGCGGGTGCGTCGACCGTGCTCGGCGCGTCGGCAGCGCCGTCCGAGAGCGGAGCCGCATCGATCGCCGACGAGCCGCCGTCGTTGCCACCACACGCCGTGACCAGCACCAGCAGGAGTACGCGCTTCATGGGCGGAGCATAGCGCTCCGGCGTCCAGCTGACGCCGTCGCTGCGCACCGGCTTACGCGTCCGCATCGGCAATTGCGCAGCGGCGTCCGGGTCGCGACAGCGGTGTCGTGCACTGGGTGGCCCGCGGCTTGCGATGTCGAGGGTGCATATGATCGATCCGTCGATAACTGGCCGTCCGATCGAGTCCGCCTGGGCACGCAGTGACGTCCGATCGCCACACCCCGGGTCGCGCACGCGTCACCATCGCTGGCTGACGCTGCCGTCGACGGCCGTGGTCGTGATCTGCATCTTCCTGCCAACGTTGCGCGTCTGTGGCGAGGCCACGGCGCCGGTGCAGGTGCCGGTCGTCTGGACTCCGTACGTGATCGCGGCGCTCGTGTTCGCGGCGGCGATGGTGCGGTCGCGCGACGTGGCCGGGCTCGCGATCGCGATCCGCGTGATCCTCGGGGTCACCCTGTTCGGGTTCGGGCTGCCGGCGCTCGCGGAGCTCCAGCTCGCCCAGTTCGAGACCGTGCAGCTGATCCCGCTCGCGAGCGTGGTGGTGGTGATCTCGACGATCGTGCTGCCGGCGCGCACGGCGGAGGCGATGGTCGCCCGGTGCGGCATCGTGACCGGGGTGATCTCGGCGGTCTGGTTCGGCCTGCTCGCGATCGACAAGGACGCGATGTTCGGCGCCTATGTCTCGTTCGGTGGCGCGATCGCGATGGCGCTCGGCTGCGAGTGGTGGTGGATCGAGACGCGGCCGCCGGCTCGGGATAGGGTTCGCCGCGTATGAAGCTGATCGAGTCCGAGGAGGTCGCGGCCGCGCGGGCGGAGGGCCGTCCCCTCGTCGCGCTCGAGTCGACGCTGGTCGCCCACGGCCTGCCTTGGCCGGACAACCTCGCGGTCGCGCGCGAGCTCGAGGCCACGGTGCGAGCGGGAGGTGCGACCCCGGCGACGATCGCGATCGTCCAAGGCGTCGTCCAGCTCGGGCTCGACGAGCCGGTGCTCGAGCGCCTCGCCCGCGATGGCAGCGCGTTCGCGAAGGCCGGCGCCACCGACCTCGCCGTGCACCTCGCGCGCGGCACCTCGGCCGCGACCACGGTCAGCGCCACGGCCGTGCTCGCGGCACGGGCCGGGATCCGCGTGTTCGCGACCGGCGGCATCGGCGGCGTTCACCGTGGCGAGGCGTCGGACGTCTCGCACGATCTCGTCGCGCTCGCGCGCACCCCGATCATCGTGGTCTCCGCCGGGGCGAAGGCGATCCTCGATCTGCCCCGCACGCTCGAGATGCTCGAGACGCTCGGCGTGCTGGTGATCGGCTACCGCACGAGCGAGCTGCCCGCGTTCTACGCGCGCAGCTCCGGCCTCGCGCTCGAGCATCGGGTCGAGACCGCCGAGCAGCTCGCCACGATCGCGCGCCGGCACTGGGAGCTCGGGGGCGGCGGGGTGCTCGCCTGCAACCCGATCCCCGCGCACGCCGAGGTCGTGGGGCTCGAGCCCGTCATCGCGGCCGCCCTCGCCGAGGCGACCGCCGGCACCATCACCGGCAAGAGGCTCACGCCGTTCTTGCTCGCGCGGCTCGCCCGCGCCACGGCGGGGGCGTCGATCGTCGCCAACCGGGCGCTCGCCGTCAACAACGCCGAGCTCGCCGCGGCGCTGGCGATCGCCGTCACCGACGGCTGAGCATCACGCTCGCCGCCAGGACGGCGACGTTCTCAACCCGTTGTCGAGTTGATCTTGACGCGTTCGCGCGGGAGATCGGCTGGGTTGAGGTGCAAGCGTGATCAACCGAGCCGAGCTCTGGGGCTAGTTCCAATGCTGTTCACTTAGCGTGTTCGTGGTGCCCGAGCCCGGCGACAGTGGCTGAGGTGCTACTGCAGACCGCGAACGCCACGGGCTGCTGGCGCGACGGACCCCACCCCGCTCGCGCTCGAATCCTCGCGCAGATGATCGGTGCTCGCACGGACGTGGGTGCGCGCTGCGGACTCGCGCTCGGAGGTGGGGTCCTTTCGCGCGGCGCGCCCGC
>JAGSPR010000092.1 GCA_018262455.1 Deltaproteobacteria bacterium | reverse complement strand
GGCCGCGGCGAGCGGCCGCATGGCCTCGATCGCTTCCTGCGCCACCCGATCGGGCGCCAGCTCCTCGGGCTCGATCGTCAGCGGTTCGTGCGCGTCGAGTCGCACGGCATCGAGGAGATCCTGGACCAGGCGGTTCATCCGCCCGACGGCGTGACGGATCCGTTCGACGGCACGCACGCCGATGGTCTCGTCGAGACTACGGGACAGGATCTCGGACTGCAGCAGCACCGAGTTGAGCGGGTTGCGCAGATCGTGAGCGACGATCGCAAGCACCTGGTCGCGCGCTTCCACCGCTCGCTGGAGGGAGCGGTGCAGCCGCGCGTTGTCGATCGCGATCGCGACGCGGCTTGCCAGGGCCATCGCGATCCGCAGATCCTCCGCGCCGAACCGCCGCGTGCTCGAGCCGATCACGAACATGCCGAGCAGCCTGCCGCGGCTGACCAGCGGGATCTCGATCAGCGATCGGAGGTGAAGCTGCTCGAGCAGGTTCAGGTGCTCCGCGCTCTGCGCCACCGACGCGACGTACGCGGGCGTGACCTCCTCGATCAGCCGCGGCTGACCAGACCGCAGCACCTCGGCCGCGAGATGAGGCCGGTCGCGATCGAGCGGCAGCGCGGTCAGCGCCGCGCACACCGCCGCCATCGCCGGTTCCCGGTGGACGATCGCGAGGCGCTGGACCTGCCCGTCGTCGTCGATCACCTCGGCGATGCAGAGATCGGCAGGAAGCTGCAAGGCGATCGGCGTGACCTTCGACAGCAGCTCCTTCCAGTCCGTGTTGAGCTCGCCGAGCAGCGCACTGGCGTCACCGAGCAGCCGGTGCTCGTCCTCGCTGCGCTTGCGCTCGGTCACGTCCCACGCGGCGCCCGTGATCCCGGTGATCTGACCGCGCTCGTCGTGGACAGGCTCGATCGTGACGTCGAACCATCGCTGGCCTTCGGCATACTCGACCTCGAACAGCCGGCGCGCCCCGATCCCGGTCTCGAGGACCGCTCGCTTGAAGGTGGTGAGCTCGCCGACGAGGGCGGGGGGCGAGAAGTCCTCCTGCTTCTTGCCGACGATGTCGTGCGGGTAGTATGGCGAAGGCGGGTTGTACGACCACGTGAAGCGGAGGTCGCGATCCTGGCTGAACAGCGAGATCGGCGATCCCGCGAGCGCGATCCGGAACCGTTGCTCGCTGATCCGCAGCGCCTCCTCCATCGCCTTGCGATGGCGCAGGTCGCGAACGAAGCCGACCCAGCGGCCATCGGGGAGGACCTTCGCGCTGACCTCGACGGGGATGTACGTTCCGTCCCGGTAGCGCAGCTGCCACTCGGCCGTGTGCACCTCGCCTCGCAGCATGAGCTCTCTCGATTCGGCCAGCCGTGGTAGCTGCTCGGCAGGGATCAGGTCCACGATCGTCTTGCCGAGGATCTCGTCGCGGGTTCGGCCGAGCAGCTCGCATCCCGCCGCGTTCACCTCGATGTAGCGGCCTTCGAGGTTCGCGATGAAGATGCCATCCGGAGCGACCTCCGCCAGCTCGCGATACAGGCTGCCAGGGCGCGCCTCCGCGGATGGCATGAGACCCTCTGTCAGCCGACGACTCGCATCCGCGCCAGCGTCCGCGCCGGCCGGTACTTCCCTGCTCATCACGAGTCGGTGATGCAGCGAACATGCCACCGCCGAGCCATGGCGCGCGTCGCCGGCGAGCATCCGGCTCGATTCGCGCGCAGCGAACGCGCGAGATCGGAGCCCCGTGCACGCCTTGCGCGCCATCTGTTCGAGCCGATCGAGCGCGCGATCATGCCTCCGAAGATCCCGCGTGACGTCCAGGTCGCGGCCCCTCCCGGCCGACCGTTCAGGCGTCGAACGCCATCCGCCACAGCCGCCCGAGCAGGACGTCGAGCGCGACCTTGTTGTCGCCGCCTTCGGGAACGATCAGGTCGGCCCACCGCTTGGAGGGCTCGACGTGCTCGATGTGCATGGGCCGGACGGTGGCGTAGTACTGGTCGCGAACGGACTGGAACGTGCGACCGCGCTGCTCGAGATCGCGGCGGATCCGCCGGATCAGCCGGATGTCGGAGTCGGTATCAACGAAGATCTTGATGTCCATGTGCTCGCGGAGAGCCGCGTCGGTGAACACCAGGATGCCCTCGACGATGATGACGCGAGCGGGCGCGACCGTGCGCGTCTCGGTGCGGCGGGTGTGGGAGGCGAAGTCGTAGATCGGGACCTCGACGGTGTGACCGGCGCGCAACGCCTTGAGGTGGGTGGCGAGCAGGCTGCTCTCGAGCGAGTCGGGGTGGTCGTAGTTGATCTTGGCGCGCTCGACGGGGTCGAGGTGGGCCTGATCGCGGTAGTAGGAATCGTGCTCGATCGTGATGCAGCGGTGGGCGGGCATCGCGGCGGCGAGCTTGTGCGCCACGGTGGTCTTGCCGGAGCCGCTGCCACCAGCGATCCCGAGAACGAGCGGCAGCTGCGTGGACATCGTCGTGGATACTACGGGATCGCGGCGATGAGCATCGCGATCATGAGCGCCGACATCTTGCCGTGGAGGTGCATCGCGGTGGCCTTGCGCTCGACCGTGATGCGGCCGAGCGCCTCGCCCGTGGCGTTGATAAGGTCATCGAACAGGGGGCGGGTGGAGGCCACGACCTTGGTGGCCTCGGCCTCGGAGTGCGGATCTGCGACGACGCCGAACTCGGTCTCGGGCCCGACGCGGAGCCACACGGTGGCGTCGCTGGACCTGGGGAGGACCTGCTTGGGCCAGGAGGCGCCGCTGCTGCCGTCGATCGCAACGGCGAGGGTGCGGTCGGCGGGAAGGCTCGCGAGGAGCTGCTTGGTGTGAGGCGCGGCGCCGCTGCCGTGCTTGACGAGGTCGTGGACCTGGGCGGCGGCGAGATCGTCGCGCACGCTGATGTAGACGGTGTGATCGTCGACGAAGTCGAGCCAGCCGACCCGCCGGAGTTGCAGCATCTGCTTGCCGTCCGGCATGGCCAGCGGGATCGAGTCGGGCGCGAAGCACTGCTCGACCTCGGCCCGGTTCCAGCGACCACGGATCATGACGGTGCCGTGTTCGCTCTCGTCCAGCGACCTGGCGGCATAGACCGCCCACTCCGAGGCGGCGAGCAGGGCCACCACACAGGGTGGCAGGAGCTGCTTGAGCGGGGCGACCTGCGGGTTGTTGGCGATCTTGCCGAGGATGACGGCGAACTGCTCGTTCTTGCGGAGCTCGCCGATCGCGACGCTGAACAGCACCCCGGTGTCGGCAGGGACGTGCACGAGCGCCGCAGCGATCTCCTTGCGGGCATCCGGGATCGAGAGCTCGCTCCCCGACGTGGTGAACGACACGGCGGGTCGCTCGACGGGGGCCGCGGCCGCGCTGGCGGGTGGCGAGGCCGGCTGGGCAGCGCCCCACGGGTCGTGCGCCGGCGCGAGCACGCTGGCGTCGACCAGCGCGGCGGTGGCGAGCGACGCGGTGGCGAGCGACGCGTCGGACGCGTCGGACGGCCCGCCTCCGCCGGGGCGCCACGCGAGAGCCCCTCCGATCGCCAGGGCGAGGGCCATCGCACCCGCCACCAACGGCCAGCGCCGCCGGCGCTTCGTGGGTGACTCCGGTACCGATGCGGGATCGCTGGGAGCCCACGCGAGCGGCGTCTTGCCGCGATCGGTGGTGCGCTGGCGACCGGCAAACCAGGGCTGGCGCTGGGCGGTGACGGTGGGCTTGGCCAGATCGGGGGTCGGGGCCATCCGCGCGGTATCGGCGGCTCCCGGCGCGAGCGCCGGCGCGCCCGCTGCACCACGCGCCGCCTCGAGCAGGGCCTTCGCCGACTCCGGTCGGTTCTGCGCCCGGGTCGACATCGCGCGCCGGATCTCGATGTCGAGCTCGGCAGGCACCGCCGCGAACTCGACGAGTGGACGCGGGGCCAGCCGGGCCTCTGGATCGTTGAGGTCGTCCCACGGCAGGCGGCCCGCGAGCATCGCGTACAGCGTGACCGCGAGCTCGTAGATGTCGGTGGCGACCCCGGCGGGCTGGCCGAAGAACCGCTCGGGCGCCATGTACGCTGGCGTTCCGCGCACGCCGCCATCCATGGTCGTGGTGGAGTCGGGCGCCTCGAGCTCCTTCGCGATCCCGAAGTCGAGCAGCACGCCGTGCTGTCCGCCGACGATGAACACGTTCTCCGGCTTGAGGTCGCGATGCACGAGGTTGCGATCGTGGAGCGCGCCGACCGCGGAGCACAGCTCGCCGAAGATCGCGAGCGCGTCGGGGAGCTCCATCGGACCACGCGCGAGCACGCTCGCGAGGGTCTCGCCGTCGAGCCGCTCCATCGCGAGGTACGGACGGCCATCGGGAAGCTCGCCGACCGCGAGCACCTTCACGACGGAGGAGTGCGTGATGGTCTGCAGCCGCGTGGCCTCGGCGAGGAACTGCGCGCGCAGGCGCTCGGTCGTCACCAGGCTCGGATGAAGAACCTTCAACGCGACGCGGCGTGGCCCCCAGGATGCATCGTAAACCACGCCGCTTCCGCCCCGTCCGAGCTCGGCGACGATGCGAAATTCACCCAGCGAGGTCGGGATCGACGCGGGATCCATGGCGAGAACCGGCTCACCTATAGCGCGGTTCGTTCCGGCGCGGGGGTTGCTAGTTTCTACGACCGTACCCCGTTTGGAGGTGTTGCCATGATTCGACTAGCTATCGCTGAAGATCATACGATCGTGCGCTGGGCTCTCCGCGAGGCGCTCGGGAAGGCTGACGACATCCAGGTCGTCGGCGAGTCAGGGACCGCGGCAGATACGATGGACATGATCCGGCGCGAGCGCCCGGATGTGCTCCTGCTGGACATCACCCTGCCCGATCGCTCCGGGTTCGACGTCCTCACGGAGATGAGGCCGCTCGAGACCGCGCCGCTGGTCGTGGTGCTCACCTGGCACACCGAGCCGAGCTATGCGGCGCGGGCGATCGCGGCAGGAGCGCACGGCTACGTCAACAAGGCCGTGGAACCAGAGGTCTTGTTGTCGGCGATCCGGGCCGTGAGCCGCGGCGAGCAGGTCATCCCACCGGGGGTCGAGCAGCTGCTGGCGACCGGTGACGGTCACCCCGCGAGTGCGCTGACCGCACGCGAGCAGCAGGTCATGGAGATGCTCGCGCGTGGGCTCACCAACCGCGAGATCGCCGAACACCTGGAGATCAGTATCAAGACGGTCGATACCCACCGCGGTCACGTGCTGAAGAAGCTCGGGCTACGGAACAACTCGGAGCTCACGCGGTTCGCCGTCAAACACGGCTACGTGGCGCTCTAGGGTGTCCGCGGCAGCCGCGCGGGCTGCACCCAGGCCTTCTTGCCGTCACCACGAGTGACGACGGCGCGGACATATCCTGCGCGCGGGAGCGCTCGGCGCGCAGTTCTGGCGCTCACCGTAACGACGAGCTTGCCGTTCTCGATGAACTCGATCGTGACGGGCGACACCGTGGCGGCCGCCTCCACCACGAGCTCCCCGTTGGCCACCTCCGCATGCTCGAGCACGACGCCTGTCGACGCGTAGAAGCGCCCGGCCGCGAGCGCCTCCAGGATGGCCTGGGGCTCGCGGCGCGCCTTGACCATCACCCAACCGCCACCTGGGGGGTACTTACCGGGCCTCTCCTCGTAGTCGTGCGCGTCATCGGACGCCACCGCCCACAAGGTCACGTCGTGCGCCAGCGCCGCATCCCACAGCGCTTCGGTGGATAGATGACGCGGGTCTCCCGCATTCCACTTCGCGAACTGCGCATTCGTGACTTCGTACAGCCGCATTCCCCGGCGTGCGATCTCGACCAGGACGTCGGATGTCATGCCCCAGAACCACTGTGGATGGTTGAGCTGTGCGATCCCACCGAGCGTCCGCGCAGCCACAATCGCCGCCTGATACTTCGCGACCCGGTCGTGCGTCGAGCGATCGGCCCATTCGATCTTGTTGCCCGGGCGCGCGGTCACGCCGATCAGGTTGACGTGAATTCGACAGCGCCGGCTCGCGTCACCGGCCGGGACACAGCGGGTCGGGTTGTGCGTCAGCTCGACCCCGGCGAACACGATCAGGCCACTCGGTGGATCTCGGACGGTGATCTTCCCGGAGGTCTCGGCGCCCGGCAGGATCTCGCTGACCTGGTTGTGGTCGGTCAGCGCGATGAAGTCGTAGCCATGCTGCTCGTACCACGCGACCACGTCCGGGATCGGGGTGCTGCTATCGCCAGACGGCCGTGCATGGACGTGCGTCGAGCCGCGGAGCCAGACCTCGGCGGCGACGGGCGCGACCTCCTTCGTCGGTGCATCCAGCACTGCGACCTGGTCGCGGTCGGCACCAGCCACGTCGACGCCCGCATCGGCATGCAGGCTCGCGCTCGGAACCGGCCGCGTCGGGAGATCGGTGGCAGCACACGCAACGAGCGCGAGCAGCGCCACGCGCGTCACGGGGTCTGCACCTCATCGAGCGCGGCCGCGCCCGCATGCGTGACGTTGGTCGTGACTCCCCACGCGTGCTTCTTCCACTGCATCCGCAGCGCCAGGAACAAGCCCAGGTTGTCGGTCAGCATGCGACGCTCGACGGGGCGGACCCGCGCGAGATCAGTGGTCTCGCCTGGATCGGCGCTCAGATCTCCGACGATCGGCGTGCCGAGCTTGCCGACCCGCACCTTCCACCGGCCGATTCGCATCGCGTGCGCGTACTCGTACATCGACGCATAGGACGGCCTTGGCCAGCCGCGTCCTGTCCCCTGCGCGAGCGCCACCAACGATTCACCCTGCGACGCGGCCACGCCGGGCGCGCCCACCGCTTCGAGCAACGTCGGCATCAGGTCGACGCCCTCGGCACCTTCTTCGATCACGGTGCCCCCCGGGAACCGGGCCGGATCGTGGACCAGCAGCGGAACCCGCACGAGCGAGTCGCGCAGCGAGCCGCCGTGACCGCATCGACGATCCTCGAACAGCTCCTCACCGTGGTCCGCCGTGATCACGAGCATGGTCTGATCCCAGATGCCCCACGACTTGAGCTGAGCGACGACGCGACCGACCTGTTGATCGTGATAGCTGATCGCCGAGTCGTAGATCGCGCGCAGCCGCTCGATGTCGGCTGGCGGGGGGATGACGCTGCAGCCCATCGAGCTCGGCTTGAACCCGAGGTCCTTGGCCGTCGCGAAGTCCTTGAACGGACCGCTGTAGCGCGGCGAGTAGGTCTCGATCCAGGGGTGACGCGCGATCCACGGGCTGTGCGTGTCGATCGTGCCGAGGAACAGGTAGAGCGGCTGGTCGCGGTGCGCGTCGAACCGAGCGAGCGCGGCGTCGACGATCTTCTGGCCGTAGATCACGCCGTTCGGGACGCCGGCCTCGCGCATCATGTTGCGGTACTCGTTGAACCCGCGCGTGTACCCGCCCTCCTCGTTGACGAAGCCGTTGCCGGTGACCGCGGCGGTGTACATGCCCGCGGCGGCCAGCCTGGAAGCGACGACGTCGAGCCCCGCGTCGATCCGCGCGCTGCCACCGGCGCCGGCCATCCGGACGTTGTGGACCGCCGGATAGAGGCCCGTCCACATGCTCGAGTGGCTGGTCTGTGACTCGTTGCCCTGCACGTAGTACTGGCGGAACACGGTGCTCGACTTCGCGAGCTCGTCGAGGTTCGGGGTCAACGCGCGCGCGCCGGGCGTGAAGCTCGCCACCTTGTCGGCGCGCAACGCGTCCATCACCCAGAGCACGATGTAGCGGGGACGCTCGGCGTTGCCGAGGGGGGCCGGCGCCGCGCCGTGCAGCATGATCTCCGGCGATCCGATCTTCGCGACCGGGCAGTCTCGCGCGGTCAGCGTCAGGCCGACCACCCGCCCCGCCATCTTCGTCAGATCCACCCGCGCGCTGTCTGCTGCCAGCATGCCGCCCGCGAAGCTGTCATCGCCCGCCCGCGCCTGGACCTCCACCTTGCACGGCCCCTCCAGCTTCGCCACGAGGTGGGCGCCATCGGGGATCGTGACGTACCACAGCAGCGTCGCATCCTTCGCGAGGCGGATCACGTTGGCCTTCGCGTCGAAGCCCGCCGCCGGGCGCGGATCGTCGTGCGCCACTTCGCGCGACGCGAAGCGGAGCCACTCGATGGCGATCGTGCCCTTCGCCTTGCCGGTGGTCTCGAGCACGAGCTGGTTCTCGCCGATGCCCAGCACGCCGTGCTCGATGGGAAGCGCGATCGTCTGCCAGCCTTCGGCGAGCGCGAGGGTCGCTCCTGGGCCGGCCTTGCGGCCATTGAGCTTGAGGCTCAGCACCAGCTTGTCGTGGCCATGGACCCGGGCGACGAGCCGGGTGATGCCGGTCGCCAGCTCGGCATCGAGCGGGATCTCCAGCGAGGCGAGCCGATCGACCTCGGCGGCGCGCACGCCCTCCACGAGGTGCCCGAGGTGCCAGCGCGGCGCCGGCATGCTGAACCGCGTGTAGCGCGCGAGCCCGACGTCCGACGCATCGATCACCAGGTCGCCGGCGACGTAGCGGTGCACCGCGTGACGGTTATCGACCAGCCCATAGACGGCGTGCTCGAGCCGCTCCGGTTGCGGCGGTGGTGGCGCGACCACCGCCGCATCGGCGACCTGGGCGACCGCGGCGTCGCTGGGCCTCGAGGCCTCCTCGATCGGCTGCTTCGAGCCGCAGGCCACCAGCGCGACGAGGCCAAGCGCATGAACAGGACGGCGATCCACCAACCTCTGCTCTAGCACGCCGTCGCGATCCGATCGCGCGGACGTGCCATCGCCCCCTAGGACTTCGAAGGCTTCAGCGGCAGCTTGGCGAACGGACTGTTGGTGAACCCGGAGACGCCCCAGTTCTCCGGCGGCTTCTCGGGACGGCGCGGCTCGGGTGCACGGTCGGGGCCTCGATCGCTGGGCCGCGGGCCGCCGCGATCGTCCCGCCGTGGACCGCGATCATCGCGCCTCGGCCCGCCCGGCCCGCCCGGTCCGCCCGGCCCGCCCGATCCGCGGTTGTCGGCTTGCGGACGGCGGTTGTCCTGTGGCCCGCGAGCGTCGCGCGGGCGCGGCGGACCGCGGTCGTCGCGACGAGCATCCGCGTGCTGTACGACATCGCCCTGTGGCGGAGGCGCTGCTCGGTTGTCGCCCTGCTGCGCGGCCGGCCGATCGGTCCACTGTCGGCGCTCGCCTTGCTGCGGGCCTCGATCGTCGGGGCGCGGCTCGCCGGACGGGCTCATCTGGTGCTGCGGGCCTCGCTCATCGCGGCGCTGATCGCCCTGCGGATGGGGTCCACGCCCGCGCTGGTCACGTGGCCCGCGTGGCCCACGTTGATCGTTGCGCGGCCCCTGGTTCGGAGGCGGCCCGGCGTGCTGGCCCTGGCGCTGGGCCTGGGCCTGATCCTGGCCCTGCCCTGCCTCGCCCTGCATCTGCGGCTGCGGGCCACCCCGACCGCGACCGCGACCACCACCACCACCACGATCGTTCGGTCCGCGCTGCTGCTGCTGCTGCTGGCCATCGTGCCGCGGCTGGCGTTGCTGCGGTGGCTGCGGCTTCTTCGCGGACAGCCCGATCCGCTTGCGCTGGGTGTCGACCTCGAGCACGCGCACGGTCAGCTTCTGGCCGACCTTGACGACCTCGCTCGGATCCTTGACGAACTGATCGGAGAGCTGGCTGACGTGGACGAGCCCGTCGTTATGGACCCCGATGTCGACGAACGCGCCGAACGCGGTCACGTTGGTCACGATGCCCTCGAGCACCATCCCGGGCTTGAGGTCGCTCATGTCGGTGACATCGTCACGGAACCGCGGCGGCTCGAACTCCTCGCGCGGATCGCGGCCGGGCTTGGCGAGCTCGGCGGCGATGTCACGCAGGGTCGGCTCACCGACTTCAGCGGTGACGTACTTGCTGAAGTCGATCTTGTCGACGAGCTCCTGGTTGCCGAGCAGCTGCGGCAGCTCGACACCCAGGTCGGCGGCGATCTGCTCGACCAGCGGGTAGCGCTCGGGGTGAACCGCCGACCGATCGAGCGGGTGTGCGGCCCCTGCGATCCGCAGGAAGCCCGCCGCTTGCTCGAACGCCTTGGGGCCGAGGCCCGCGATCTCCATCAGCTGCGTCCGCGCGGCGAACGCGCCGTGGCTGTCGCGGTGCAGCACGATCTTCTTCGCGAGCGACTTGCCGATGCCGGCGACGTAGCCGAGCAGCATCGCGCTGGCGGTGTTGAGCTCGACGCCGATCTTGTTGACGCAGTCCTCGATCACGTCGCCCAGCTTCTTCGACAGCAGCGGCTGATGAACGTCGTGCTGGTACTGGCCCACGCCGATCGACTTCGGCTCGATCTTGACCAGCTCGGCGAGCGGGTCCTGCAACCGGCGAGCGATCGAGATCGCACCGCGGATCGTGAGGTCGAGCTCGGGGAACTCCTCGCGGGCGAGGTCCGAGGCCGAGTACACGCTGGCGCCGGCCTCGTTGACCTGGACGACGAACGGCGCCTCGACGGCCTGCGCGGTGAGCTCGGGATCACCCCCCGCCTCCTCGATCATCCGCGGACGCAGCCCGGCGTCGGCGAGCGTGCGCTTGACGAACGCCTCGGCCTCGCGACCGCCGGTACCGTTGCCGATCGCGATCGCGCGCGGCTTGAACAGCTTCACGAACGCGAGGAAGTCCTGCTTGGCCTTCGCGAGCTGGGCATCACCCTGCGTGATGTAGATCGTGACGGTGCCGAGGAACTTGCCGGTCGCATCGACCGCGGCGCACTTGCAGCCGGTGCGCAGCCCGGGATCGACGCCGATCACCGCCGCCGAACCGAGCGGTGCCGCCAGGAGCAGATTGCGCAGGTTGCCGGCGAAGATATCGACGGCCGCGTGATCGGAGCGCTGCTTGAGCTCGGCCCGGACGTCGTTCTCGACGCTGGGCGACAGCAGCCGCTTGAAGGCATCGGCCACGGTGAGCCGGAGCTGCTCGGCCCACGGCGAGCCGGGGGCAAGCTTGGCGAGCCGCTCGATCCCGGCGGTGACCTTCGCGCTGTCGACGACGACCTGGGCGCGCAGCACACCTTCGGCCTCGCCGCGCCGGATCGCGAGGAACCGGTGCGACGGGATCGTCTTCACCGCCTCGCCGAACTGGTAGTACTGCTCGAACTTGGTCGGCTCGTCACCCTTGTTCGGCACCACCGTCGAGGTCAGCTCGCCGTGCTCGGCGAACTCGCGCCGAACGTAGGCGCGAACCTCGGCGGTATCCGCCACCAGCTCGGCCACGATGTCGCGCGCGCCGGCGAGCGCGTCCTCCGCGCTGTCGACGCCTTGCTTGACGAACGCGGCTGCCTCGGCGGCCGGATCGCCGTCGGCGGGCTGCGCCAGGATCCGCTGCGCGAGCGGCTCGAGACCCTTGTCGCGGGCGACCGAGGCGCGCGTCTTGCGGCGGGGGCGATACGGCGCGTAGAGGTCCTCGAGCTCGGACTTGCCGGAGGCAGCACGCAGCTTGGCCTCGAGCTCGGGGGTGAGCTTGCCTTGCTCGGACACCGACGCGAGGATCGCGGCACGCCGGGTCTCGAGCTCGACCAGGTACGTGCGCTGCTCCTCGATCGTGCGGATCTGGACCTCGTCGAGCCCGCCCGTCCGCTCCTTGCGGTAGCGCGCGATGAACGGCACCGTGTTGCCTTCGTCGAGCAACGCGATCACCGCGGCGATCGCGCCGGGCGCGAGGCCCAGACTCGCGGCCAGCGAAGGCACCGTGTCGAAGTCCGGAGCGGCAGCAGCGGCGGGAGCGTTCTCGTCGGTCATCTAGGCGGAGGACCGTACCCATCGGGCCGCCGGGCGGCAAGCGCGAAGACCCCCTCGCCGCACCCCCACGACCGTTCCCCGGGATTGCCCCACAAGGGGAGCCCACCCCCAAGGTGGACCCTCGCCGTGCGGTGGTTTTGATCCTTGCTTCGCTGCGGACCAAAACCGATCGATCCGGCTCGGGCCCCAGGGTAGCGTGCGTCGATGTCGCTCGATGCCACGCGTGAACGCCTGATCCGTCGCCTGCCGAAAGCCGAGCTCCACCTCCACATCGAAGGCACGCTCGAGCCCGAGATGATGTTCAGCCTGGCCGCCAAGCACGGCCTGGCGTTGCCGTTCGCGTCGGTTGCGGCCGTGCGCGCCGCCTACGCGTTCCACGATCTCCAGTCGTTCCTCGACCTCTACTATGCCGGCTGCGCGGTGCTTCGCGATCGCCGCGACTTCTACGCGCTCGCGATGAGCTACTTCACCCGCGCCCACGCCGACGGGGTCGTCCACGCCGAGCTGTTCTTCGATCCACAGAGCCACACCCCGCGCGGCGTGCCGCTCGAGGTCGTGATCGGCGGGTTGCGCGACGCGATGGAGGACGCTCACCGGCGCTACGGCGTCACCTCCGGGCTCATCCTGTGCTTCCTGCGTCACCTCTCCGAGGCCGACGCGTTCGCCACGCTCGACGCCGCACTGCCATTTCTCGGCGAGCTCGCCGGGGTGGGGCTCGATTCCGGGGAGCGTGGCAACCCGCCGAGCAAGTTCGCGCGCGTGTTCGCCAAGGCGCGCAGCCTGAACCTGCGCGCCGTCGCGCATGCCGGGGAGGAAGGCCCTGCCGCGTACATCACCGAGGCCCTCGACCTGCTCGGGGCCGAGCGAATCGATCACGGCGTGCACTGCGACGAGGATCCCGCGCTCGTCGAGCGCCTGGTCCGCGAGCGCATCCCGCTCACGGTGTGTCCGCTCTCGAACCTCAAGCTGCGCGTCGTCGAGGATCTCGCCGACCACAACTTCGCGCGGCTGCTGCGCAAGGGCGTCGTCGTGACGATCAACTCGGACGACCCCGCGTACTTCGGCGGCTACCTCGCCGACAACTACCGCGCCACCGTGGCCGCCCTCGACCTCACGCCCGCCGAGATCGTCGTCGTCGCCGAGAACGCGATCCGCGCGTCGTTCCTGCCCGCGACCGCGAAGACCTCGCTGCTGTCGAGGATCCGCGGCGAGGCAGCGCACGCGACCTAGCCTGCGTCCAGGGGCTGTGAGGAAGAGTGTGATAGGCACCCGTGTAGATCGTGTTCGAAGATCTCGGGTTTGGAGCAAGATCCTGGTGTCGTCGACGGCACTTCGGTCATCATCGGAGGCAATCCATGCGTCACCTATGCTTGCTGATCTGGTTGTGCGGCTGTGGGGAGGTCCAGCCGCTGGCTTCCGACGCCACGGTCGACCCGTGTACGGGGACGTGCCAATGCCGGGTCGATGCCGACTGCACGGTCGCCCACTCGGTCTGCGATGACCGGATCACGGACCGGAGCTGTGAATGCGCGGCCGGCTACACCGAGGCCGTTGCGGGCACCTGCGCTTGGAGTGGCGTGATTGCCGATCCAGGCTTTCAGTCGATGACGAGGTGGACGCTTGGCGCCGCCATCGTGGTGGATACCAACCTCAACGTTGCCGGGATGATCGATCCAGGTGCCGCCGTGTTCACGAACGTGCCGCTCTGCGCGCTCGAGCGCGTCTCACAAGGCGCCGAGATGCCCCGGCTGTCACGTGCCGAGCCGCTCGTCATCGTGACCACCTATCGCTACGTTGCGGAAGGGATGCTGTCCGATGTCGTCGCGCCTGCGGTGGGAGTCGGCTCGGTGTGGCATGACGAGATGCCGTTTTCCTTCGGCGACTTCACGACCTCGCGGTTCTGCCTCGGGGCCTCGCAGTACGCTCCCGAATCGTCGACCGGAAAGGGCGCTCCCACGCAGGTGGAGCTCATGCCGGCGAAGCGCAGCTTCGACTGCCCGTCCCCCACGAGCGGGTTCAACCTCGAGATCGACCATGTCGAGATCAAGCCCGCGGACCCAGGCGAATGTCCGGCTCCGGGAACGGCGTCGAACGGCGACGCCGAGGCCGACGGAGGATGGGCGTTCAATGTCCTGTTCTCGAATGGAGTCGATAACTCGACCGCGAAGATCGAGAGCGGGTTCGGCGAAGCGGGCTCCCGGGCGGCGCGGCTGTTCATGCACCACCGCTGCGACGGCGTGAGCCTGTTGAACAAGATCTCGATTTCGAACAGCCCGATGCTGGCCTCGCCGGCGATCTCGATCTTCAATCGAACTTCCAGCAGTGCCACCACGCTGTGGAACATCGGTGGTGTCCCGCTCCCCGCGATCTCCGGCAGCGGTCAACCCACCACGATCCGGATGTGCGCGCCTGCGTTCATGCGTGGTGGGGCGTTCACGCTCACCGCGAACATCGACAGTCAGGGCTTGTGTTCCGACGCACCGAACTTCGAATCGGCGTTCGACAACTTCAAGGTCATCAACGACCCGTCCTGCGGCACCGATGCCAACCTCACCGATCCAGGGTTCGAGTCGCCGCTGACCTTGATCGGGGCCCAGGCGACCCAAGGCCGGTCGCTGGCGCGGACGTTGAACGATCCCGCGAACGCGCACACCGCCAACGGGGTGCTCCAGCTCAGCGTCGATCACCCGTGTGAGGGGCCGACGTGGCAGGCCAACATCGTGACGCCCGCGAGCGCTGGCGCGAGCGGGCCCGCGCTGACGTTCTTCTACAAGGCCACGCCGAAGTCGACGTACGCGTTCTCCGCGAGCAACGCGGTGGCGAGCCTCGTGCCGGTGCTCGACAACCAGTATCACCAGGGCACGCTCTGCCTCGATCCGAAGCTGGTCGGCCGCAATCAAGCGGTGCGGTTCGCGATGAGTGGTGGCGCCGGGACGTGCGCGAACGTGCTCCCGGCCGAGACGGCGTTCGTCGACGATCTCGCGTTGACGACCGATCCCAGCTGTCCCGCGCAGTAGCGGGCACGCGCGAACCCTGGGCGGGGGGTTGCGGCCCATCCTGGCGCGGATCCTGAATCCCATCGACGCATGCTGCCCTCCACCATCCTCGTCCCGATCGACTTCAGCGCGCGGTCCGAGCATGCCCTCGACTACGCGTGCGGGCTGGCCGAGAAGCTCGGCGCGACGGTCCACCTCGTCCATTGCATCGGCGCGTCGCTCCCGGAGCTCAGCGTCGCGTTGACCGACGAGATGATCGGCTCGCTGCAGCGAGACGCCGAGCAGCGCCTCGAACAGCTCGTCGCCAAACACCCCGGAATCAAGTTCGGCAAGCGCACGGTCCTGCCGGGCGACGCCCGCGACGGCATCCTCTCGCTCGCCAGCTCGCTCGGCACCGATCTTGTCGTGATGGGCACGCACGGTCGGCGTGGCGTCAAGCGGATGGTGCTCGGCAGCGTGGCCGAGCACGTCGTGCGCGCGGCGAGCTGTCCCGTGCTGACGGTGCGCTCGCACGACCCGGCATGATCACGGCTGCTTCGGGTGGCGGCTCCGGATCGGCAGCGGCTCCGCGGGCCTGTCATTGGGAAGTGGGAGCACGAGGAACGGCCGCTGGTGCAGGAGCGCTCGGATCCGAGCCATCGGGTCGGGGACCGGCGGCATCGGATGCTCCTCTCTCACGTGACGGATGACGTTCGACATGGTCGATCTCCAGCTTGGAAGCGTGCGCAGAACCTGCGGGGCGTTCGTCCAGCCGCGCAGCCCATGCGGGGTCACCAGAGCGGGCCGCCGTGGATCGACGTGCCCGAGAGCGGGAGCAACGCGCTGAGGCGGAGCCGGTCCGTGTTGAGGTGCGCGGCACAGAACCATCGCTCGCCGTCGGAATCCTCCCGGACCTCTGCGCACGCGGCGCACTGGGTCACCGGTTCGACGACGTGCTCCATCAGGTTCACGATCAGGGTCGGACATGGGGCACGAGGGAGGACGTGGTCGGCGACCGAGCCTCGCTTCGCGTGGGTCCCGAACCGGCCGATGACGAGCAGGTCGGCTGCGAGATCTGCCGCGAAGGTCGCGATCTCGTCCGCGGGCTTGCCCTCCAGCACGTGCAAGCGCGACCGCCAGTCCGGCCCCTTTCGCCCGAAGGTTTCGAGTCCTTGCATGACCTCCGCCGCGAGCCAGGCCTTGATCGCCTCGACGTCATCCTTCCGGTCGACGACCGTGACGAAGTGGAGGTCGGGCCTGTCGTGACGCGCGGCCTGGTCGATCGCGTGCTCGAGCACGATCTCGCTGTACTCGGATCGGTCGAGCGCGGCGACGATGCGAAAACGACGGGCCGGGCGAGCGTTCGTCATGCAACCACCAGCTGCATCGACCATGCCGAAAAGATGAACGGCGCCGGGGCGCGGCGCCGTTCGGCGAGGAGTCTGCTGAGCAGGGGCCTCGCAACAGGGGTGAGCAGGCAGGAGTGTCAGCTCAGTTCGCCGTGACCTCGAGCTTCCACGAGTGGAGCGTGCCGAGATCCTGGGCCGCGTCGTCCTCGACCTTGAGGGTCCAGCCGCCGGCGAGCGCCTCGCCCGAGAACCCGGCCACGGTGAAGGTCTGCTTGAGGTCGTCTGCCGAGCCGCCCTCGTTGTTGAACAGCACGAGCGACCTCGTGCCCTTGTTCAGCGTCACCTTGAGATCCCCGCGGAAGCTGTGGCTGATGTCGACCGTGAGCTTGACGTCGGTGACGATGCCGACGTCGGCGACGTCGATCGTGCTGGTGAACCCCGCTGGGCTGTTGTCGGGGATCGCCGCGTTCGGGGTCGACTCGAACGTGTGCGCGGAGCCACCGCCGGCGCAGGCCGGGTGCGTGGCGCAGTCGCTATCGTCGCAGTTCGCCTTGCCGTCGTTGTCCTCGTCGTTGAGCGTCGCGTCGTCGCAGACCTCATGCGGGGTGTCGAGCGTCGGTAGCTCGGCGGTGACCGCGGAGCCGAACTCCTTGGCATACCTGTACGAGAAGTAGCCGTAGCCGGGGCCCGTCGGGTGATCGACGCCGAAGCTCGCCGTGCCCCACGAGTTCTTGAAGATGAAGAAGCCCTTCTCTTTTTGCGGGTCGCCGTTGGCGTCGAGCACGGGGTTGCCGTCGCCGTCGCGCATGTCGAACTCGGCGTCGTCGTCCCATCCCACGATCTGGACCGCGTGACCTGCGCGGTGCGTCGCCGACTCTTCCTTGTCCTTGGCGTTCGGGTAGGTGACCACGCCCTGGCGCCACAGCGCGTCGTTGATCGGAATCGTCGACCGGCGGTGGTTCCACGCCTGGTAGAAGAACGTGAAGCCGATGTTGACGCCCGTCTTCTTGGTCGACAGGTGCGCCTTGATCGAGTTGGTGTTGATGAACCGCGAGGACGGCAGCTTGAACTTGCGGGCCTGCGCGATCGACGCCGGCGGCTCGCCGTTCGTGTAGCACTTGGTCGGCAGGTTCTCGCCACCGGTGCATTCGGCGTCGTTGGCCGCGGTCCACGGGGCCGACTCGTAGGCCCAGTCAGCCTCCTGCACGGTCCCGAAGTTGACGACCGTGGCGAGGTTCGCGTTCGAGCTCGAGCCATCGGTGTGCGGGAACTCTCCTTCGAGGTTCTTGGCGGCCCACTGCAGGTACTGCTCGGAGAAGTCGGCCTCGGCGACCGGCATGCCCGCCTTGATGTAGAGGTTCTCGATCAGCGCCGTCGACGCGAAGATCGAACACACGCCACGGCTGCCCTGGCTCTTGACGGGCGACTGGTCGGCAAGCTCGAACTTCGGCGGGAACACCGCGTCGGCCTTGGTGTCGTCCGGCAGGCTGTCGTTCGCGGGCGCACCGTCGTTGACGTTGT
>JAGSPR010000716.1 GCA_018262455.1 Deltaproteobacteria bacterium | reverse complement strand
GGACGGCACCCGGCAGGCCGAGACCGCGGCGTTCTACGACCTCGACGTCCACGCCCGGTGCACGCCGCAGCGCTGGATCGACGACGTGATCCGCTGTGTCCCGATCGCGGAGGACGCCATCTACCTCGACCCGACCTGCGAGAGCCTGGTCGGCCGGGCCCAGACGATCGAGAAGCCGACGCACTTCATCGCCCACGACACGGTCGCGGGGACGACGCTGCCGGCGCGGCTGTTTCGCGCGGGCCCGACCACCACGCCGGTCACGCAGCGCTACGAGCTGCGCGACGGGGAGTGCGTCGGACCGTTCTCGACCCCGTCCGACCTGACGTACTACCAGCTCGTCGCTGAGATCGCGGGCTGGGACCTGATCGCGCTCCGCGACGACGAGGTCGGCGCCGGCCGGCTCGCGCTCGCGTACCGCGCGACCGACGACGGCCTGCGCGTCCCGTCGGGGCTCCGCGATCGCGACCTCGACCTGCCCTGCACGCCGACGCCGGGCGCCGGCGGCGGGTTCAGGTGCGCACCGACCGAGGCCGCCACGCCGAGCACGTTCCGCGATCCCGCGTGCGAGCAGGCGGTGATCACCGTGCCCGACGGTGCCGCGGTCCCCACGATCGCGATGCTCGCGGACCCTTCCGGTTGCGCGCGCTACCACGCCGTCGGCGGCGAGGTGACCGGGCCGCTGTACCGGCGCGACGGCGAGGCCTGCACGCGCGTCACCCCGACGCCACCGCCGCGGCAGTTCCCGGTTGCCGCCGAGCTCGAGCTCCCGATCCTCGAGCGCACGATCGAGGACACCCCGGGGCGTCGCCTCCAGCGGATCATCCTGGGCGACGACGAGCTGCGGTTCGTCGACGACCGGCTGCACGACACGGCGACGCGCGCCGACTGCCTGCGGCGCTCGTCCGGCGAGGTCACGCGCTGCCTCCCCGCCGTCATCGCGAGCGCGACGAGGCTGCGCCCCCGGAGCTGCGCCGTCGAAGTGCTGGTCGCCGAGATCCCGCAGCACACCTGCGAGCGGATCGGCTTCGCGACGGCGATCACCGAAGAGCAGCCGACGATCCATGCGATCGGAGATCGCGCCGCGGACACGCTCTACCAGCTCACCGGCGGCGGATGTCTGCCGTATCCCGGCGCGCCCGGCAACGAGCTACGCACCCTCGGCCCACCGATCGCGCCGGAGACGTTCCCGGCCGCCGTTCGCTACGGGGAGCGGTGATGCGCTCCCTGGTGCCCGGGTTCCTGATCGTCCTCGCCGCGTGCGGGCGCGAGCCCACGACGTTGCAGATCGAGCGCGCGATCCCCGCGTACGCGCCGGTGGTCGGCGGCACGACGATCCGGATCACCGGCGCCGGGTTTGCCGCCGACGAGGCAGGGCCGAACCGCGTGATGATCGCGAGCCGCGAGGCGCCCCTGGCGCGCACGGTCGATGACGCGACGCTCGAGATCGTGCTCCCTCCGGCCGATCAGCCCGGCGACGCCGAGGTCGTGGTGCTCAACCGCCACGGCAACGCCCGCGCCACGGGGATCCTCCGCTACAGCGCGGCACCGGCGATCGACGCGGTCGCCCCCACCGACGTCGTGTTCTCGTCGACGTCGACCGTCGTCACGCTGACCGGCAGCGGCTTCTTCGACGAGGACGCCGGTACCGCGAGCGTCGTCGTCGATGGGCAGCTCGCGAGCGACGTCGTGGTCACGAGCGACACGTCGTTGACGTTCATCGCGCCGCCTGGCGTCGCCCTGGTGTGGCCCGACCTCGAGCTGATCAACCAGCGTGGGACCGCGACCGCGCAGCGCGGCTTCCGCTACACCCCGAGCGATCGCGAGGGCCTGCTGCTGTTCTCGGTCTCGAGCTCGCAGTTCGCGCTGTTCTACGATCCGACCGACCACTCCACGATCCCGATCCCCCGGGTCAGCGGCTCGTCCGCGCGCTTCACCGCCGTGGTCCGCGACGACCGAGGCGACTACTGGGGCGCCGATCGCAGCCGGCGGTTCGGGCGGATCGACATGCGCACCCAGCGGCTCGCAAACCCCTCCGCGTTGCAGGGGTGGTTGCCGGCGGTCACCCGCGTCGGCGACGAGTATCTCGGCGTGAACCGCAACGTGCTGCGGTTCGGCCGGCTCGATCCGACGACCGGCGCGTTCACGACGATCGGCGACGAGGCGATCCCGTGCTGTGGCTCCTACGGCCTCGCGTCCGACGGGACGACGCTGTACTTCACCGCGCCGTCGACGACCGCACCGACGATCACGCCGATCGATCCCACGACCGGGGTCACCGGCACGCCGGTCCCGATCATCGCGTCGGCGGGGTTCCACGTCGAGGACATGCGGTTCTTCCACGGCACGCTGTACGTCACGAGCCGCGACGGCACGCTGGTCACGCTCGACCCGCTCACCGGGGTGGTGACGCCGCTGCCCGTGAACCTCGGACGAGCCAACGCGATCGAGGTCTTCGAGTACGCCCGCGATCCGGCCGCGATCCCATGACGTCCGGGACCTTGGGGCGGGGGCGAAAGTTCGATGGAACTCCGGGACCTGTTCGCATGTCCCACGGAGTAATCGCATGAACGCCCGCCCCTTGCTCGCAGCCCTCGCCCTCCTCGGCTGTCAGGCGGGCCAGGCGACGTCTTCGGAACCGCCCGCCCCGCTGCCAGGACGTGCCGAGCCGGTCGTGCTGCCGGTGCGTGCGGCGATCACACCGATGCAGA
>JAGSPR010000715.1 GCA_018262455.1 Deltaproteobacteria bacterium | reverse complement strand
GACCCGGCGCAGGACGACGCCGGAGCGCGACCACACCTCGGTCTCCTCGGCGGTCCCGACCCGTGCACCACCGAGCCAGATCGTGTAGTGGCGCTCTTGATCGGGCGGCGTCTCGGTCGGCGCGTCGGCCGTCCGTGGCACGGGTGTGGTGCACGCCGCGAGGAGACCGATCACGGCGAGACGCACGATAATCATCGTAGCCAGCTCTGCACGACGAGCGCAAACTCGTCGCATGTCCGGGCCGTGGATCATCGTCGGATGCGGGTATGCCGGCACCCGGCTCGCCCGGGCGCTGGTCGGGCAGGGCGCCGACGTCACGATCACCCGGCGCGAGCGGACCGTGGCCTCGGACCTCGCCGCCGAGCTCGGCGCGATCGGTGTCCGCGCGGATCTCGCCGACCCCGCGTCGCTGCGCGGGATCATCGCGCCCGACGCGATCGTCGTCTGTCTCGCGCCGCCGGGCCCGGATCCCGCCGGGGAGCAGCGGGTGCTGATCGCGGCCGCGGCGGACGCGCGCAAGCTGGTCTACGTGTCGTCGACCGGTGTCTACGCACCCGGCGGCGGCGCCTGGGTCGACGAGCACTGGCCGCTCGCCCCGGTGACGCCGTCGGGGAAGGCGCGGGTCGTCGCGGAGGCCGCGCTCGCCGAGGCGCGGATCCCGTGGATCTCGCTGCGCGTCGCCGGGATTCACGGCCCGGGCCGCGGCCTCGTCGACCGGATCCGCGCCGGGACCTACCGGATCATCGGCGATGGCCGCGCTCACGTCAGCCGGATCCACGTCGACGATCTGGTCGCCGCGATCGTCGCCGCCGGGACATCGACCGTCACCGGCGCGGTCAATGTCGCCGATGACGATCCGTCGCCGATCGGCGAGGTCGCCGATGCGGTTGCGGCGCGGTTCGGGATGCCCGCCCCGCCGCGCGTCTCGCCCGACTCCGTGCCGCCCGAGGTAGCCGGCATGCTCACGGCGGATCGAAAGATCGCGAACCGCCGGCTGCGCGAGGACCTGGGCGTCGTGCTGCGCTACCCGAGCTGGCGGTCCGTGCTCGACGAGCCGCGACCGACGGACGCCGCGCGTCCGTGAACGTCACGCCGGGCGGCGGCGGCGCAGGAGCACCAGCACCCCGAGGCCGAGCACGATCGAGCCACCACCGGGCGCACCCGCGTTACAGCAGCCGGGGTCGCCTTTCTTCGGCGGACCATCGACGGCGGGCGGGGCATCGACCGAGCCACCGCACACCGCGGGCGGACCGGTGACCCCGAACTGCTGCGCTAGCGCGGGCCACCCGGGCTCGCACTCGGTGTGCGTCGTCGTGCCAGCCGCGCACGAGAGCGGCCCCGCGAGCTCGACGAACCGGAACAGCTTCTGCCAGCTCAGCGGGTTGTTGGTGCGGCCGACCGCCATGTAGTCGGGCTGCCAGTTGGCGCCGCACCCGACGAGCTCGCCGTTCGCGCGCTGCGCGAGGCAGCCGAGCTGCGGCGGCGCGAGGTCGGGGCTGTTCGGGCGGGTCTCGCCGAGCTTGGTGAACGGGCCCTCACCGCCGGGGCGGGACTCGAACGTGCCGCTCGCGATCGTCGCGGCGAGCACCGTCGTGTTGGTGCGGAACACGACGCCGCGGATCGGATCGGTGGTCGCGAGCACCTCGGTGAACGTGTCGCCACCGTCGGTCGAGCGGTACAGGCGATCGCCGCTGGGGGGATTGGCGTCGATGGACGTCAGGTACAGGTGATCGGGGTTGGTCGGGTCGACCGCGGTGACGTAGACCAGCGGGGTGCCGCCGTACTGGATCGTCGACGGCAGGGGCTTCTCGGTCCACGACGCACCGGTCGTGTCGGTGCGCTCGAGGAACGCGCGCGCGGTGGGCGCGACCTGGTAGCCCGTCGCGTAGACGCGCTGCGGATCGCTGGGCGCGACCTTGATGCTCTTCCACCAGATGGTCGCGGACGCGAGGCCGCGGGGCGCGAACGTCACGCCGTTATCGGTCGAGTGATAGACGTCGTTCGCGCCGGCGCTCTCCGCGGTCGCGACCCAGACATCGCCGGTCGGCGCGATGTCGATCGCGTCGATCCAGCGATCGGCGATCCGGTTCGGATCGCCAGCGGGGAGCGCGGCGGTCGCGGTGTCCCAGGTACAGCCACCATCGCGGCTGACGCGCAGCCCGGTGAAGGTCGTCGCGAAGATCGTGCCGTCGGTGGCGACCGCGTACTTCGGATCGAACTCGCCGCCGTAGCCGATCGCCTTCTCGCAGACCCAGCGGAACGTGCACCCGGCATCGCGGCTGATCAGCAGGCCGAAGGTCGTCCGGACGAGGAGGGTCTGGTCGTCGCTCGGGTGGAGGAACACGCCGTTGGTCGCCGGTGCGCGACCGTTCGCCAGGGCGACGCTCGGCGCGAGCACGCACGCGAGTCCGAGAGCAAGCGCCCGACGCATCACGGGACTATAGTCCGCGCGACCCAGGCCAGCGCTCCGAAATGCTGGAGACCGACCATGATCGCGGCCCCGATCACGCCGGCCGCCACGTCGTCGAGCACGACGCCCCAGCCGCCGGGCAGGTTCTCGTCGAGCCAGCGCACGGGCGGCGGCTTGGTGATGTCGAGGAACCGGAACACGATGAACCCGATCGCGAGGGCGACGCCGCTCGACCGATCGACGAACGTCATCGTGACCAGGTAGCCGGCGACCTCGTCGATCACGATCCGGCCGCTGTCGTGCGAGCCCCA
>JAGSPR010000714.1 GCA_018262455.1 Deltaproteobacteria bacterium | reverse complement strand
GCAGGTGATGACATCACCCTCGAGCGCGCAGCTCGTGGTCCGGCTGAGCGCGACCGCCCGTGCGGTCGGATGGAACATCACCGGCGCGGGCGTCAGCACGTCACATGCAAGTCCGGGGATCGATCCGCACGGAACCGCGGTGGTGCCGGCCACCACCCCGGTTGTCTGACCGTAGGTCGTCGATCCCCAGCACAGGAGCTTTCCGTCGGCGATGCCGCACGTGTGCGACTGGCCGGCTGCGAGTGTGGTCCACACGTGATCGCCGGCGATCGGCTGTGGCGTCGGTTGCATCGTGACCCTGCCTTGCGCGAGCTGACCGAATCGATTGTCTCCCCAGCACCGCGCGGTGCCGTCGACGATCACGCACCCGAGATCGAGGTTGCCCGAGTCGGAGATCGTGCCGTCATCGTTGGCGTCGTCGAAGTTCGCGTTCCAGCCGACCGTCAGCGCGCTCGCGCCGTCGACGATCTGGCCCCAGTACCGGCCCGAGCTTCCGTCCCAGACCCCGTTGCCGAGCCCACCGCCGCCGCGCGTGCGTCCCCAGCACCACACCTGGTCGCCACGCGTCGCGCACGCAAGCTCCTCGGCGGACACCACCGACGTCCATCCGGTGAGCCCGCTCGCCAAGGTCGGCATCCAGTGGTCGACCGCGGGATCGATCGTCGCCGGATCGCCGAGGGCGCCGTAGTTGCCGTGGCCCCAGCAGTGGAGCTGCTCGTTCGCGATCGCGCAGGTCGAGCGCAGCCCGACCGCGACCGAAGTGACTCCCGGCAACGCGATCGCGACCGGCACGCTGGACGACACCGCGGTGCCGTTGCCGAGCTGCCCCCGGTCGCTGTTGCCCCAGCAGTGGAGCCCGGCCGAGGCCGACACTCCACAGCTGTGATCGGTCCCGGCGGTGACCAGCGCCCAGTCGGTCAGGTTGCCGCCGACCTCCGTCGGCACGCCACGATCCAGCGTGTCACCGACGCCGAGCTGGCCGCGGTCGTTCGCCCCCCAGCAGTACAGCCGACCCTCGGCGATCCCGCAGGTCTCGTCGAACCCGGCCGACACCGTCGACCACACCCCGCCGCCGGGCGCGGTGATCTGGAGCGGCTCCAGGACATCGCCGAGCACCGCCGCGCTGACCTGACCACGGTCGTTCGCGCCCCAGCACGCCAGCGCTCCTTCGCGCAGGCCGCAGACGTGACGACCGGTCGTGATCTGGTCCCAGCGCTCGCTGCCGACCCGGGTCGCGTACGGCACGACGCGGACGTCGTCGGCAGTGATCTGATGGTTCGCGTTCGAGCCCCAGCACCACAGCAGCTCGCGGGCGTCGAGGCCGCATGCGAACCCGTTCCCGGCGCTGATCTGCTGGAACGTCGGCCTGCAGGTCTGGCCGTCGCCGACGCACGTGCCGTTGACGCACGTCAGGTCGCCCGGGCACGCGTCGGTGCACAGGAGCTCGCATCCACGATCCCCCGACGGCGGCTGATAGCACCCGAGGACCGCGGCGAGCAGTACGACACCCGAGACCCGCATCGCGTCCAGTGTACCGCGCGGCCGTGCCGCGGTGCGGCCGGTTATCGCGCGGGCGAGGCGAGGACGGTCCCCGGGAGGTTTGCCGACATGCCGCCGGTCCCCAGCGCCGCGTGTGGCGCGATGCCCCAGCAGGCGACGCGCCCCGACGCGCTGCGAGCGCAGGTGAAGCCTGCGCCCGAGCCGAGCTCGCTCCAAGGATCTTCGTCGTAGGTCAGGTCGATCATGGACGGGGTTGCGGTGCCGGTGGCGCTGCGTGCACCGGTGCCGAGACCGCCGTAGCGGTTGTCGCCCCAGCAGTGGATCCTCTCGTTGCAGATCGCACAGCTGTGATCGGTCGCGAGCGAGATCGCCGTGCAGGCGGCGAGGCCGGGCACGACCGACGCGATCGACGTGGTCGTCGTACCGATCTCGCCGGTCTGACCGCGCGCGTTGTCGCCCCAGCACTCGACCTGTCCGCCCGGCGCGGGGAGGAGCCCGCACGTGGTCCGTCCGTTCGGGCTCGCGGCCAGCGCCTGATACGTGCGTGGCAACGCCGTCAGCGCGGGCGTGCCACAGATGCCCCCCGGACAGCAATCCGCGGCGCACGTCGCCGCGGTCTCGCCGAGATCGCAGATGCCATTCGGCGGATTGCACGAGATCCCGCTGGCGATGCCATTGCCGAACTGGTCGTTCGCGTTCGCGCCGAGGCAGGCGAGCTTACCGTCGCGATCGAGGATGCACGTGAAGTCACTCCCCGACGCGACCGCGCGCACGCCGTCGAGCTGCGGCTCGCGAACCCTCATCGGCTGCTGCGTGAGGACGAGGCCCCAGCACCAGGTCTCGCCCGGCGCGGGCGCGGCGCACTGACCGCGGAGGCCACCGGGGAGCATCGACTGCCACGCGCGCCCCGTCGGTCCGGCGACCTCGCGTCGCGGTGGAGAGCTGCCGCCGCCCCCGAGCTGGGAGGTCGAGTTGTCGCCCCAGCATGTCATCACCTGGTCGTGCAGCGCGCAGGTGTGCGCGGAGCCGGTCGCGACCGCGTCCGGGTTGTTCGCGAACAGGATCGGCTTCGGGATCCCGACGTCGCAGTCGAGCGTCGCGACGCAGGGTGAGCGCGGCGAGGTGGTGCCGGAGAGCAGGCCGGTTGCCTGGCCGTTCACCGTCGAGCCCCAGCAGTACAGCGAGTCGCCCTCGATCCCACAGGCGTGCTCGACGCCGACCGC
>JAGSPR010000343.1 GCA_018262455.1 Deltaproteobacteria bacterium | reverse complement strand
CAATCCAGGGTGCGGATGCGTGGGTGGATGAGGGCTATCAGGGCCAAGCTCATGCTCGAGACCCCGATGACGACGAAGATCGCCGAGGGGCTGAAGTGGTCGGTGGCCCAGCCGATCACGGCGAAGCCGATGGGCATGAGCAAGCCGGAGACAAACCAGTCGATGCTCGAGACGCGCCCCATCGTGTCGGACGGCACCATCTCCTGCATCGTATTGAGGAAGACCAGGCTGTTGATAGCCAGCGCGATGCCGCGCACCAGGACGACGGCGGCGATCCCGTAGATCGTGATGGGCATGCCAAACAGCACCGTGCAGAGTCCGAGTCCGATCGCGAGTCCGTACACCACCAAGCCACGGCGGCGGAGCCGGGCTCGCCGCCCGAGCCAGATCGCCCCACCGACCGTGCCGACCGAATACAGGGATTGCACGACCCCGAGCGTGCTCGCGTCGAGATCCATGGTCCTCGTGATCATGAATGGCAGCGTGACGATGAACGCACAGTAGTCCGTGGCATTGAGGAAGGCGGTACTGGCGATCGTGATCGAGAGCCAGGGTTCCTTGGTGATGACGGCAAACCCTTCGCGCATCTCGTGCCACGCGCCGCGATCCGACGGGCCCCGCTTGGGGAGCTTGATCCACAAGCCGAGCAACGGGACGAGGCAGACCGCGGAGATGAAGAACGAGCTCGCGTCCAACACGAACGCCAACGACGTTCCGCCGAGCCCCACGAGCAGCGCGCCGAGCATCGGCCCGACGATGTTGGTGAGCTGTCCACTCAGCATCGAGAGCGAGTTGGCGCTGGGCAGCTCCTCCGGGCTCAGGATCGCCGGTACCACCGCCGAATAGGCGGGCTGGAAGAAGGCATCGACGAGGCCGAAGATCACCGACGCGACGTAGATGTGCCAGACCTCCAGCTGACCCGTGACCGCCATGAACGCGATCCACCCGGTGATCACGCCGCGCGCGAGATCGGAGGCGAGCATGATGCGGATGCGGGAGAATCGATCCACGTACACGCCGCCGACGAGCAGGAACACCAGCAATGGGAGGGTCTGGCAGATGACCACGGTGCCCATCGCGAGTCCCGACCCGGTGGTCTGCAGCACCCACCACACCAGCGCGAACCGGTGCAGGCTGTCGCCCAGACGCGAGACCGTCTGGCCCCACCAGAGCAGCCGGAAGGAGCGGTTACGGAGCGCGTGGAGTAGGAGACCCAAAGGGGCTTTCGCTGGATGATCGAGTGGAGAATCGCCCGGTCATCCCCCTTGATTGTCTCCTTCCCGGGAGTGGAACTCAAACAATCGCGAGCGCGGGTACGTCGACGCCCCACACCGTGCCCGGTGTACCGCGCACGTCGCACGTCGATCGACGACCGCTGATCCCGACACGGCTCGCCGCCGCGGCAGACACTACCGTCCGCCTCATGCGATAGATGAGACGTGGCAGCCATCGACACCTACATCGGGTACCTGAGTAAGTTCGGGGCTTCGGCGATCATCCTCGAGAGCGGAAAGCAGATCCTGGTCAGGCTCCCGACGGGCGACCGGTCGGCGACCCAGACGCTGTCCTTCGAAGCGCTCCAGGCAGTCATCGAGGAGTGTGCGCCGTCCGGAGCCCTCGCCGAGCTGCTCGTCCAGCACACCACGGCCTTCGACTACGCCGGCGGCCCTCAACCGGTTCGCTGCACGGTCACGCAAGGGCCGTCGGTGATGCGCATCGTGATCGCGGTCCCCGATGCCTCGGATCGCGCCCCGCTGCAGGCAGCTCCGCCGACCCGTGCGCCCGAGCCTCGGGCCGCTGGAAAGCCGGTCGCGATCGTCGCGCCATCGCCACCCACCCCGTCACCTGCTGCGGTCGCGGTGCCGGTCGCGGTGCCGGTCGCGGCGCCGATCGAGCCACCGATCTCGCGCGTGACGTCTGGAACGCGCCCTCTGAAGCTCGACGAGATGCTGCGCGCGATGAAGGAGATGGGCGCCTCGGATCTGCACATGTCGTGCACGATGCCCCCGCTGGTCCGCAAAGACGGCGAGATGAAGCCAGTCCCGGGGTTTCCGGTGCTCACCCCGGAGCTGATGCTGCAGCTGCTCTACGAGGTCTGCCCGGAAAAGAATCGGAAAGAGTTCGAAGAGCGCTCCGACACTGACTTCGCGTACGCGATCGAAGGTCTGTCGCGATTTCGCGCCAACATGTTCCGCGATCGCCACGGCCCGGGCGGGGTGTTTCGCGCGATCCCGTTCAACATCCTGTCGCCCGAGCAACTCGGCATCCCGCCGAAGGTCCTCGAGCTCTGCTACCTGACCAAGGGCCTGGTCGTGGTCACGGGCCCGACTGGCTCGGGCAAGTCGACGACGCTGGCGACGCTGGTCGATCACATCAACTCGAACCGTTCGGATCACATCATCACGATCGAAGATCCGATCGAGTTCGTGCACAACAACAAGAAGTGTCTGGTCAATCAGCGCGAGGTCCACGTCCACACGAGGTCGTTCAAGGACGCGCTGCGCGCCGCCCTGCGCGAGGACCCCGACATCGTGCTCGTCGGCGAGATGCGCGATCTCGAGACGATCGCGATCGCGGTCGAGACCGCCGAAACCGGACACCTCGTGTTCGGGACGTTGCACACGACGACCGCGCCCTCCACGGTCGATCGGATCATCGATCAGTTCCCCTCGGACCGGCAGTCGCAAGTCCGACAGATGCTCGCCGAGTCGTTGCGTGGCGTGATCGCCCAGACGCTGTGCAAGAAGATCGGCGGCGGACGCGTGGCCGCCTACGAGGTCTTGATCGGCACGAGTGCCGTGCGAAACTTGATCCGCACCTCCAAGACGTTCCAGTTGTTCTCGGTGATGCAGACCGGCAAGGACGTCGGCATGATCACGCTCAATGATTCGTTGCTCGAGCTGGTCAAGGCGAAGAAGGTCGAGCCGCTCGAGGCCTACATGAAGGCAGTCCAGAAGCCCGAGCTCAAGGCCGCGATGCAGAAGCTCGGGTTCACGGTCAACGTCGCCGACGAGAAGGAATAGGCACGCATGACCGGCCAGCGGGTGATCATCTCGGAGCTCGGCGAGGATCCGCTGGATGCGATCGAGCACCACGCGTCGCTCGTGCCGATGTCCGCGCCGGATCCGGCGACGCTGTCCCCGTCCGACGTGGTCGTCGCGATCGAGAGCGCGACGGTCGGCTGGGTCGATCTGCTGATGACGAGCGGCCAGTACCAGCACATGCCGAAGCCGCCGTACACGCCGGGCCTCGAGTACGCCGGCACCGTCGCGTGGGCGGGACCGCAGGCCGAATTCGCGGTCGGCGAGCGGGTGCTCGTCGATCCGTTCATCGCCGGTCCGCGGTCGCTGGGCGCGTACCAGGCCTACGGCGGCTTTGCCTCGTACGCCGTGGCGCCCGCCGTCGCCGTGCATCGCATCCCAGGGCGGCTGTCGTTCGATCAGGCGTGCAACCTGATCGGCAACTACGAGACCGCGTATCACTGCCTCGTCACGCGCGGCCGGCTGGGCCGTGGCGAGACCGTCCTCGTGCACGGCGCGTCGGGCTCGACCGGGCTCGCCGCGGTTCATGTCGGCAAGCTCGTCGGCGCCACGGTGATCGCGACCGGGCGGTCCGACGCCAAGCTCGCCGTCGTCGCGGCGCAGGGTGCAGATCACGTGGTCAACACGCATGGCGCGTGGCGCGACGTCGTCAAGGAGCTGACGAACGGCCGCGGGGTCGATGTCGTCTACGACGGCGTCGGCGGCGACCTCTCGGTCGAGAGCCTGCGCTGTGTGCGGTTCGGCGCGCGCTACTTGATCGTCGGCTGGGCCGCGACGCCGTTCGTCGCGAAGGGCAAGGGCGGGCGCGGAGCGCCCAACGCGAACCTGTTGCCGACCAACCTCATCATGATGAAGGGGCTCGACGTCCTCGGCTGTCCGACCGTGATCGCGACCGTCAACGATCCGTCGCTCCGCCCGCCGCGGCTCGCGCAGATCCTGCGCTGGGTCGAGGCCGGTCAGATCGCGCCGTACGTCTCGCACACGTATCCGCTCGCCGACTTCAAGACCGCGATGCGGGCGAAGTGGAATGGCGACGTGATCGGCGGCTGCGTCCTGCATCCGCGTCACGACGCCTGATCCGACGTGCGTCGGGCGCGTCAGTCCCCGATCCGGATCGGCAGCTGGGCCCAGAACCCGAGCTCGGCGGTCTTGCGGCCATCGAACGCGAGCGCGTAACGCGCATAGAACCCGCCGTAGCGCGCTCCGACCAGCGCCTCACCATAGAGTCCCTGGTGAGTCCCGGAGTCGAGCCGCGCCACGCTGTAACCGAGACCAACGAGGATGATCGCGTTGCCGATGACCGGCCCGACATCCCAGCGAACACCGCTCGGCCGTCTCCACGACAGGCCCGTCGAGATGCCGTACCACAGCGCGCCCACGGCATCGCCCTCGGTCGGTCGCGTGTGCACGAGCTCCTCGCGCACGCCGAGGACGCCACCTTCGCGGCCTCCCGGATCGATGACGAAGCCTGCGGTGAGTCCCGTCGAGAGATACGTTCCAGGACGGGTCGGGTTGGCGGTTGCGGATCGGGCACTCAAGGCCATGCACGCGATCACGCACGGTAGCCATGGGATCGGCATCTGGCTTCCTTCGTCGGCGGCAAGTAGCCAACGAAGCGGACGCTGCGTGCTTACACCCCGATCCACATTCGACCGTCACGTCGGCCGTCACTGAATCGCGACCAGCCACCGTCGTCCATGACGACATGGCTCGAAACCTCATGCGACCACTTCCTGTTCTCTCCACGCTGGCGGCCGTCTGCGCGTTGACCACCTTGACCACCGCGGCCGCCGCGGCCCCGCCGGTCGCCGCGCGGCTCCAGATCGCCGAGCAGTTCGCGACCGGCACGAGCGGCGCGGTCGCCTCGCTCGGCGTGGTGCTGCCACAGGTGAACCCCTGCCGCGAGCGCGTCGACGTGACCCTGCGCCGCGACGCCAAGCGGTTCCTGATCAAGCTCGGACGGCTCACCAAGCTGGGCGACCGTCCCTGCCCGGCGCACATCCAGCGATTCGTCGCGATGTTTCCGATCGGCCGCCTGGCGCCCGGGCGCTACGACGTGACCATCGCTCAACCGACGGCAACCGATCAGTTCGTGCTGGTCGTCAGCCAGGAGATGTTTCAGTTCACCGCTGGGCGCGCCACGTTCACCGAGGCGCCCGCCCAGGTCCTGCGTGTCCTGCCCGGTCATCTCGAGGTGCAGTGCGTGCTCAAGGCGAACGGCGAGTACCGTCCCGACAACCACGCCACTTGCCGCGCGCTGCTCGATGACATCGCCCGCCACGCAACGCCGGTCCTCGCTCCGGCCGCGGGACAGCCAGCTCGCAATGGGCGATATCGCGACGGCGATCTCGACCTGCTCGGGAAGATCCTCGAGAACCACCGCCACGCCGACTATCGGCTGCTGCTCTACGCGGGCACCGGCCGGGGCCTGAGCTGCGACGGGCTCGCCGCCTGCACCACCCTCCGGCCCGAGGAGATCTACCTCACCGCCGTGCCTGGAATCTCTCCGTACCCGACGATGCCGCGGACCGCCAAGGACTGTCGCGGCGACGCCAGCTGCCTCGCCGCCATGGCGCTCGCGATCCGCGACCCGCTCGTCTGCGCGGAGATCGACAGGGCGTATCCACGCGGGCAGTGCCTGTCGGATCTGGCGATCGCCAGCGACGATCCGCGGCTGTGCAAGCTGATCCAGGACTGCGCGACGTGCCAGGAGAGCTGCGCCGCCGGGATCGGCAGCAAGCGCCACGATCCAAGCCTCTGCAGCGGGCTGAGCGAGCCTTACCGCGCGAATTGCGAGAGCCACGTCCGGACTGGCAAGCCGTGACTGCCAGCACCTCGCCACAGGGGTTTTGGTCGGTTGCCGCAGCGACCTGCACGTGCAGTTGCACCAGCGGCCTCCACTTGCACTTGCGAGTTAAGACCTGCACTTGCACCTGAGCTCGTCAGCAAGTGCGCGGTGCAGGTATTAACGACAAGTGCAGGTGCACGTCATCAGTGAAAAGTGAAAGTGCAGGTCGGCACAGGTTCAACCGATCAAAACCCCTGTGGCGAGGTGCCAGCTGGATCACTGCGCGATCGTGACCGTGTGCGCGCCGGCCCAGTCCACCGTGATGGTGTAGGCGGTGCCGCTCTTGCCGGTGGCGTGAAACGTCGCCGGTGGCGGCGTCACGAGCCCGTTCTCGAGCAGCGGGCCGAGCGCGATCGCGCCGGTCGGCTCGGTCATCAGGCCCTCCGGCGTCGCCGGCGCCGCGGCCCCGGCGAGATCGAGGATGACCGGGTCGAGCGCGAAGTCGAGGCGCACCGGATCGAGCTGGGCGAGATCGTCGCCGAGCGAGTAGGGCGCACCCGCGAGCGCCGCCGAGACCGCCGACACCCGTGCCTCGTCGAGCGTCAGCGGCGGGCGGAGCTGGGCTTGATCCGAATCGGGCCACACGAGCGGCCACAGATGGGCGCGCGCCGCGAAGCTGCGAGCCGCCGTCGCGGGCATGATGAAGCTCATCTCGGCGCCGGGGAACGCGGTGTCGGCGCCGATCCGGAGCGAGTCGGCGATGCCGATCACCGGCAGGGTCGGTGAGCCGCAGGCGTTGATGATCGCGTCTGGCCCGGTGGCCTCACGGATCAGCGCGAGCCCCGCCCGGAGCGCCTCGACGCCGGTCACGTCACGCGAGCGCTGGCCGGCGAGCGCGCCGGCGTAGAGGAAGTCGAGCTTGAAGAACGTGAAGCCGCCGGCGACGAGTCGGCGGATCTGGTCGGTCACGATCGCCATCGCCGCCGGATTGGTGCCATCGAGCACGAGGTAGCTGCCCGCGACGCCGGGGCTCATGTGGACGATCGGCGCGCCGTCGGGGCCGCGCACGAACAGGGTCGGATCGGCACTGGCAGGCTGCGAGGTCACGTCGACGAGGAACGGCGCGAACCACACGCCTGCGACGAGCCCGCGCCCGCGGATCTCGGTGGCCAGCGCGGGAAGCCCGCCGGGGAACTTGGCGTTGTCGCGCCAGTCCCCCCACGCGACCTCCCAGCCGTCGTCGATCTCGACGAGCGGCATGCCGGCCGGTAGCAGCTTGGTCTGGGCGATATCGAGCTGGCTGCGCACGAAGGGCTCGTCGATCGCGTCGTACAGGCTGTTCCACGAGAACCATCCGCCCGGCGGGCGCTTCGGCGTGAACCCTTCCGCCGCGTGGGCGCTCTCGAGCTCGGCCGACAGCATCGCGAGCGCGGCCTCGGGGCTGTCCGCCGTGGCGAGGTAGAGCACCTCGCCGTGGACCTGCTGCTCGCCGTCGGGGACGATTGCGGAACATCGCGGAGTGAAACGACACGCCGCGGACCTCGTCGAGCGCGCTGCCGGTGCGCGCCGCCTTCATCCGCGCGCGGCCATCGTCGTCGAGCGCGACCATGAGGGGGATCGCCACCGTTCCCGAGAAGCTCCACGACTGGTACCCCTGCTGGTACATCTGATCGACGTCGAGCTCGGGGATCGCCAGCTCGAGCGCCTGCGCGGGTGCCGCGGCCGCGAGCGTGACCTGGAGACCACCGGATGCGGCCGGCTCGAACGCGAGCTCGGTTCCGGCGGCCTGCCACTCACCGTCGGCGAGGTGGTTCGCGGTCACGCCATCGAGGCACAAGCCATCGAGGGCCAGCGTGTAGGTCCCGTCGGTGTGCGCGGCGGTCACGCATTCCGAGGAACCGCCGCAGCCCGCAGCGACCACCGCGACCAGTCCAACCCTGTACCAAGACGACAGCGTAATCACGGACACGCGTCAACGTATCACGCCGAGTGCTCGATGGATTACGCGTCGCCGCACGCCAAGCCAATCACCGGCCACGGTGACGCAGCCGGCGGCTGACGCTGTGATCCATGCGAACGCGCGCGTTCAGCGCGGCCCGGCGCGCAACCGAGGGTGGCAGGCTCGGCGAGTCCTGGATCGCGGTGCGGAGCGAGACGCCCGTGGCGTCATACGACACGTCGAGCTGCTGGAAGTCGGCCTGCTGCACCTTCCACTCGGGACGGAATCCCGGGAGGTCGGTGTCGATCACGAGCTCGGTCTTGGTGCCGAGCCAGCCGTGCGTGGCCGTCGCGTGCACCGACGTCAGACCCGAGAGCAGGTAGAGCTCGACGAGGCCGTCGGGAATCGTCACCCAGCTCGCGCGGCTCGGGCCGAACTGGACGTCGGTGAGCCGAGGCGGCAGCGCGATCGTCGTCGGGGTCTCGCCGTCGACGTAGAACATGAACGCGTTCCGGGACAACGGACCGGCCACGGCGTCGAGGCTGAGGAGTTGATTATCGTTCGTATGGAGGAGCGATGGGGGCA
>JAGSPR010000091.1 GCA_018262455.1 Deltaproteobacteria bacterium | reverse complement strand
CCGCACTCGGTGTTCGCCGATGGCGGCACGGCGCTCGTCATCCACGACAAGGCGGATGACGGCAAGACCGATCCGACCGGCAATGCAGGCGACCGGATCGCGTGCGGCCTGATCACCAGGTAGCGCGCGGGCAGGCGATCAGCGGCGGAAGTCCTGCGGCAGGCTGACTGCGCAGCCCGAGCCGGTCGGGATCGTCGCAACCCGATCGGCTCCGGACTCGAACCGGGC
Source organism: Deltaproteobacteria bacterium (assembly GCA_018262455.1). The sequence goes on along the minus strand of JAGSPR010000091.1, from coordinate 26,489 downwards.
CCCACTGGTGGCGGTGTCGAACACCACGGCCTTGTAGTGGATCGTCGCGCCCTGCGGCAGGTTCACGGTTCCCTGCCAGCGCGGGTACTGCGGCGCCGAGAGCTTGACGCCTTCCGCGGCGCTCCACTTCCCGAGCTCCTCGATCGTGCCGGTGATGTGGACGTCCTGGCCGAGGCTGGTCAGGTCCTGCTGGCCGTTCACCTCGAAGGTGACGCGGCACAGCGGGACGTTCGCGCGCTCGATCCGGACGTGCTTGCCGACCGACGGGACGCCGGCCGCGCTGACGAGGAACAGCATGTAGTCACCGGGGGGCGCCTGGGACGCCAGCTCCGGGGGATGGAGCGAGAGGGATCCCGGGGTGGTCTGGTCGAAGGTCAGCGCGACATATCGCTGGTTCTGATCGGAGCCGTGCGTGAACGAGCCCAGGGCCATGAGGACCGCTCCCCCGTCGGCGGCAAGCGGCGGACCGCTGACGTCGAGCGAGACCGGTCCGCCTCCGATTGCCATCGTGAGCGGGGCAGTCCCCGTGCCCGCGATCACCGGTCGATCACCTTTGTTCAGGTACGCCGGCTCGTAGATCCTCAGATCGGGCCGTTCGCACCCGATGCCATGCTCGCTGTTCGTGCCGCCACCGACGAGGACGCGACCGTCCTTCAGCAGCAGCGCGAAGCTGTGATAGCCGCGCACGTTCGGGTCGTCGGTCCACGGATCCATGGTGGCGATCGTGTCCGTCCTCGGATCGAGCACCTGCGGCCGGCGGCGATCGCCGTCGTTGCCGCCGTCGCCGTTCACGATCAGCGTCGTGCCATCGGGCAGGGCCACGCTCGCGGCGTTGTAGCGGCTGATGCCGGTGTCGATCGATCTCCATCGATCGGTCGATGGATCATAGAGATCGGCGCGCTGCGCGGCGCCCCCGTCGGCGGTGCCACCAAGGACGAGCAGGTCGCCGGTGGACGTCATCGACGAGGTCGCGTCGTCAGCCCCCACGTTGCCCGGGCGCCGTGCGTTGGACCGCGAGGTGAAGCGCTGCGCGGCGGACACGTTCGGATTCGTCGACAGCAGCATCACCCGCCCGGCCGCGCCGATGACCGCGACCTGCCGGCTCACGCCGCTCGCGGCTTGCTGCGGGACCGGTTCCGGGAGCGAGAACACGCGTGGGTAGTCCTTGATCGACGCACCGATCTCGGTCGCGCCCTGTTCGTGGGTGAGCAGCGTCGACCATGGTGAAACGTTCGCGTCGAGCGCGGCGGGATCGAACACCTCGATGCTGCGGTTCGTGAACTCCGTCCCGCAGCACCGCGTGAAGCCGCCGGTGACCAGGACGCGGCCGTCGGTGAGCCGGGTCGTGCTCGGGTACCAGCGCATCCCCTCGCTGCCGGCCGGCCCGCCCGTCATCGGGGTCGTGATCCGGCGGAACGTGTTCGTCCGCGGATCGAACAGCCGGGCGTAATCGAGGCCCTGCTCGAGCTGCGTCGGAGTGCCGAGTCCGTCGTACCTGGATCCGCCGGCGTACAGGATGCGGCCATCCGGGATCGGGGTGTGACCCGCGCAGTACAGGACGTCGGACGACGGGTTTCCGTCCTCGTCGATCGGGGTCACGTTCAGGCTGGAGGTCGTCAGGTCGTCGGGATCGATGATGTAGCTGATGCCGTTGCGGCGCGAACCGCCTGCGAAGCAGCTCTCGCGATCGCGACGGCCCCAGCCGGTGACGAGCACCTTGCCGCTCGGAAGCAGCGTGGCGTGGATCGGGGTCACCCACCAGCCTCCCACCGGCTTGTCGGTCAGGAAGGTCGAGGTGTCATCTCGCAAGCTGACGATCGGGCCCCAGGCGTCGGCCTGCGCGGGACAGGTCTGCTCGTCGAGCGGGATCTGGTGGCCGGTCGCGCGCTCCGCGACGTAGTTCTCGTTGGGATGGCGGTTGTGATCGAACAGCCGCCCACCGTTGTGCTTGACGAACGGGATGATCTCGATCCGCTCGTCGCTGGCATTCGAGGGCACGGGGATCGAGAACGCGAACCGCTGGAACCCGGCGAGCCCGCCAGACGTCGACGACGGGTCGTCGAGCTCGAAGAAATTCTGCCGATCGAAGGTGACGAGCACGGAGGGGCGACCGCCATCGGCGATGATGCTCTTGGCGACGTCGATCCGACCCTTGGACAGCCCGTCGAGCTCGCGGAGGATGACGCGACAGCCTCGATCCGCGGCGTCTCCCCCATCGCCCTTGCCGATGTCAGGTCCGAGGGCCTCGTGCAAGCCATCGTCGGCACAGCCGAGCAAGGCGAGCGCAAGAACCAGGTTCGATCTGAGCATCTGGCCAATCGGAGCAGAAACCGTACCAGCGGGGTTCGCGCCCAAGCCACCGACATGATGGGGATCGGCGAGGGGCCGGGTGGGCTGCTGGCGAACTCGGGATCGACGGTGCTGGCGAGTGCAGTAGCCAGCTCCTGCCGTGCCAGCGCGGTCAGCGCCGGCGGAGCGCGCCGGGGACGCCATCGGGGTACTTGGTCTCGGCCTCGGACGGGCGGATGTACGTCGGGACGCCCGCCGTGAGGACATCGACGCGCTTGCCGGCGAGCGCGAGCTGCGCGACTCCGGTACCGGAGGGCGTCGAGATCGCGAGCCACTGCTCGGCGAGCGGGGCGAGGACCTCGGGATGTGCGGCCAGGGCGTCCCCGGCGAACCAGGTCGGCCGCTCCCCCGCGAGCGTGCGCACCCAGGCAGCGAGCTCACCGGGCGCGAGCACGCGCTCGTCGTCGAGCGGAGCTCCGGCGCGGTAGCAGCCGGCATAGACCTCGCCGCGACGCGCATCGAGGACCGCGACGATCACGCCATCGTCGGACGGCAGCCGCGGCTGGTCCGCGAGCACGGTGATGGCATCGTGTGCGAGGGCAGCGAGCGAGGACACCGCCCACAGCGGGCGGTGCGCGGCGAACGCGATGCCCTTGGCGGTCGCCATGCCGATGCGCAGCCCGGTGAACGAGCCGGGCCCGGCGCCGATCGCGATGGCATCGAGTGCCGTCGGTGCGACCCCCGCCCGTCGGCAGACGTCGTCGACGGCGACGAGCAGATCCGAGCTCCGGTTGCTCGAGTCGTGGCGCGCCTCGGCGAGCACGCGACCGTCGTCGATCACCGCGATGCCCGCGGTCAGCGTCGCCGTGTCGAGGCCGAGTACCTTCATTTCGACCGCAAGACGTCGTTGCCGCTCGCGAGGATCATGATCAGCACGATCACGATGAACCCGGCGAGCTGGACCCGGTCGCGCGCCTTGGCGGACAGCGGTCGTCGCCGCGCGCCCTCGACCGCGAACACCAGGATCTGACCGCCATCGAGCATCGGGATCGGCAGCAGGTTCAGCAGGCCGAGGTTGACGCTGACGAGCGCGATCATCAGCAGGAAGCTGTCCCATCCCTGGTTGCCGGAGACCGAGGCGACCCGGTACATCATCAGCGGGCCACCGAGCGCCTCGCCCGGGGTGTCGCCTCCGAGGATCTGGAGGAAGCCCTTGGTCGAGACCGAGATCGTGTCGCCGGTCCGCTGGAATGCCTTGGAGAGCGCGTAGCCGAAGCGGCCGTCGATCGGCACGGTCGCCCCGCGCCCGCGGTCGACGTCGTTGCGCGCCCCGAACACGAGGCGCGACACCGTGTGACCGTAGTCGTCGAGCTGCTTGCGCCAGACCTGGGTCAGCTCCGCCGACATCTCCTCGGTCTTGCCGGCGACCGCGCGCTTCCAGGTCACCTTGAAGGTCCTGTTCGGCTCTGCCTGCAGGCGCTGATCGAGATCGAGCCAGTGCGCGATCGGCTTGTCGTCGAGCGAGACGATGAGATCGCCCGGCTGGATCTTCGCGGTGTCGGCGGGGGAGCCGGCGTCGACATGCGCGACAAACATCTCGGCGTGCTCGAGGCCGGTGTAGGTCTCGCGGTTGAGCTTCTCATCGACCTGCGTTTCGGGCACGAGGTCCGCGAACCCCGGCGCGAGCAGCTGGATCTGGGGTGCTCCCGGGATCTCGGTGCCGCGAAAGTACGCGATGCTCGTGCGCCGCGCCGGCTTGCCAAGGCTTCGCTGGACGTCGGTCCAGTTGCGAACCGGCTGCCCGTTGACGCTGATGATGAGGTCGCCGGTCCGCAGGCCGGACCGCGCGGCCGGCGACTGGCCGTCGATGATGCCGACGAGCGGGACGAACGGGGAGTGCGTGATCCCGACGCGGCCCTGCATCACGACCTCGCCGTCGCGGCTCCGGACGGTCTCCTCGATCGGAGTCAGGTAGCGCTCGAAGATCTTGCCGTTGCGCGAGATCCGGAGGTGCAGCTCCTTGCCCGGCGACGACCGCACCGCGCTCTCGATCTCCTCCCAGTAGCGCACCGTCTTGCCATCGATATCGAGCACGTGATCGCCGGGCTCGAGGCCTGCCCGTGACGCGGCCCCACCGTCGAGCACGTCGCCGATCACGGCCGCGGGCAGGACGGTGTGCCCGGCGAAGAACACGAAGTAGATGACCACCGGGAGCAGCAGGTTCGCGGCGGGGCCGGCGAACACGATCACGAGGCGCTGCCACAGCGGGCGCGACGCGAAGCTTCGCCCGGCGTCTGCGGTGTTGCCGTGCTCGTCGGCCTGGCCCTCGATCCCGAGGATGCGGACGTAGCCGCCGATCGGAAACGCCGCGATCTGGTACTCGGTCTCGCGCAGCTTGACCCGGACCAGCGGCCGGCCGAAGCCGAGCGAGAACCGCAGCACCTTGACGTCGAGCAGCTTGGCGGCCACAAAGTGGCCGAACTCGTGGATCAGCACGAGGACGCCGACGAGCAGGAGGAAGTACAGGGCCGACACGAACCGCCGCCGACCCTATAGCAGAAACTGCTATCCTGCCGGTACGTGGCTTCGAAGTCGCTCCAGCAAGAGCCCGAGAAGGGTGAGGTCATCGAGGAGGCGCTCGATGCACTCGAAACGCTCCTCGATCGGGTGAAGGTGCTCTACGAGCAGTACTTTCTCGGGATCCAGAAGCAGCCACCGACGCATCTGCACACCGACATCGAGCGCAAGCTCCGAGAGCTGTCGCAGATGCAGATCCGCAACACGGCGCTGCGCTACCGGTTCGCGACCGTCCAGCAGAAGTTTGGCTCGTACAACTCGTACTGGCGCCGCACGCTCCGCCAGATCGAGAACGGGACCTACTCCCGCAGCCTGTCCAAGATCGGCCGGCAGGCCGCCCAGAGCGGCGCCGACATCCCGCCGGAGATCCTCGCAGCGATGCCGAAGCGCATGCGAGACCAGATCCGCCGCGATCGCGAGGCTGCCATCGCCATCGCGGCCCGCCGCCCTGGCCTCCACCAGGAGGACGCCCGCACCGTCGCGCCCGAGCCCGAGTCCGAGTCCGAGGGGGCCGCCACGTTCCCCAGCGACCCGACCAGCCTCAGCAAGGTGCACGTGCCGCGCGGGCCTCACCGCATCGCCGAGTCCGACGCCGATCTCGATGTCGATGCGTTCTTCGCCGCGGTGACCAGCGAGAGCGACGAACCCGTGAAGCCCGCACCGGTGGTGGCGCCGCCAGCTCCGCCCGCCCCATCGCCGGTCCGTGCAGCGAGCCTCGGAGCTGGTCGGCGACCGTCGAGCCCATCGACCGCCCCTTCCCAGGCAACCCGACCCAATCGGGTCACGGCAGGGATGTCGAAGCTCATCCCGGCGGTGCCGATCGAGACGCTGTCCGGGCCGTTTCCACGCGAGTCGCCGCCACGTCGGGCGGCCTCGGACACGGTGATCGATCCACCGAATCCACAGGTCACCGCGAAACCGGCCCCGAAGCCGGCCCCGAAGCCGGCCCCGAAGCCACAGCCACAGCCCGCGGCGATCCGGCCGCCGCCGGGGATGACCGACGCAGACGTCAACGTGCTCTACGCGAAGTACGTCAAGGCCAAGCAGATGGTCGGCGAGCCCACCGGGCCAGGCGCGTTCGGCAAGCTGCTCAAGACGATCAACGCGCAGGCGCCGAAGATCATGGATCAGTACAAAGCGAAGGGTGTCGACTTCTCGGTGGTCATCAAGGACAACCAGGTCGTGCTCCGCGCGAAGCCAAAACCGTAGGGTTCAGGGCGGGCAGCCCGGATCGGTGACGAAGCGCTGGTTGTCGACCCGCCACCGCGTGGCGAGTGGGCGCGCGGCGGACAGCTGGAACAGGCGCTGCTCGACGAGGGTCTGGAGCTTGGCGAGGGCCGGGATCGGGTGCGTCAGCGGCGAGCGGATCTGGACCGCCGGGTGGAACGCGGCGAGGTCGAGGCACGCCGCGGTCGCCTGCCTGGTGAACCCGAGGCGCAGCACGCCGGTCTGCCGGATCGGCTCCTTCGCGTTCGGGAACACGAAGTTGCCGAGCGAGTACGCGATCACCCCCTGGTGGTAGCGCTCGATCCCCTGGAGCACGTGGGGATGGTGGCCGATCACCGCATCGGCGCCGGCATCGATGAAGGCGTGCGCCGCCGCGATCTGCCACGGCTGCGGCGCGTCCTCGTACTGGACGCCCCAGTGCAGCGCGACCACGACGAGGTCGTGGTGCTTGCGCGCTTCGGTGATGAGCGGGACGAGCTCGGCGGTCAGCGCCTTGGGCTCGGTGAACGCGATCAGCGGAGCGGCATCGCGGCGAGGCCGCAGGTTCAGCTCGGTGGTGGCGACGATGAAGCCGATCTGCCAGCCCTTGACGTCGATCGTCTCGACCTGGAACCGCGGGCCCTGGGCGCGCGCCGCGCCGATCGAGGTGATGCCGAGCTCGCTCAGGATCGCGGGCGTCTCGACGAGACCCTGCGTGCTGTTATCGAACTGGTGATTGTTGGCGAGCGTGACGGTCGTGATGTGATGGCGGGGCAAGATCGCGACCCGCTCGGGGATCGTGACGAACCGCTTGTTGCCCTTGCCGTCGTGGCTCTTGCCGCCGTTGGGCAGCTTGCGCGTGATCGTGGTCTCGAGGTTCGAGAAGATCAGATCGCTCTGGAGCAGGGCGTCGACCTCGACCAGCGGGTCGTAGCGCTCGACCTCTTGCGGATCGTAATGATCGTCGAAGTAGCCGCCGAAGTTGATGTCGCCGGTGAAGGTCAGCTCGATCCGTGCGGCTCGCGTGGCGAGGGCGGGCGTGCCAGCATCGGGGGGCGCCGGCGGCACCGCGGCGGCATCGGGGGCCGGCGAGGCCGGGTGCGGGGATGGGCGCGGCGCCGCGCTGGCGAGGTGGCCCTCGTCGGGGGCGGAACACGCGGCGCATGCCGAGACCGCAAGCATGACGAGCCGCTGCATCCCGCGACGCTACGCGATCTTGGCGCGGGTCGCACGCCCGTCCTGCGGCGGGAAACGGCCCACCACCGCACGCGCGTGGGGGTTCGCACGCTAGAGTTGGCCATGGCCTTCTCGGCGGAGCTCCGCTGCATTGCTGGCTGCCAGGGCGGCTATCCGCTCGAGCAGGTGATCTATCGCTGTCCGACCTGCAGCGAGCTGCTCGAGGTGGTGCACGACCACGCCGCGCTGCGCACGCGGTCTGCCGAGGCCTGGAAGACGCTGTTCGCGGCCCGCTGGGGCACCGCCTCGGCGGACGATCCGTTGGGGTCGGGCGTGTGGGGCAAGCACGAGTGGATCGCGCCGCAGCTCGAGGCCCGGCACATCGTGTCGATGCTCGAGGGCAAGACGCACCTGACGGCCGTGCCCCGGTTTGCCAGCGCGCTCGGCCTCGGCGATGTCCGCGTCAAGCAGTGCGGGACCTCGCACAGCGGCTCGTTCAAGGATCTCGGGATGACCGTGCTGGTGTCGATGGTCAAGCAGATGATCGCGCGCGGCCGTCCGATCCAGGCGATCGCGTGCGCCTCGACGGGCGACACCTCCGCCGCGCTGGCCGCCTATGCGGCAGCCGCGGGGATCCGCGCCGTCGTCATCCTGCCGCGCGGCAAGATCTCCACGGCCCAGCTCGTCCAGCCGCTCGCCGCCGGCGCGCTCGTGCTCGCGATCGACACCGACTTCGATGGCTGCATGAAGCTCGTGCAGGAGCTCGCCGATCGCGAGGGCGTCTACCTCGCGAACTCGATGAACTCGCTCCGCCTCGAGGGCCAGAAGACGGTGGCGATCGAGCTGGTGCAGCAGCGTGGCTGGCGCGTGCCGGACTGGGTCATCATCCCGGGCGGCAACCTCGGCAACGTCTCGGCGCTCGGCGCCGGGTTCGAGATGCTGCTCGCGCTCGGCCTCGTCGACAAGCGCCCGCGGATCTGCGTCGCGCAGGCCGCGCACGCGAGCCCGCTGTACGCGAGCTACCGCGCGGGCTGGGCGGATCTGGTCCCGGTGAAGGCGAAGACCACGCTCGCCTCGGCGATCCAGATCGGCAACCCGGTGAGCTTCAAGAAGGCCGTGCGCGCGCTGCGGGCGTTCGAGGGCACGGTGGAGATCGCGAGCGAGGCCGAGCTCGCGGATGCCTCGGCGCTCGCCGATCGCGATGGGCTGTTCACCTGCCCGCACACCGGCGTGGCGCTCGCGGCCCTCGCCAGGCTGGCGGCCCGCGGCGAGGTCACGCGCGATGACGAGGTGGTCGTGATCTCGACCGCGAGCGGGCTCAAGTTCGCCGACTTCAAGGTCGGCTATCACGAGGCCAGGCTCGCGGAGGTCCCGGCACCCCGCCATCGCAACGTGCCCGTCGAGCTGCCGGAGCGCTACGACGCGATCCGCGACGCGCTTCACCGGGGGCTCGAGGCGCGTCTCCCGGGCTAGCCAGCGTCCCAAGACAAGCCAACCGGGTTTCAATGGCTTACATGGATTGTCCGGTCGAGAGTGGTGAAAGTGTAGAGCGTCCTGGAACCTTCTGCGGGGTCGCGGGTGATACCGGTACCCAATGCCCGCCGTGGCCCTCACGAGGACATCCGAGCCGCCGCTCGACGAGCTGACGCTCCGGCGCGCGCAGCGCGGGGACGAGCGAGCGTGGCGCGCGCTGGTGGCGCGCCACGGCCCGCCGGTGCACGCGCTGATCTGGCGGCTGCTCGTGGGCAGGGCCCGGCATCGGGTCGAGGACCTGGTGCAAGAGACGTTCGTACGCGTGCTGCGGGCGCTCCCTGCGTTCGATCCGCAGGGTGCGGCTTCGTTGTCGACCTGGATGCTGACGATCGCGACGCGGCTCGCGCTCAACGAGCTGCGGCGGCCCGAGCCACAGCCGCTCGAGATCGATCTCGAGGCCCACGATCGGACCGACGGTGATGCCGAGCGGCGGCGGCTGGGGAACGCGATCGCGGCCGGCGTCGCAGCGTTGCCCGATGCGCAGCGCGTGGTGTTCGTGCTGCGCGAGTATCACGGGCTCGACTACGCGGAGCTCGCCGGCGCGATCGAGGTCGATCTCGGGACGATCAAGTCGCGCCTCGCACGTGCGAGGACGGCGCTGCGAGCGCACCTCATCACGGCCTTGCCGGAGCTGGGCGAGCTGGGAGAGCTGGGAGAACGCACATGACCGATGACGACCATCCGCTCGGTGGGATCGACCTCGCCGCCTGGGAGCCACCGCCGCCGCCGCCGGACCTCGCGGATGCGGTGATGGCGCGGATGCGTGAGCCGGTCGGCGCCGCCGCGCTCGATCACGGTGACGGGGGCGTGGTGGATCGCGGGCCGCGACGCCGGTGGCTCGCCGGTGCGGCAGTCATGGTGGCGGCGGTGGTGGCAGCGATCGCGATCGTGGTCGGCGCCGGTGACCGCGACGAGACGAAGCGGCTGCGCGCAGAGCTCGCGCAAGCTCAGCGCCAGGTCGCGGCGCTCGATGACAAGCTCGCAGCGCTCGATCACAAGCTCGCGGCGCTCGACGCGGCCAGGCCCGCCGATGTCGCGGTGCCTCGTCCTGGCGGTCCGATCCCGGTGCCACCTCCGACCGCGGACGCGCTCCCCAAGGGCTGCGACTCCGAGGCGCTCCGCGCCCGCGGCGACGACCAGTACTGGCAGGGCAACCAGGCCGCCGCGCTCGTCGCGTTCGAGGCCGCGCTCGCGTGCAAGCCGGACGACAAGCTCGTCCAGCGAGTGTTCATGGCGTCCTGCGCGTCGATGAACGCGGCGAAGGCCCGGAAGTACTACGCGCAGCTGGCCAAGGATCGCCAGGCCGCGCTTTCGCAGGTGTGCCTGCGTCTCGGGATCGATCCGGTGAGCACGCCGCCGCACCGGGCACCGCCGGCGTGCGATCGAGCCGGCCTGGTGAACCAGGGCGACGAGGCCGTACAGAACGGTGCGCATGCGGCCGCGCTCCGATCGTACGAGGGCGCGCTGCGCTGCCGGGTCGATGAGCTCGTGGTGTCGAAGGCGTACCTCGCGGCCTGCAACGGCAAGAATGCGGCGAAGGCGCGCGACTACTACCGGCGGCTGCCTGCCGGTAAGCGGAACCTCCTGTCCCAGGCTTGTCTGCGGTTCGGCATTGATCCCCTCGGCGACGACCAGCCGTGACGGGCCTTCCACGCAAGTTGACAACCTGTGACATCGTGAACGGCAGCTGACAGCGCTCGCCGAGCGATCCCGACCACTTGGCCGCGGTTCCCTCCTTGCACGACTGCTCGTGATGCGTTCGATCGTCCTGCTGACCCTCGTCACCGCGGCCTGCGCGTGGGTGGTCGTGCGACATCTGCCGGCCGGCACGGCCGAGGCCGCACCGACCATCGCGAAGTCCCAGCGGATCGAGAGCATCTCGATCGATGGCGTCGGGCTTCCGATCGCGGCGCTCCGCGCGACCATGTCCACCAAGCTCGGCACGATCGTCGACGACGCCACGCTCGAAGCTGATCGCGCCAGGCTGCTGGCCGCGCTCACGCGGCGCGGCTATCTGGCCGCGAAGGTCGCGCCGCCGGTCGTGACGTTTGGTGGGGGTGGCGTGTATGTCGTGTTCGATATCGTGCGCGGCCCGCTCTACCACCTGAGCGCGGTCGAGCTGGTGGGGCCGAGCTGGCACGATGCCGGCGTGGTCACGATCGCAGCGGGAGACGAGGCGCTCGGCGACCGGCTCGCACGCGCACGCCAGGCCGCGCAGGACACGCTGTCGCGCCACGGCAAGTCGGTCCAGGTCGAGCTGATCCTGCACCCGGATCCGATCGCCGAGACCGTCGCCATCCAGCTCGTCACGCGGTGAGCGAGTCCGGAGGTCTGCGCGCCGCTCGGTGCGCGCCGCTCGGTGCGCGCCTGCGACGTGCGCGCTCGGTGTCCTGGCCCTCACTCGTGCGCGGGTTGCCACGCTCGCGGTGCTCGCTACGGTCTCCGCATGCAGCCGTTCAGCCGAGAAACGATCACCGATCGTCGTCAACCTGCGGTCCGCTGGAGCGCCGTGGTCGCCGGCACCGCCGTCGCGCTCGGGCTCTGGATGTTGCTCCAGCTGTTTGGCACCGGCGCCGCGCTGAAGGTGATCGATCGCGACAACGTCGATCATCTGCGCGGGATCGGCATGGGCGCGACGGCGTGGTCTGCGGTCGCCTTGCTCGCGTCGATGTTCGTCGGCGGGTTGCTCGCAGGCCAGCTCGCCGGTCATCACGATCGTCGGGTCGCGGGCGTGCACGGCGTGCTCGTGTGGGCGGTGACCTCGATCGTCGGGTTTCTCGTCATCACCGGCGCGGTGGCGCAGGTCGCGGAGGGCTGGCGCGACCAGGCCTCGCCCGCGATGATCCGCGCGAACGTCGGCGACCTCGAGACCTCACTCGCCCCGGTCAACGCGCGGCTGCGAGGGGACGGCAAGGCCGAGATCTCGGTCAACGAGGTGATCGACGCCTCGCGCCATACCGGAGGCACCTACGATCGCGAGGCCTTCGTCATCCAGCTCGACGAGGGGTCCTCGCTGAGCCGCGCCGAGATCGACGCGGCGGTTCGCCAGCTCGGGGACCGTGCGCCCGAGGTCGCGATGATCGCCCGCGACGTCGGCGAGCAGCGCGACCACGCGGTCGCCGCCGCGGACACCGCCGGGAACGCGCTGCTCGTGTCGGCGCTCGCGCTGCTGCTCGGCCTGGTCGCCGCGGTCGGCGGCGCGCTCCTGGCGGCGCGCCACCTGATCCACCGCCGCGGTCTCGATGCCGAGCGCACCCAGACCACGTCGCCGTATCCGGTCACCGGCACGAACCTGCCCGAGACCACCGAGCGCAACCCGATCCAGTGAACACCCGCAAGGGGCCCCGCATGAGCGCCCCCGCAAGGGGGACCCTCGCCGCAAGGCAACGCCGATCCGGCTCGGGCCCTACGATGGATCGCGCGGACGAGTGGGCAGCAGCGCCGTCGGGCGATGGCGCTCGTCCACGCGGTTCATGAAACGGCGGTGACCGGCCTCGCGCCACCACGTCGCCCAGCGCTCCGCGGCGAGCTCGCGTTCGCGGCGCGGGAGGTCGTGGTGATAGCCGAAGTACTCGCCAGTGAGCCGTCGCAGATCGTTGATCGAGGTCTCGCGGATCTTGTCTTCCTTGTGGCTCAGCCCCTCGATCAGCCACTCGATCCGGTGGCGGTTACGGGCGGCCTCGTGCCACTTGCGCCACTTCTTCTCGCTCGGCCCGAAATCCTGCGCGGTCAGCGCGACCAGCGCCCGGCGTGCATGCTCGCCGCCGCGATCGGCGCGCTCGATGACGCCGATCAGGTCCGCGATCGCCTCGACGTCGCCGAGCTCGACGATGGCCGTCGCCGCCGCCCCGACCATCTCGGGATCGTTCGAATGGACGGCTCGACGCGCGCGCGCCAGGGCCTGGCCGAGATCCTGGACCGGATAGCCGGCGAGCGCCTCGATCGCGCACGCGCGCACGCCGAAGTCCTGATCGAACAGCCGCTCGGCCAGCGCGAACACCGCGTTGCGCGGCCGAAGCTCGGCGCAGCACACCGTCGCGTAGAACCGGACGTCGCGTTGCGGCGCGTTCATCTTCTCGAGCAACAGCTCGGATGACACCGAGCCGAGGCGCACCACCAGCTCGAGCAACCCACCGTACTGCGCGGCACGTAGCGGCCGTCCGGTGACGCTGAATCGCTCGACCCGGAGCTTGCCGGGGAACCGCCGCATCAGCGTCCCGATCACCTCGTGCGCCCGCTCGACGGCCTCGGAGATCGCGTCCTCGGCATTGCCCTCGCGCGCACCCTCGATGGCAGCGAGCACATCCTCGATCGGGCGCGGTGGATCGGCCTCGATCGACATTTCCATGCCGAGCTCGAAGTTGGACACCGGCTCGGAAGGAGCCCGCCAGTTGGCGACCGAGCGGACGAGCCGCTTGGTGTCGACCTGCTCGGCCGCGATCTCGACGACGGCGGGCTCACTGGGTGTGCGGTACCCGGCGGCCTTGTGCTTGACGATCAGCCGACCGAGCGCATCGGAGGCGGCGGTGGCGAGCGGCAACAGCTCGGTGATGTCGGCGAGCCCGAGCTCGTTGTGTACGCGATGAGCCACGACGATCGCGACCACGCGATCGCGGAGCACGATCGGCAGGATCAGCCCCGCCGGTGGCGTCGTGCCTCCGAGCCGCAGCAGCATCGAGTCGATGCCGGGATCGCCCGAGACGAGCGGGCCGACGTGGGGCTGGTGATTGGATACGACGGTGCGGAACGCTGACACCGAGTCGAGCGGGATGAGCACCGTGTTGACCGCGGCGACGTCGAGCCCCGGCTCGGCGAGCGCGACCCGCCCGATCGCGGCGCCGCCTTGCACGGTCAGCAGCCCGGCCCAGCGGGTGCGCGAGCGTGCGGCGCGCAGCAAGGTCAGGAACACCGTGTCGCGGTCCTCGGCAGTCGCGAGCAGCTCGCGCGCGCGCACGATCGGCAGCGGCGAGTCGCGGCCCTCGGTGGAGATCGGGGCGGTCGCCGCTCGAGGAAACCGGACCACCGCGGTCTGCCGGCGAGTGCTGCCCAGCTCGGCGACTGGCCTCGGGACCCCGCTGCTCGGCGCCAGGAACGTCAGCCCGGGCCTACCGGCCGGCTCGTCGGGCACGCCCTCCCGCGTGGTCTCCGAGTCGGTGCTCGCGCGGTTCGGTTGTACGCCGACGAGCGTCTGCGTTCGAGCGCGGTGCGGATCCGGCACGGCCTCGACCGGCGAGGCCAGCTTCATCGTGTCCGCGTGCGGGGAGACCGGCGCCAGCACGCGGACCACCTCGTGCAGCCGGGGCGTCCGCTCGAGGTCCTCGAGCTGTTCGTCTGCGACCGCCATCGGGACTCCGGGTTTGGAATCCACGGCGTCGACGATCACGGATCGGGCGCGACCGACCGGGGTGATCGACGGGTCGACCTCGAGGGAGCGAGCGAGGGTGGTGAACCGCGCCGGCGGATCGAGCCCGTAGGCCGCCGCATAGACGAGGTGCCAGCGATACTCCGGCGTGATCAGCGGCTGCAGCGGGCGATCGATCTGATCGGCGAGATCCTCGAGCTCGGTCAGCTCGAGCGGAGCGCACACCAGGATCCGCACGGTCTCACCCTGGGCGGCGACCGGCACGGCGCGGTACTGCTCGGCGAGCTCGCGCGGAATCACCGCGGTCGCGGCAGGATCGATCACCTGGCCCTCGTCGCGCGCGGCCGGTGGCAGGCCGGAGGCAAGCGCGAGGTACTGCGTCAGGCGCTCCTCGGGGACGAGGCTCATCTCGAGCAGGATGGTGTCGAGGCTGCCGCCATAGATGACCTGGCGCTGGAACGCCTTCTCCATCCGCTTGACGCCAACCAGTCCGTCGCGGACGAGGAGGGAGCTCAGACGCGACGGCATCGACGCCTCACGCTCGGACCACGTAGGTCCCGGCGATCCAGTCTTGCAGGCCGCGCTTCTCGCTGTCGAAGCCCATCCACAAGAAACCGAGGAACAGCGTTGCGACGCCAGCGAGGTATCCCGCGCAGCGCGCCGCACAGCGCGCAGGCGACGGACGTTCGCCGTAGACATCGATGACGCGCAGCTTGAGCAAGCGCATCCCGAGCGTGCGGCCGAGCACGATGTGGAGCACGAACAGATAGACGAGACCGATCGCGGTGAACATGACGATCGCCATCACGAGCGCCGGGTCGGCGGCGAGCACGAGATCGATCCACAGATCGACATCGAGCAGGTGGAGGTGGTTCGACGGCAAGTGGACACCGGAGATCTTGCTGACGATCCACGTCAGCACCAGCGCCGTCGGGATCACGATCGAGAGATCGAGGACCGCCGCGATCGCTCGCTTCCAGAATCCGACGACGTGCACGACCGGCGCGTCACGTCGCGAGGGCCGCACCGGCGGCTCGCTGGCGGAAGCCTTGGGCGACCGCGGCGCGTCCGATCCCGGCGAAGCGTCGCGCCCGGTCGCGGTGGGCCCGGTCGCCGTAGCCCCGGGGGCCTCGGTTCGCAGCAGGGCCGGCTCCGTGTCGGACATCGTCGATTTGTATCGCGCGCGAGCCGGGTAACGCAAATATGCGACCTGGCTAGGAAACCCACTTCTGCGCCTGGGTCGCCGGGCGCGAGGTACGGTCGTGTAGGCTGCACCCGATGAGCCCGCGTTTCTGGGTCCTGAGCATCGCGCTGGTGGTGGCGTGCAAGACGAAGCCCGAGCCGGCATCCCAGCCCGCGGCGGCGGCGGTCATGGCCGACGCTCGGATCGCCGCCGCGACCCCCGCCGATGCCGAGATCGCGGCCCGGGTCGTCCCGGAGACCGCGCCGGCGCTCCGCATGTGGACCGCCAAGCTCGGCGATGCCGAGACGTTCGAGTCCTACTCGAAGGAGATCGGGAACGAGCGGTTCGCCAAGTTCGTGATCGATCTCAAGTCGGACGCGATCTACTACTTCGACGTCAACGTCTACCCGGTCCACAAGGACTTCATCTTCCAGGAGCTCTACAAGAAGCCGCGGACGAAGCAGGCGAACCGGCTGTTCGACCGCAACTACGGCGCGGACAAGACCGACTTCATCATGTGCTACCTGGTCCATCACCTGTCGCAGGACCAGTGGACGTTCGCGTTCTGGGACGGCGACAAGGCCACGCCGGCGCACGTCCGCCACGCCTACCAGCGGATGAAGGACACGTTCTTCTTGGGTGACAAGGTTCGGTTCCGCCCCGACTCGAACTACCAGGAGAAGGTCGCGAACCGCACGCCCGAGGTCCCGCACGTGAAGAACGACGAGCTCTACAAGCTCGCCGACTACACCGCGTTCAACACGGGCATCGCGGTCGGCACGCTGCGGATCGTGCCTCCCGACGTGTCCGAGGCGGACCTGACGTTCGCGCCCGACGAGATCGTCGTGCTCCGGACCTCGCTCGCTGACATCACGCCGGTGGCGGGCATCATCTCCGAAACGTTCTCGACGCCGCTGTCGCACGTCAGCCTGCGCGCGAAGGGCTGGCGGATCCCGAGCGTCGGGCTGCGCGACGCCCAGCGCAAGCTCGCCGAGCTCGCCGGCCAGCCGGTCTACTTCGAGGCGAAGGACGCCGCCTACGTCCTGCGCGCCGCGACCGACGCCGAGATCGCAGCCGAGAAGATCCGGCGCGAGGCCCGACCGACCATCACGATTCCGACGGTGAACCTCGAGGTCAGCGAGCTCACCACGCTCGTCGACATGCGCGCGAAGGACCACGTCGTGTTCGGGCCCAAGGCGGCGAACCTCGGCGAGATCAAGCACGCGAACCTGCCGGGGTTCTCCGTCCCCGAAGGCTTCGGGATCCCGTTCAGGTACTACGACGAACACCTCAAGGCCGCCGGCCTCGACAAGACGATCACCGGGCTGCTCGCCGATCCGGCGGTGGCGAAGGATCCGAACGTTCGCAAGCAGCAGCTCGAAGCGCTTCGCAAGGCGATCGAGGCCGGGCCGTTCTCACCCGAGCTGCGGACGAAGGTGGAGGCCGGCCTGACCGGGCTCGATGTCGCCGCGAATTCGCAGGGCGTGTTCGTGCGGAGCTCGACGAACGCCGAAGATCTCGACAACTTCTCGGGAGCCGGCCTGCACGACACCAAGCCCAACGTCAAAGGGCTCGACGCCGTCTGCGACGCGATCAAGTCGGTCTGGGCCTCGACCTGGACCGTTCGCGCCTACGACGCACGCGACCATGCCGGGATCGATCAGACCAAGGTCTACGGCTCGGCGCTCGTCCAGATCGGGGTCCCCGCGACGGCCGCGGGCGTGATCGCGACCGTGCACCCGACCGACCCGACCGACGAGCGCAACTACACGATCAACGCGAAGTCCGGCCTTGGCATGGCGGTGGTCGACGGGCGCAAGGTGCCGGAGAGCCTGCTCGTGTCCTGGTACAACAAGGGCATGCAGCTCACCAAGCTATTCGGCAATCCCAAGCTCGACATCGAGTGGGTGTACGTCGGCGACGAGCTGTTCATCGTGCAGACGCGGCCGCTCGTGGGCCTGTGATTCTGCCGCAACACGACGTGCTCCCCGAGGCTCGGCTCGCTGGGACCACCGTGGGACCGGCTGCGACACTGGCGATCGGCGCCGCGTTCTAGCTCGTTCGCGACGGAGCCGGGTGATACTCCGCGGCCATGCGGAACCCTCTGATGACCAGCTCTTTGGTGGTGGCGGTGGTGATGGCGCTCTCGGTGCCGGCGAGCGCGGAGACGCTCGATCAGGTCCTCGCGCGCAACGTCGCCGCCCGCGGCGGTGAAGCGAAGCTGCGCGAGATCAAGTCGATGCGGCTGACCGGACGCGTCGCGTTCGGCGGCGGAGACTTCAGCATCGACGCCGAGTGGGCGCAGGTCCAGAAGCGCGGCGGCTCGATGCGCAACGAGGTCACGCTGCAGGGCCTCACCGCCGTGACGGCGTACGACGGCAAGGATGGCTGGAACATGTCACCGTTCGGCGGCCGCCGCGAGGCCGAGAAGTCGTCGGCGGATGGCGCGCGTGCCCTCGCGCAGCAGGCCGAGCTCGACGGGCCGCTGATCGGATGGCGCGACAAGGGTCACCGCATCGAGTACCTCGGGACCGAGGACGTCGATGGCACGCCGGCGCTCAAGCTCCGCGTCACGCGCAAGGACAAGGATGTCCAGTACGTCTATCTCGACCCGGACTCGGCGCTCGAGATCCGGATCTCGACGGTCCGCAAGATCCGCGGCACCGAGTCCATCAGCGAGACCGACCTCGGCGGCTACCAGCAGGTCGCCGGCGTGTGGATCCCCTTCTCGATCGAGAGCGGCGCTCCGGGCGGGCCGCGCAGCAGCCGGATCGACGTCCAGCGCGCCGAGGTGAACGTGGCGGTCGACGATCACTGGTTCACGCTCCCGGCATCGGGCGTCGCGATCACGCGCGTGCTCTCGCCCGGTGCGCCCGACAAGGCGGAACCGAGCAAGGTGCCTCCGCCGGTGGTCGGCAGCGCGACGATCGACGCCGGCACGTTGTCGGGCGTCGGCGCCCGCAACATCGGCTCCGCGGCGATGAGTGGCCGGATCTCGGCGATCGCGGCGACCCACGAGGGTGGCCCGGGCGGCACGAAGACGATCGTGTACGTCGGCGCAGCCTCGGGTGGGGTGTGGCGGTCCGCCGACGGCGGCACCACGTTCAAGCCCGTGTTCGACAAGCAGCCGGTGCAATCGATCGGCGCGATCACGATCGATCCGTCGAACCCCAAGACGATCTGGGTGGG
Source organism: Deltaproteobacteria bacterium (assembly GCA_018262455.1). The sequence goes on along the minus strand of JAGSPR010000091.1, from coordinate 7,974 downwards.
GACCGGCGAGTCGTGGACCCGCAACTCGGTCTCGATCGGCGATGGCATCTATCGCTCCACCGACGAGGGCGCGACCTGGACGAACATGGGCCTGCCGGCCTCCGAGCGGATCACCCGCATCGTCGTGCACCCGAAGAACAGCGCGGTCGTCTACGCGTGCGTGCCGGGCAAGCTGTGGAGCGATAGCGCCGACCGCGGGCTCTACAAGACCGTCGACGGTGGCAAGACCTGGGCGCTCGTGCTGAAGGGCGGCAATGCCTCCACCGGCTGCTCGAGCCTCACGATGGATCCCAAGAACCCCGACGTGATGCTCGCGGGCATGTGGGACTTCCGCCGTCGTGGCTGGACGTTTCGATCAGGTGGCGATGGCCCGAACGCGCCGAGCGGTAGCGGCCTGCATCGCTCGACCGATGGCGGCAAGACCTGGACTGCCCTGACCTCGGCCACCAACCGCGGGCTCCCGGCGGCGCCGTGGGGTCGGGTCGAGGTGGTGATCGCGCCGTCGGAGAGCAAGATCATCTACGCGATGATCGAGTCGAAGGCGTCGGCGCTGTTTCGCTCGAGCGATGGCGGGGCGACGTGGGAAGCCCGCGACAAGAGCCAGATGATGGTGTGGCGCCCGTTCTACTTCGCGCGGCTCGTCGTCGATCCGACGAACCCGGAGCGCGTGTGGAAGCCCGACGGTGGGCTGATCGTCAGCGAGGATGGCGGCCGCAGCTTCTCGGGAACCGGCGGCGGCTCGCACGGCGACTGGCACGACCTCTGGATCGATCCCGCGAACACCAAGCACGTGATCGGCGGCGACGACGGCGGGATGTGGACCTCGTTCGACGGCGGCAGTCGCTGGCACAAGAACAACAACCTGCCGATCTCACAATTTTATCACGTCAGCGTCGACAACAAGGATCCGTACCAGGTGTACGGCGGCCTGCAGGACAACAGCTCGTGGGTCGGCGACTCGGCCTATCCCGGCGGCATCACGAACTCGCGCTGGGAGAACCTCTACGGCGGCGACGGGTTCTGGGTGATCCCCGACCCGACCGATCCGGACGGGGTCTACGCCGAGTCGCAGGGTGGCTACATCGGCCGCGTCGATCGCAAGACGAAGACGTCGCGCGATATCCAGCCACAGGCCAACTACAAGGAGAAGCTGCGGTTCAACTGGAACTCGCCGATCCACGCCAGCCCGACGCAGAAGGGCACGATCTACCTCGGCTCGCAGTTCCTGTTCCGGTCGCGTGACCGCGGCAACTCGTGGCAGCGGATCTCGCCGGACCTCACCACGAACGATCCCGAGAAGCAGAAGCAGGAGCAGTCCGGTGGCGTCACCGTCGACAACTCGTCGGCCGAGATGCACACCACGATCTACTCGATCAGCGAGTCGCCGAAGAACTCGAACGTGATCTGGGTCGGCACAGACGACGGCAACGTCCAGCTGACGCAGAACGCCGGCGCGAAGTGGAACAACGTCACCCCCCACATCCCGGGGCTCCCCGCGAATTCGTGGGTGAGCTGGATCGAGGCGAGCCGGTTCGATCCCGCCACCGCCTACGCGGCCTTCGATCGCCACACCGACGGCGACATGACCCCGTGGGTCTACAAGACCACCGACGCCGGCAAGACGTGGAAGCGCATCGTCTCGCCCGAGCAGGGCGTCCGCGGCTACGCCCACGTCATCAAGGAAGACACCGTCGAGAAGAATCTCTTGTTCGCGGGGACCGAGCTCGGGCTGTGGATCTCGGTCGACGGCGGCGCGAAGTGGGCCGAGTTCAAGGGCGGCGACTTCCCGTCGGTCGCCGTGCGCGAGGTCGCCGTCCAGCCGCGCGACAACGACCTCGTGATCGCGACCCACGGCCGCGGCATCTGGATCATCGACGACCTCACGCCGCTGCGGGCGCTCACCGCCGCCACCCTCGAGAAATCGGCGGCGTTCCTGCCGCAGCGCCCGATCCAGCAACGGATGAGCGGGCAGGGCGGCTGGGTCGAGGGCGACGCCGCGTTCGTCGGTGCCAACCCGCCCGCGGGCGCGGTCGTCACCTACTACCTGCGGTCACGGCATGTCTACGGCTCGATCAAGCTCGAGGTGCTCGATCCCGCGGGCAAGGTCGTCGATACGATCACCCCGACCAAGCGTCGTGGCATCAACCGGGTGGTGTGGAACATGCGCGTCAAGGGGCCCCGCGTCCCGCGCGCGGCCCAGGTCGCGTTCGGAGCCTCGCAGGGCCCGCGCGTCGTCCCGGGGACCTACACCGTCCGGCTCACCCGCGGCGCCGAGGTCATCACGACCAAGCTCGCGATCGGCCTCGATCGGCGTGCCCCGTACAACACCGGTGATCGCAAGGCGCAGTTCGAAGGCGTGATGCGCGCCCACAAGCTGTTCGAGGACATGACCAAGCTCACCGATCAGATCGAGGCGACGCGCGCCGCGGTCCACGAGCGCGTCAAGGCGATTCCCGGTGCCGACGAGCTGGCCAGGAAGCTGCGCGCGATCACCGCCAAGCTCGACGAGGTCAAGAAGCTCGTGGTCGCCACCACCGAGGGCGGCGCGATCACCGGCGAGGAGCGCATCCGCGAGCACCTCGAGATCGTCTACGGCGCGATGAACGGCTACGAGGGCAGGCCCACCGGGTACCAGCTCGCCCGGGTCGACGCGCTCCGCAAGGAGCTCACCGACGCCCAGCAGGCGCTCGACACGGTGATCGCCAAGGACGCGCGCCCGCTCGACGAGGAGCTCAAGAAGCGCAAGCTGACGCCGATTCCGGCGCTCGGCCAGCTGCAGCCCAGGCCGGCGCTCGATCAGCTCGCGATCGAGTGCATCCGGTCCCACGGCACCGAGTGCGGTGGCGGCGACGACGCCGCGGCCGAGCGCGACTGAGCCAGGATCGCCGCGGGGTCCTTGTCGCCGTCGACGGCGGCGGCTACCGTGCCGGTGATGCGCGTCGTGTTTCTCTCCCCGAGGTACCCGCCGGAGATGAGGCAGTTCACCCGCGGGCTCGCCGAGGTCGGCGCCGAGGTGCTGGGCGTCGGCGACGGCAGCCCCGATCCGGAGCTCCGGCGCTACCTCTCCGACTACCTGGAGGTCCCGTCGATCACGGACGAGGACGACGTGATCGCGCGCGTCCACGGCTGGTTGCGTGGCCGGTCGGTCGATCGCGTGCTGGCCAACTGGGAGCCGCTGGTCATCCTCGCGGCCCGGTTGCGCGAGCGGTTCGGGCTTCCCGGGATGTCGGTCGACACCGTGCGCGGGTTTCGCGACAAGCAGCTGATGAAGGACCGCGTCGCCGCTGCCGGGCTGCGCGTGCCCCGCGCGCAACGCGTGCGCTCGGTGAAGGAGGTGTGGGCCGCGGTCGAGCGGATCGGCTTTCCGGCGATCATCAAGCCGATCAGCGGCGCCGGCAGCGCCGACACGTACAAGGTCGAGTCGGTGGCAGACCTCGAGCGGGTCCTGCCGCACCTGCGGCACGTCGCCGAGGCGAGCTGCGAGGAGTTCATCGACGGCGAGGAGTACACCTACGACACCGCGTCGATCGACGGCCAGCCAGCCTACGAGAGCGTCACGCGGTACTTCCCCAACGCGCTCGAGATGCGCACCAACGAGTGGATCTCGCCGATCATGCTGTCGGTCCGCGACCTCGGCCAGCCGCACGTCCGCGGCGGCATCGAGCTCGGGCGCGACGTGCTCCGCGCGCTCGGCATGGGTGACGGCATGACCCACATGGAGTGGTTCCTGAAGCGCAACGGGGAGGTGGTGTTCGGCGAGGTCGCGTGTCGCCCGGGCGGTGCGTGCGTGGTCGACCAGATGAACTACACGAGTGACATCGATCTGTTCCGCGAGTGGGCGCGGGTCGTCACGGTGGGCCGGTTCGAGGCGTCGACCGAGCGCGCGTACAACGTCGGGATCATCTTCAAGCGCGCGCAGGGCCAGGGCCGGATCAGCGGCATCGTCGGCCTGCGCGAGTATTACGAGCGCTACCGCGCCCACATCGTCCTGGACACCCTGCTCCGGCCGGGCGCGACGCGACGCGACTGGAAGGCCACGCTGCTGTCCGACGGTTACCTCGTCGTTCGTCACCCCGACTGGGACCAGGCGCGTCAGATGGCATTTGCGGCTGCCACCGACATCCAGCTCTACGCGTCGTAGTGCGGCTTGCTAGCTGCGAGTCGCCGCGCGCACCAAGGCGACGGCGATCGTCGGCGCGGTCTCGGCGCGCAGGAGGCGGGGACCGAGGCCGACCGAGACGAAGCCGGCGCTCACCAGCTGGTCGAGCTCGAGCGGTGAGAGGCCGCCTTCCGGTCCACTCGCGATCGTGACGTCGGTGGCCTCGCCGGTCGCCAGCGCGGCATCCGACGACGGATCGAGCACCAGCCGCAGCCCGGCGGGCAGGGCGGCGATCGCGGTGGCCAGGTCGGCGGCGTAGCTGACCCCAGGGACCTGCGCGCGACCGCACTGACGCGCCGCCGCCTGCACCATGGCCTGGTACTTCGCGATCCTCGCATCGCGCTTGCCGGCGTCGAGCCTGACGACCGAGTGCTCGGCCGGCCACACGACGATCGCATCGGCCCCGACCTCGACGAGCTTCTCGAGCGCGAGGTCCATGCGGTCGCCCTTGATGAGGGGCAAGAGCGCGCGGACGACCGGGCAAGCCGCGGCGTAGAGCTCGGGCTCTGCGACGCGCAGCACGGTCTCGGTCTCGGTGATGCGATCGATCACGGCCGAGGCGCGGCGGCCTTGCCCATCGACGATCTCCACGACATCGCCGGGGCGCGCCCGCCGCGAGCGTCCGAGGTAGTGGTGTTCGTCTCCGCGCACGCGCAGCTCACCCGCCACGAGCACCGCGGGAGCCACGAAGATCCTCACCCCGCGAGCCTAGCCGAGCGTGCGAGCGGATGGTCCTTGTAGGCGAGCCGAAGCTTGACTAAGAACGGGGGATGGCGAGCCAGAAGATCCGGCGCAACGTGCAGCGGCAGGTCCTGTTCGCGCTCGCGGCCCTCGCCTGTGCGGCCGTGGCGGTGTGGGCGTTTCGGTCGATTCACTTCGGCCTGGCACGCTGGGGGATCACGGTCGTGGCGGGCCTCGCCGCGTTGCTCGTCTACGGGTTCGGCAGCGGCACCGCGGGCTACGTGGACTGCCCGCATTGCGACCTCGTGATCCACGACGTCGATCCGAAGACCAACCTCGCCGTGCTGTGTCCGCACTGCCGGCAATTCTCGACCGGCACCGCTGGCTCGCTCGATGTCACGCCCCCCGACCACGTCGCGACGCTGCCGGTGTTCGGCGCCGATCTACCGGAGCAGCTCGGCTGGCCGCCGGGCTGCAGCGTGTGCGAGCAACCCGCGACCCGTACCATCGAGGGCAAGCTCGTCGACGAGCGGCCCGGTTCGCCGGGGCGCGATCTCGTGGTCGGGGTGGCGTCCCTCGGGGTCCTCAAGGCCATCGATCGCACGACCTATCGGATCGCCGCGCCGCACTGCGCGCAGCACGACGACGGGGTCAAGCTGGTGACCCCGCGCGACCTCGATGCCCAGGTCGCGATCGCGTTTCGCTCGTTCTCGTACTACCAGAAGTTCATCGCGCTGAACCACGTCGGCCCGCGGGCGTTGATCGTCAACTAGTGCTGTACTAGCGCGCGAGCGTCACCGACGACCACTGCGGATCATCGGTGCTCGCGCGGATCCGGACCAGACGCATCCCGGCTGCCACGAACTCGGCCGCGAGCGGCTCGGCTTGCGGGGACAGCAGGCCCGACAGGATGAGGGTCCCTCCGGGCGCGGTGGACGCGATGAGCGCGGGCTTGAGCTCGCGCAGCACGTGGGCCTGGATGTTGGCGAGCACGAGCGGGAACTGCTCCGCGACCTCGCCCAGCGAAGACGTCGAGGCGGCGATCCGATCGGCGACCCGGTTGACCGCGGCGTTGTCGAGGGTCGCGGAGATCGCGATCGGGTCGGTGTCGAGGGCGACGCAGGTCGCGTTGGCCCAGCGCTTGACCGCGGCGATCGACAGGATCCCCGAGCCACAGCCGACGTCGAGGATGCGGCCGGGCGAGATCTCGCGGTCGGCGAGGTCCTGCAGCTCTTCGAGCACCAGCCGGGTGCTCGCATGGGTGCCGGTGCCGAACGCCATGCCCGGATCGAGATCGATGACGACGTCACCAGGCCCGTGCGGGTGGGTCTCCCAGCTCGGCACGACCACGAACTGACGGGTGAGCCGGCTGACCTTGAAGTAGCGCTTCCACGCATCGCGCCACTCGGTCTCGGGCATCGCCGTGGCGAGCCGGACCCGTGCGGGATCCACCTTGATCCCGCCGGCCTGCCAGCGCGTCGCGGCATCCCGCGTTTCCGCGAGCGCGGCAGCGGCAGCCTCGGTCGCGACCCAGAAGACGACCTCGTCGCCTCGCTGCTCGGTACCGGCAGCAGCCGCAGCTACTTCGGACGCGATCAAGGCCGCGACGTCATCGACGTCCGCAGCACCCACCGCAACGATGACTTCGACCCAGTCGGCCATCGGCCCGGGCGTGCGCTCAGCGCTGCGGAGCCGGCATGACCCGGCGCTTCATCTCACGACGAAGCCGCTTGCGCGCCTCGCGGGTCTTTCGCTTCTTCTTGACGCTGGGCTTCTCGTAGAAGCGGCGGCGCTTGAGCTCCTGCAGGATGCCCTCTTTGGACATCTTCTGCTTGAGGATCTTCATCGCCTTCTCGAGGCTGTCGCGAACCTCGACCTCGACTGGCTTTCCGAACGTATTCTCCATGGGGAGGGACGTGGGTACCCGATCGGGGCACCCCGGTCAAGCCTATGCCTTGGTGTGCTTGTAGAACAGCGTGATCGTGAGGCAGTGGAACTCGGAATCCGAGCTCTGCGTGACGATCTTGTCCACGATCTCGTGATCGGGGTGGCTGCGAATCCAGTCGGTGATCAGCTCGCCGAGCAGCTCGCGCTCCTTGGCCTTGGTCGCTGAGAACACCTTCACTCCGGTGACGTCGATCATCCGGCCTTCATCCTGCTGAGAAGCTTGCACACGTGCCACGGCCTCACCTCACTCCTGCGGCTCCGTTCAGCCGCGTTACCTGCCCACTATATTCGGCGTAAAGTTCCAGTCAAGCAGGAGAATTCCGATAATTGTGAAATCCAGGCAAGGCTTCGTCGGGAGTTAGCCATCCGGGCGGTCTGGATCCGTAAGTGCGCGAAGTCCGGCTGATCGGCCTGGCAACCCTCTGGGCTTGAGCCGGATCGATCCGGCTCGGTCCGCGCGAAGCAAGGATCGAAAGATCCTCACGGGGAGGGTCCCCCTGGTGGGGGGCCTTGGTAGTGTCCGCGGACCGTTGAAGGGAGATCATATGGGACGTCTGATGCCGGTCGTGACTGCCATGGTAGCCGCGATCGCGCTGGTCATCGCTCCGGGCCTCGCAGGTTCACAGCCTGCACCCACGCCAGCCCCCGCGCCACAACCCGTTCCGTCGCCGGCCCCCACCAAGGAGCCCGCCAAGGCGCCGCCGGCCCCCAAGGCGATCGGGGGGAACCCTGCCGGCGCGCCGGTAGGGGGGCGGAGCCCTGGAGCGATCGGCAAGCTGCCGACCATCGAGACCTTCACCCTGGCGAACGGGCTCGCGGTCGCGGTGCTCGCGAGCGATGCCGCGCCGGTGGTCGCGGTCCAGGTCTGGTACCACGCCGGCAGCAAGGACGAGCCGCGTGATCGGCGGGGCTCGGCCCACATGTTCGAGCACATGATGTTCAAGGGTACCGCGCACGTGCGCGCCGAGGCCCACGCGCAGTTCATCAACGGGATCGGCGGCTACGTCAACGCGCAGACCGATGAGGACGCGACGCACTACATCAACACGCTGCCCGCGGACTACCTCGACTTCGCGATCAAGCTCGAGGCCGAGCGGATGCGGAATCTGATGTTCCGGCCCGAGATGATCGCGGTCGAACGCGAGGTGGTGAAGGAGGAGATCCGGCAGCAGGAGAACTCTCCGATC
>JAGSPR010000713.1 GCA_018262455.1 Deltaproteobacteria bacterium | reverse complement strand
TTGTCGGCTCTGCCGGCGCGAAGACATGAAGCTCTTCCTCAAGGGAGAGCGTTGCTACACGGACAAGTGTGGGTACGAGCGCCGCTCGTATCCGCCGGGCCAGCATGGCCAGAGCCGTCGTCGCAAGCGGTCGGACTACGGCGAGCAGCTGCGCGAGAAGCAGAAGGTCAAGCGCATCTACGGCATCGCCGAGCGCCAGTTCCGCGGCTACTACCACAAGGCACTCCGCGCCAAGGGCGTCTCGGGTCACCTGCTGATCCAGTTCCTCGAGCGGCGCCTCGACAACGTGGTCTACCGGATGGGCTTTGCGTCGGATCACGCCGAGGCGCGCCAGCTGGTGCGGCACGGCCACTTCACGATCAACGGCAAGAAGGTCAACATCCCGTCGTACCTCGTGCGCCCGCGGGACATCGTCCAGGTGCGTGAGTCGTCGCAGAAGATGGCGCGGATCAACGAGGCGCTCGCGGCGGTCGATCGTCGTGGCGTGCCCCAGTGGATCCAGCTCGACAAGGAAAACTTCCGCGGCGCGATCGTTCAGTTGCCTTCGCGCGAGGACGTCACCCTGCCGATTCGCGAGCAGCTCATCATCGAGCTCTACTCCAAGTAACCACTTCCGGGCGTCCCGTGACGCCCAGCCGCCGAGCACTTCCGCTCGTCGGTACCGGACGGATTCGAACCCGTCCATTGAGTGGCCGTGATGAAAGCGCGCCATTCCGGAGATACCCAGATGGAACCGACCCCCGAGCAGACCGCGTTCATGGCCAAGAACTGGCGTGACCTCATCCGTCCACGCACGTTGGAGATCGAGGAGCGGTCGGAGACCTACGGCAAGTTCTCGTGCGAGCCGCTCGAGCGCGGCTTCGGCACGACCCTGGGCGTCGCGCTGCGCCGCATCCTGCTGTCCTCGCTGCAGGGCGCCGCGATCACGCACATCGCGATCGAAGGCGCGCTGCACGAGTTCACCTCGCTGCCCGGCGTCGTCGAGGACGTGACCGACATCATCCTCAACCTCAAGGAGACCCTGTTCAAGGTCGAGGCCGACAAGACCTATTCGGTCCGGCTCGACAAGCAGGGCGAGGGCGTCGTCACCGCGGGTGACCTTGGCCTGGTCGATGGCGTGACCTGCCTCAACCCCAACCACCGCATCTGCACGCTGTCCAAGGACGGCAAGATCGCGATGGAGCTGACGATCATGACCGGCCGCGGCTACCAGCCGGCCGAGCGTCACTCGAGCGAGCTCCCCGTCGGCACGATCGCGATCGACGCGCTGTTCTCGCCGATCCGCAAGGTGAACTTCATCGTCACCAACGCCCGCGTCGGCCAGCAGACCGACTACGACAAGCTCACCCTGGAGTGCTGGACCAACGGTTCGGTTCGCCCTGACGACGGCGTTGCGTTCGCCGCGAAGATCCTCAAGGAGCAGCTCAACCTGTTCATCAACTTCGAGGAGATGGCAGAGCCGGTCGAGGCGCCGCGCGACGAGGCCGCCGAGAAGCTCAACGAGAACCTGTGGCGCACCGTCGACGAGCTGGAGCTCTCGGTGCGCTCGGCGAACTGCCTGCAGAACGCCAACATCAAGTACATCGGCGAGCTCGTGCAGAAGTCCGAGTCCGAGATGCTCAAGACCAAGAACTTCGGCCGCAAGTCGCTGAAGGAGATCAAGGAGCTGCTCGCCGAGATGGGTCTCCAGCTTGGGATGAAGCTCGACAACTGGCCGGGTCCGAACCCGCTCAAGAAGCCCTGATTTTCCGTACCCTACCGACCGATCACCTCACGACCGCGAGATCATCATGCGTCACCGACTATCAGGCCGACAGTTCAACCGCGACGCGCCCGCCCGCGCGGCGCTCTTCAACAACCTCGTGACCGCGCTGCTGACCTACGGGCGCATCGAGACCACCGAGGCCAAGGCGAAGGAGCTGGGAAGGTACGCGGACCCGATCATCTGGTGGGGCGTCTCCGTGCAGGAGCTCGTCGCCAAGGGCGACAAGGCCACCCCGGCCGAGAAGGCCAAGATCGTCCACGCGCAGCGGATGGCGCGCCAGACGGTCACCACCCGCGTGGCCCTCGCGAAGCTGTTCGCCGAGATCGGTCCGCACTTCGCGACCCGCAAGGGCGGCTACACGCGAGTGCTCAAGACCCGGATCCGCAAGGGCGATGCGGCGCCGATGGCGTTCGTCGAGCTGGTCGGCCTCAACGGCCAGCCCACCGCGTAGCTGTCAGCGACCGCTGCGTCCGTGCAGCAGCTCGAAAAGTTCACGATCTCGTGTGATGCCCGCCGCATAGGCGGGCGTTTTTTTTGGCTATACAGCACGTCCGAACTCGGGCAATACCTGGTCCCCAGACGGCCCGTCCCCCTCTCGGCCTTGGAGTTATTGATGCGCATCTCGATCCTCGCCTCGCTCGGTCTCTCGCTCTTGGCCTGTCGTGGAAGTGGTGGCAGCGGGGATGATCAGCCGGGCGTCGATGCGCCCGTGGGCGGCTCGGTGACGATCCAGGCCGTCCAGAACGACACGATGCCCAAGGGCACGGCGGTCGAGCTCCACGGCGTGGTCGTGACCGCGATCGACGCGTTCGGCGCGCGCACCGGCGACATGTGGGTCGAGGAGGTCGGCGGCGGCGCGTTCTCCGGCGTCAAGATGTTCGGCGTCCCGCTCGATCAGCTGGCCGCGCTCACCGTTGGTGACCTCGTCGATGTCACCAACGCCGAGAAGGACGAGTTCGCG
>JAGSPR010000712.1 GCA_018262455.1 Deltaproteobacteria bacterium | reverse complement strand
GCCGGGACGTCAGTGACGGGCCAGGGCCACCAGCAACGGGCGGTCGAGCGTGACGCTTGCCGAGCTCGAAGGTCCTGCCGTCCAGCGCCTTGCCCATCTTCTCGGGCTTGCCGAGTGGAAGACCTTCCCCGTGGGCCATCTCCCCAACGATCCTGAATGCGCCGAACGTCGCGGTGGTACGATCGACGCGTGTTGCGGATCGTGGCGCTGCTCGTCGTCTGCTCGGATTGCGATCTGGTGTTCGGGCTACACCGAGACGCCGACGCTGACGCGCGACGTTGAAACAGATGGCCACGTTCGTCGGGACGAGTGCGATGCACCTCTCCTTGACCCACCTCGCTGCCGACAACTCGATCCGGTGTCGTGCACGCATCGACGGCCAGCCCGCGACCCTCGTCGACTACCCCGCTGCGCTCTCGGCTCGCGGCGACAAGATCTCGATCGTCGCGAAGGACTCGGAAATCGACGTCTGGTCGGCGGTCGTGTTCGCGACCCAATAGCAACGCTGCGCCCGAGGGCACCGACCAGCACCACGTTGAGTGCTGAAACGAGGACGAGCGCGTAGAAGACCCGAAGAACCTGATCATCGTTGCGGGCAGAACGTATCGATCACCGGAGGCCCGCCGACGTACCGTGCCTTGCACGCCGCGAGCTCCGGCGCGCACTGCTGCTCCGTACAGACGGGGTCGGCGCACTCCTTGATCGCGGCGCAGTTCGAGACCGCGCGGGCACGGGCCACTTCGCGCGACACCCCGCACTGTTCGCAGCGCAGCATGCACTCCTCGACCTGCGGCACGCAGCGCGCGTAGCAAGCGAGCGTCTCCTCGCACGTAGGAGGCGCGTTGGCGGGTCGCTGCGCGGTGAAGTAGCCCGGCACCACCACTGGCTTCGGATGGCAGGCGAGGGGCAGCAGCACTGACACCGAGGTGAGGATGACGGCGACGTCCCGGCCGTGTGTCCACCGCGTTTGTGGTTGCTTCGTCAGGCCACTACTCTACGTCGCTGAGAAACCGTGCGCGAATCGCAAACAGAGACCTAGCGGGTGACGTGCGCTCGGGGCGGCTTGGGGCCGTTGTACTGCTTGCCAAGCCCAGCAATCCGTCCGGCGACGTCGAAAGCGACCGAGCCCGCGAACCGATCCGTAACGTCGACCGAAGCACTCCAGCCATCCCCGGTCTTGGTCAACTTGACCTGCGCCGCGGAGATCACACCCGGCGCCACGCCGCCGGTGCTGTCGAGTGAGAGCACCGCCGCGGCCGCTGTCGTGACCTCGCTCTCGTTCGTGACTGGGGAGGTCAGTCGGTTGTAGTCCGCGATCGTCTTCAGCGATTCGATCACCCCACGATCGTCGATCGCGACGGTCTCCGAGATGTACGCAGCCTGGAACTCGGCCAGGCGCTCTCGATACGCGTCCTGGACCGTGTCGATGTTGGCACCTGGTGCCATCGGCACGGCGGAGAAGACATAGTAGAAGCGCCGCCCAGCAAACACGTGCTGGATCTCGACGCTGTCGATTCGACTCGGCCCCAGCTGCCATCTCTTCTGCGGATGGTGCTTGTCGAAGTAGGCGCGCACGCGTTCGAGGTCTCGATCTCCGTCGCTGACCGCCGCATCTGCAACGGCCACGCTTGTGGCTCCCACCTTGGACGCAGTTGCCGGAGCGCCGGCGACGGATGCGCTCGACGGGTGAGGCTCACCGTTACCGCAGGCGACGACCAGCAAGCACAGGAACCGCGCGCCCACCATGCGGCGACGATATCAGCACAACCGGGCAACGCGGTGGTTCCGGCCTTGCGGATGACCGGGGTCGTCTTTGGTCGCATCGAAGTCGCGATCAACCGCTGACGTGGTCACACGCGCTGTTCGCGCTCGAGATAGACCGCCTTGGCTCCCATGCGTCCTGCCGCGGTTGCAGGCGTGGCTCGGGTCGGCCATCCGGCGCATCACATTACGGCTTGCGCAACTCGGCACGGGCCGCAGGTAGCCGCTGCTGCCGCAAGTCTCGGCTGATTCGGGGACCGAGCGTCAGCTTCATCGCTGTCTGACCGTTGGCCACCAGCAACATGTCTTCCACGTCCAGGGTGCAACTCGCGCCCGTCGTGCATAGGGACGCAGCCTTGCTGTACCTCAGCGCCTTGCGCTGTTGAACAACGAAGCCAACGACGCTCGCGATCAGGGGCACGATCCCGATCAGGGGATTCGCCAAGAACATGCCGAGGCTTACGAGGAAGAACGTCAGGACCAGCACCAACCATCGATCGGCCACGCGCGCTCCGCGCTTCAACGCGGCCTCAGCGTTCGGCGGTGCGACCGCGACGCCGACTCGCTGATCCTTTGCGAAGCCGGCCGGATGATCGCGCGGGTCGCCAGCGTGCTCGTCGGTCACCGCTCTCATCGTAGAGCATCGACGCGACCTCGATGCCAGCTCGGCGTCGAGCTCAGCAAGGGAGCCAGCGCTGGACAAAGCGCGAAGGGGGCGATGTAGGCGCATGCGGGGTCAGCGCCGCCCGCGCCCTCCATCGTCGGTCGTGGCCGCGTCGGCCGGGGACGCCGCGCGGAGCTGCTGTTCGATCGCGCGCCAGACCGCCGGGATCATCATGGTGCGGCGCTACGCCCGGTAGGTGAACGAACGGGCGCACACGAGGCACACGAGACTGCCGTCGGAGAGTTTGCCATAGCTCGTCGAGGCTCCGTCGCAGTGTGGGCAGCGCAGCGGCACCATTAGAT
>JAGSPR010000342.1 GCA_018262455.1 Deltaproteobacteria bacterium | reverse complement strand
GTCTCGGAGTCGAGGTTGCCCGTCGGCTCGTCACACAGCAGCAGGCTCGGAGCCCCGAACAGCGCGCGCGCGATCGCGACGCGCTGCTTCTGGCCGCCTGACAGCTCGCCCGGGCGCCGGTGCGCGAAGTCGGCGAGCCCGACACGCCGCAGCGCCTCGCGCCCACGCGTCTCGACATCCTTCCGGCCATGCGCGAACGCCGCCGGGATCGTGACGTTGCCGAGGCACGTCAGGTGATCGAGCAGGTTGAACGCCTGGAACACGAACCCGATCGACTGGTTGCGCAGCCGGGCGCGCTGGGCATCGCCGACCCGCAGCGTCTCGACGCCCAGCACCTCGACCTCGCCTGCATCCGGGGTGTCGAGCCCGCCGATGATGTTGAGCAGGGTCGACTTGCCCGAGCCCGACTGGCCGACCAGGGCCACGAACTCGCCGGGGTCGACATCGAAGCTCACCCCGCGCAGGACCTGGGTCCGGGCCAGCCCGCTCCCATAGCTCTTGGTGATGTCGCGCAGCCGTACGACAGGGGCCTGTGCCACGGCCGGCACCCTAACATGATCGACCTGAACACTCACCTGTGGTTACCCGATGCCTGGAACACCAGATGGGTGCCTTCGACGGTCAACACGAGGTGCCCGTCGCGCCAGCGCAGGAGGCGGTCGGCGAGCTTGTCACTCCCTGGGATCCGGGCAGCTCGCAGGAGAAACACCCACGCGTCGCGCGACAGGCCGGGGGGCATCAGATCGAGCGCCATCACCGTGCTGCGCGCCGGTGCCCCCGCCACCCCGCTGCCCTTGCCGACCGCGCGTGCGAGCAGGCCCTCGCCCATGCCGGCGAGCGCGAGGCTGTCGGTCAACACGTAGTCGAGCGTCGGTCCAAACGGGATCGACAGCGAGCGCCCCGCGTGAGGGCCGTAGGTTCGGCTGGACTCGAACCTGGAGCGCAGCGGAATCTCATCGAGCAGCCCGGCGAAGTAGCGCTTGCTGGTGAGGTCGAGCGAGATCACGCCGGTGCCGCTCTTGGCGTCGGGATCCAGGCTCTGCAGCACCACCCGCGCCGTACGGACGCCGAAGCTGTCGAGCCCTGCCAGATCGAGATCGATGGTCTCGCCACACGGCGCGAGCCAGCCGCGGACCGCCGCCAGATCGAGGTTCCACTGCACCGCGAGCGGCGCGTGCGTGGCCACCGCATCCCAGCCTTCGGGCGGCGGCATCATGGCGCGCGTGATGCCCCCGGCGGCGCCGCCGAGGTCGAGCGAGATCCGGCCACCGGCATGGTGGCCATCGCCCTCGATCGCGAACGCGACCCGGCCGACAGGCTCCAGGAGCTTCGCGCACGCGAGCGCGTTCGGGATCCGCGCCGAGATCGTGGTCATCACCGCGCGGAGGTCGAGGAACCCGATCACCGTCGCTTGCTCGGCTGGCAGCTGGCTGGCGTACTTCCAGTCCGCCGTCCAGGTCGGCGCGCCGGGCTGGCGGCTCGCCGTGAACCAGGCCGTGCCCTCGTCCGGGCCGATCGGGAGCGTGAAGTGCACCCACATCCAGTCGTCGACCACCACCCAGCTGACGCTGAGGCTGCGATCGATCCTCGCGGTGAACACCTCCGCCCCCCCGACGACCACCGACTGGGTCGACATGCCTCGCTGCCGCAGCTGCTCGAAGAACGCCTGCATCTGCGCGGGATCCGCCAGGTGGATCACGAAGGTCGGGTTCACGGCCTGCGAGAACACCGCGACGCCGCCGGCGAGGTCGACGCCGATCGCGGTCAGGGCCGGCGCCGACAGCGCATCGACCCCGAGCAGCTGGCCGAGCGCGCCCGAGACCTGGCCGGCGTCGACATCGCCGAACATGCCGAACGAGTCGATGACGTCGAGCATCGCGCGCTGCGCGTCGCGCACGCTGCGAGCCGACAGGGCATAGGTAGGCTTGGCCGGGATCCAGCGCGTCGCTGGGTAATCGCGGGCAACCGGCGGGGCTTGTGGAGCGGTCGCGCGAGGGGATCCGCTGCACGCGAGAACCGCTGCGATTCCGAGGATGAGGAGCCTCATGAGGGGCGTAGATTGCCACGCAACCCGCGCGAGTAGCGGACGACAACGCTGCTCGATGCGATACCCTGTTATGGTCGTGGCTCGAGGCTTGCGCGTATGAGCACCATCGGCGGACCCGGCGGGATCGGAGGCGGCCCCTCAGGGCCTTCCGGACCTTCCGGACCCGGTGGGCCTGACGGACCCGATGGGCCCGATGGGCCCGATGGGCCCGATGGCCTCACCGAGGTCGCGGGGACCGCGCCGCAGACCGCGATCGACGGACTCGCCGCCGAGATCGCCGCTGGCCGGTTGACCGCCGGCCAGGCGATCGATCGGCTGGTCGAGGCGACGGCCGGGCCGGAGCTCGGGGCCGCCGAGCGCGCCGAGCTCCGCGAGCTGCTGACCGATCTGATCGCCAACGATCCGTACTTGAGCGGCCTCGTCGGACGCGTCTAGGTTCTTCCCTGAAGTCGGGACGATGAACGCGGACGTGGGCGCGGGGGTGATGGTGGGCGTGGGGTTTGACGGCGACGGCGACGGCGACGACGGCGACGGGTCATTTTGACTGCGTCGTTCAGGTGGGTGCCGCACGTTCGTGCCGACGCCGTCCGCCCCGGAATGTGTCAACGTCATCGTGAAACGTCGCCGTCGCTGTCGCCGTCAACGCCCACCCCAACGTCCACGGTCTCCAAGTTAGATGACCTTAGTACACCGCATCGCCGACGAAGATCGTGCCACGCTTGGCGCCGGCGGGCCCCACGAACCGC
The DNA here is from genome assembly GCA_018262455.1 of Deltaproteobacteria bacterium. Next base: position 4,710 of record JAGSPR010000342.1, on the reverse strand, counting down.
ACGCTGCAGCGTGACACGAGCGGGACCTTGTCCTCCATGGTGTCGGGGCAGCGGCCTGGCTCACCGGGCCCGCTGGCGCCAATCTTGACGACGACGAACGGTCGCGCGACCGGCCGGTTGCTGGCGTCATAGAACGCGCCCACCACCATGACCTGGCCCTCGCGGTTGGCGTCGTTGACCAGGTAGGCCTGGACGACGACCTGGCCGTGATCGTCGAAGCTGTGGAGCTCCTCGATCCGGGCGGTGGGCGGTGCGCTGGACACCAGCGCGCCGCGGACCTTGACGCGGGCGGACGTGGTCTCCGGCCGCTGCTTGCGCTCGGCGTCGACCAGCGCGAACGTCCGCGACTCGTGGCTGGGGATCCACAGCGACTGTGCGTTGAGCGTGCCGACGTCCGCGCCGGTCGCGTCGATGAGCTCGCCCCCGAGTGTCACGTAGGCGCCCTCGGAGGCGGCGTTCTCGGCATCCACGAGCACGAAGGTGGCCGAGCCGGCGAACTTGCCCTCGCCCACGGTGTCGGTGCGCATCCGCGCGGGACCCGGCACATGGATCAGATCAAGATCGAGCTCGCGTTTGGGGGTGCGCTCGCAGGCTCCCCCGAGGAGCGCGAGCGCGAGCGCGAATGGTCGGGTGATCCGCTTGGCCATCGAACGCGCCAATCATAGCGCGCTCTGGTCGATCAAGCCTCGATCACGCCTCCGGCAAGCCTCGCTCAGGCCGCGCCGAGGTGCCGCTTCGTGGTGCCCTCGTAGGTCCGCAGGACCTCGCGGACCTTCGGGGGCAGCTCGAGCTCGCTGGTATCGAACGAGGCGACCGCCGTGGCGACCGTGATCACCCGCTCTTCCGAGGTGGCTCGCTTGTCGATGATGATCCGGTACTGGCCTTTGACGCGGCACAGACCACCGTGCCCGTTGGGCAGGCCGCTGGTCTGCAGGGCCTCGTAGCTCACGCGGATCCCGAGCTGGTCGGCCGCGTTTTCGAGGAGCTCGAGCAGGACTTCCGGCTTCATGCGGAATTCACCTTATCAGGCTCGATCGAGGTGGCAACCTTTCTGTCCGAGTACCGGACGGAGAGATCCCGTGGAGATCACTCGGAGATCGGCGACAGCGCTCCGCTACAGCACTGGCAGGATCACCTGGAACGCCGCGCCCCCGAGATCGGATCGCGTCACGCTGATCTGGCCGCGATGTTGCTCCACGATATTGCGCACGATCGGCAGACCGAGCCCTGTGCCCTTGCCATCGGGCTTGGTGGTGAAGAACGGCTCGAAGATCCTCTGTCGGTCTTCATCCCCCACGCCGGGGCCGGAGTCCGAGACCTCGACCAGCACGGTCGAGGGGCTGTCGACCACCGCGCGCACGACCACGCGGTCCGCTCCGGGGGGCCGCGTGGGATCGCGCTCGACGCTCTCGATCGCGTGGACCGCATTCGTGATCAGGTTGATCAGCACCTGCTCGAGCTGGCCCGCGATCGCCTGGATCGCCGGCAGCTGGTCATCGACCTCGACCGAGAGCGAGATCCCCCCGCGGTCCACCAGGTGCTCGCAGATCGACACCGACTGGCGCACGACGTGGGCGAGATCGACCAGCTCGAGGTCACGGCCAGACGGGCGCGCGTACTGGACGAGATCGCGCGAGAACCGCAGGATCCGCTGAGCGCTCGCCCCGATCCTGCGAAGCTTCTCGACGTCCGAGGTCTCGGCGCCCTGGGACTCGAGCTTGCGGACGAGGTACTCGGCGTACACGGTGATCGAGGTCAGCGGGTTGTTGAGCTCGTGGACAACGCCCGCGGCCAGCTCGCCCAGCGTCGCGAGGCGCTCGGCGCGCACGATCTGCTGCTGCAGCGCTTCGATCTGCGACTGGTCCTGGCCGATCGCGACGACGGCGTCGATCGGGCCGTCGACCGCGCCCGCGCGGCCGACCGGGGCGATGCTCCAGACGGTGCGGACCGTCTCACCGCGCCGGGTCGGCAGGGCCACGGTCACCGCGGCGTGATGTTGTCCGAGCAAGGCCGCGGCAAACGCGCTGGTCAGGAACTGGCGCTGGTCGACCGAGATGAAGTCGCGCACGTCGCGGCCGAGCATCTCGTCGCGCTCGAACCCGGTGAGCTCGAGCAGCGCACGGTTGACGACCGTGATCCGCCACGACCGGTCGATCCCGAGGATCAGCGCGTTCGCGCTCTCGAGCAGGCGGGCCTGGTAGTCGCGCAGCCCGAGGGCATCGTTCTGGAGCCGCATCGTGCGGAGCGCGCACGCGAGGTGGGCCACGGGTGCGGTCATCGCGCGCTCGTCGGCCAGGCGCTCGACCTCGGACGACACGCCGGGCGCGTAACCGAGATCCAGCACGCCGTAGAGCTCGCCGCCCGCCGCGAGCGGCAGTGCGAAGCCGCTCGCGATCCCGGTGAACGGCGAGTCCCAACGCGTGCGGACGGTGAGCCGAGCACTCGCCGCGACCGCGGTCTTGAGCTTGGCGTGCGCCAGCGCCGTCTCGGTGATCATCACGCCTTCATCGAGGACGCCGTCGCGCAGCTTCGCGCCCCGGACGTACGCACGCGCTCGCTCCCGCGATCGGAGGTCGAGTACGCGCACACAGATCGAGCGCCCCGGCAACAGCGTGCCGAGGATCTCGAGCGCGGTCTCGACGAGCGAGGGCTCCGTCGACATGTTGGGGACTTCACTGGCGAGCGCCTGCAGCGCCGCGAGCTGTGCCTCGACCGTAGGCGTCATGGTTTGTCCCCCAGGTCCTTGATCACGTTCTGCTCGACGAGCTCCGCCAGGTTCGCGTGTTGCTTGATGTCGGGCTGGACCACGGCGTGGAATTCGCCCGTCTGGGAGTCATCCGCGGGAACCGGGATCGCGGGATCGATGAAGTCCGGAGCCGCGCGATCGAGATCGAGCATCCGGGCGGAGCCGACATAGTCGGTGGTCTCGTACTTCGTGATCTTGCCGATCTTCTTGACGATGCCGGCCATGCGCTCGGACTCCGACAGGATCACCCCGACCGCCCGCAGGTGGGGGGCGTCCTTGGCGCTCTGGCGTTCGATCAGCTGCGCGTAACCCATGATCGACGTCAGGGGCTGGTTCAGCTCGTGGGCCGCCGCGCCGGCGAGCTCCGCGACGAGCGCCTGCTTCTCCGAGAGCTGCAGCTTCTGCTGGGCATCGAGGAGCCGCTGCTCCATACGGATGCGCTCGCGCAGGTCGGTCAGGATGCCGACCGTGGCGACCTCGCGATCGTCCTCGTACACCGTCGACGCGGTCATGCTCACCGGCACGATCTCGCCCGACGCGATCCGGACCTCGCGGCGGGTCTGCTCGAGCCGCCCCACCCCGCCGTACGAGGTCGAGCGCAGCATCCGCATGATCTGGCGCGCGCCGCTGTCCTCGTAGAGCTCCCAGACACGGTGCTTGCCGATCACGTCACGCGCGCGATAGCCGAACAGCCGCTCGGCACCCTGGTTGAACAGGATGATGTTGCCGCGCAGATCGGCGGCGATGATGGCGTCGACCGTGGAGTCGATCAAGCGCTCGAGAAACTCCTTCGTCGACCGCAGCTCGTGCTCCAGCGCGCGCTCGGCGGTGACATCGCGAAACGCGAGGATCACGGCACCGGTACCCGCGAGCACCGTCGAGGTCGACACCGAGACCCAGGCGGGCGCACCGCTCGTCGTCGACAGCTGGAGATCGAACGCGTCGACGTTGACGCCCGCGAGCACGCGAGCGACGGTGTCCGCGATCTGGTCCCGCTGGTCACCGGTGACGAGATCGACGAGCTCGCCGCCAACGAGGCCGTCGCGCGCGAAGCCGGTGATGCGCTCGGCCGCGCGGTTGACGAACAGGATCCGCCCCGCATCGTCGAGCACGACCACACCGTCGGCGCCGGCCTCGAAGTGCTCCTTCAGCGAGTCGATGCCTCGCAGCCGGCGCTCGGCCTCGTAGCGCGCACGAGAGATCTTGTGCGTCTGATCGCGCAGGCTCTCGATCACCGCGCCGTGCCGGAGGTGTGCGGCGGTGATGCTCGCGATCAGCTTTCCGAGGTCGAGACCACGCGGTCCGATGTGCTGGACGCCGGGGGTCCGCTTGCGGAGCAGCATCGCGCCGAGCGGGCGGCCGCGCCACTGGACGGGGAACACCGCGATCCCGCGGACCTGCTTCGAGGACAGCACCTCGGCGATGCTCGCGGTGAGCGGATGGAGCATCACATCGTCGATCAGCACCGGCGCGAGCGTGCGGATCGCCTCGGCGACCTCTGGGTACTCCGAGATCGCGAGCGTGAACTGCGATCGCGGCTGCGCGTCGTTCGCCGCGATCACGAACGCGTGTTCCGAGCCCTCGATGTGCGCGAGCAGCGAGGCGCGCTCGAAGCCGAGCAGTCCCACGGTGATGTCGAGCACCTTGACGAGCGCTTCGGCGTCATCCCCACCCGCCGTGAGGACCTCGTTGATCTTGAGGAGCGCGATCGCGCCGGCGGTATCGCGGCGTGCCAGCTTCATCAGGTTGCGGCAGCGCGCCGACAGGACCGAGGAGACCACTGGCAGACGTGCCACATCGGTGGCGCCGGCGGCCAGGGCCTCGGCCACGGCGGTGGGAGGGATCGCCGGCACCACCGCCAGGATCGGGATCTCGGCGAGCGCCGGCAGATCGCGGGCCTCGGAAACCAGGTGCGCCACCTCCGAGCCGGTGATCACCAGGAGCGCCGGGAGCCCGGCGGAGAT
>JAGSPR010000090.1 GCA_018262455.1 Deltaproteobacteria bacterium | reverse complement strand
CCCGATCCGATCGACGGCGGTCCACCGCGCAGCAAAGATCGGCTGAACCCTGCGGCGGGGGTCCCCCTGGCGGGGGCCCAACGCGGCCGTCGTGTCACTCCGCTCGCGGGGTGGTCGGTGGTCGTGGCGTTCCTGTTGATCGGGATCGGGCTGATCGCGACCGTGTGGACCACTCGCTCGTCGGTGATCGCCGCCTCGGATGCGGTTCGCCGCGGTCAGGCGCAGGCACTCGAGCAAGCCGTCCGGGCCGATCTCGCCGACCTCGAAGGCCCGCCGACGTCGGACGATCTGTCGTCCATGCTGCGGACCCACGGCGATGAGGGGCTTCGCTACCTCGCGATGGTCGAGGGGCGGGACGTCGTGAGCGAGGTCGGGACCGCGATCGGGACGGGAGCTGCCGAGACGATCGCGGGCAACGAGCGGCTCCATGAGGTCGACGGCCGGCTAAGGCTCCAGGTGCGGCCATTTCGCCGGCTCCGCAACGGCGGTCGAAACTGGCGCGTGATCATCGAGCTCGAGCCAGTCCAGGCGACCGAGCTGCGCGACGCAGCGACTCTGTCGCTCGGGATCGGTGCGGTCGCGACCGCGAGCTTGCTCGGTGTCGCGATCGTGCTCGTCCTGCGAGAGGCGCGCCGCAACGCCGAGGAGCGCGAGCGTGAGCGCGAGCGCCGGCTCGCCACGCTCGGCGAGATGTCCGCCGTGCTGGCGCACGAGATCAAGAACCCGCTCGCCTCGCTCAAGGGCAACGCGCAGTTGCTCGCCGCGATGCTGCCAGTCGGCGAGAAGCCACGCTCCAAGGCCGAGCGCGTCGTCGACGAGGCGGTGCGGCTCGAGAAGCTCACGAACGATCTGCTGCGATTCGTGCGGACCGGCGCGATCCGGAGGGAGCACGTCGATCCCGGCGCGCTGCTGCGCGAGGCAGCGACGAGCATGCCTGGCGATGTCACGGTCGACACCGAGCGTGCGCCGCGGACCTGGTCGCTCGACGCGGCGAGGATCCGCGAGGTCGTGGTGAACCTCGTGGACAACGCGCTCGCGGCCGGGCCGCCGGTCGTCGCCTCGGTCCGCACCGAAGACCAGCGGCTAGTCTTCGAGATCTCCGATCACGGCGAAGGTGTCGCAGACGAAGATCGCGCGAAGATCTTCGAACCGTTCTTCACAGGCAAGACGCAGGGTACCGGACTCGGACTGGCGGTCGCGCGCCGCGTGATCGAGCAGCACGGCGGTACCATCACAGTGCTCACCAACCCCGGCGGCGGCGCCCTGTTTCGCGCCGAGATTCCAGAGAGCTGACAATGGCACGTATCCTGGTGGCCGACGACGAAGCCGGCCTGCGAGAGTTCATCACCGACAGCCTCGAGCTCGACAACCACACCGTGGTGGCCGCCAAGGATGGCAAGGAAGCCGCGAAGCTTCTCGACGAACGCGGCTTCGATCTCGTGCTGACCGACCTCAAGATGCCCGGGCTCGATGGCATGGGCCTGCTGCGCAAAGTCCGCGCCGAGCAGCCCGAGGTCGAGGTCATCATGATGACCGCGCACGGCACGGTCGACAACGCGGTCGAGGCGATGAAGCTTGGCGCGTTCGAGTACCTTCAGAAGCCGATCTCGGGCCCCGACGAGCTGCGGCTCCTCGTGTCGCGCGCGGTCGAGCGACGGGGCCTCAAGGATCGGGTCGACGGGACCGAGCGGGTCGTCGAGCCATCCGGCCCGCCGCTGACGTACGGCGATCCTGCGATGCGCCCCGTGGTCGAGGCGATCGAGAAGGTCGCGCGCACCGCGGCCACCGTGATCTTGCTCGGCGAGAGTGGGACGGGCAAGGAGGTCGCCGCCCGCGCCATCCACCAGCAGAGCCCGCGCGCGAACAAGCCGTTCATGGCGATCAACTGCGCGGCGCTCAGCGAGCAGTTGCTCGAGAGCGAGTTATTCGGGCACGAGAAGGGCGCGTTCACCGGGGCCGTCGAGCGCAAGCGCGGCCGGCTCGAGCTTGCAGATGGCGGAACGTTCTTCCTCGACGAGGTCGGCGAGCTCAAGCCCGAGCTCCAGGCGAAGCTACTCCGAGTCCTCCAGGAGCGTCGGTTCGAGCGCGTCGGCGGCAGCCGTACCCTCGAGGTCGACGTGCGGTGGATCGCTGCGACCAACCGCGACCTCCGCGCGATGATCGACGATGGCCGGTTCCGCGAGGACCTCTATCACCGGCTCGCGGTATTCCCCATCAAGCTACCTCCGCTGCGCGACCGCAAGCAGGACCTGCTCCCGCTCGCACGTTACCTACTCGAACGAATCGCGCGCGACCTCAAGCGGCCGATGCCAAAGCTCGCTCCTGCCACCGAAAAGCGCCTGCTCGGCGCAACCTGGCGAGGCAACGTACGAGAGCTCGCGAACACACTCGAGCGCGCGGCGATCCTCGCGGACGGTGACGCGATCGACGCTTCGCATATCTGGGTCGAAGACGGCGAGTCGAAGCCCGCCGCCAAGTCCGATGAAGTGCGCCCGCTTGCCGAGCTCGAGCGCGAGGCGATCTTGCATGCCCTCGAGGTTGTCGGTGGCAACCGGCGCCGCGCGGCCGAGATGCTCGGCATTGGCGAGCGGACGCTTTACGACAAGCTCAAGAAATACGGCGTCGACTGACCCGAGCGTCTGCCGGGACTGCAGGAGCTGCAGTCCCGACTGCGGGTTCTGCAGGATGTCCCTCCAAGGCTCGAGGCCCCCAGCCCCAAGGTATCGAGATTGCTTGGCATCGGGGCGTGGCATGGGGGCTGCTTGTCTCCGGGTCATGCGCCGAATCATCTCGTTCGCTCTCCTCGTGCTCACCGTGTCGGCCGGCAGCGCCATGGCCGACCGCGGTCGGTCGCGCGATCATCGCGACAGTGGCCGAAGCTGGGAGCATCGTCATCAGGCTCCCGTGGTCGTTCGCGACCATCGGGGCACGCGTCGCCATGACGCCGTCCGTGTGCAGCCGACCCGACGAGTGATCGAGCGCCGCCGGCCCGTGTACGCGAGCAACGGTCGGTTCGTGTTCAACGGCGGCGTCTCGTACAACTACCGCCGCCCGGTCATCCAGTACCGCTATACCGACTACCGCTATCGCCCGCAGATCTTGGCCGAGAACTACGAGCCGGTCTCGGGTTACATCTGGGTCGGCGGTCAGTGGCAGTGGAACGGTTACGAGTGGTCGTGGGTGTCGGGTCACTACGACCTCGACCCGAGCTACCAGTACTCGAGCTCGAACTACGACAACGGATACGACAACGCGTACGACGGCTACTACCAGTCGCCGGTGTCCGATCAGCCGTGTGACTGAGCTGAAGGTGTGCGGAATGAGGGGCCGGGGTCACACCCTGGCCCCTCGAACGTTTCGGAAAAATGCTGATAGGCTGGTCGGATGCGACGACTCATCGAACGGCGTCTCATCACCCTGTCGGTCCTCCTCGTGACTCTCGCGGGAGGCACCTCGATCGCCGATCATGGCCGCGGCCGTGGCCGGGACCGCGGTCCGGTCGTGCGTGACCACCGGGACCGCGACGATCGCAGGACGGTCCGCGATAACCGGCGCGACAATCGCCGGCGTTATGAAGGGCCCATCCGCGCCAACCGCCGCGTCGTCGATCGCCGCCCGATCTACGTCAGCAACGGACGGTTCGTGTTCCAGGGGGGCGTCAGCCGCACGTACACGCGGCCGGTGATCCGCCAGCGCTACTTCGATGTCCGGATCCGCCCGCAGATCATCGTCGAGAGCTATCCGGCCCAGGCTGGCTACATCTGGGTGACCGGACAGTGGTCGTGGGCCGGCAATGAGTGGACCTGGGTCTCAGGCCACTACGAGGCTGACCCGAGCTTCTCGGTCTACTACGACGACGGCAGCTGGGAGTAACGGGTCAGGGGGGATCTCCCCTCAGGGTGATTTCGATCATTGCTCCGCTGCGGACCGAAATGGATCGAGTCGGCTCGGGCCCCCGTTTCGGCGTATGCATGCGGGATGACGACCTCGCGCTCCGGTTACGACGTCACGCCGCTGGCCCATGACCGCGTCGACGTCCTGGCGGCTGGCTTCACCTCAGAAGAACGGCACGTGATCCTGCACCAGGGGACCGAGCGCCCGTTCTGCGGGCTGTTCGTCGATAACAAGCAGGCCGGCGTGTACGTTTGTCGGCTGTGCGGGCTTCCGCTGTTCAAGTCCGACGCGAAGTTCGAGTCCGGCACGGGGTGGCCGAGTTTCTTCCAGCCGTTCGACCCCGAGCACGTCACCGAGATCAAGGATGTGAGCCACGGCATGATGCGCGTCGAGATCCGCTGCAAGAGGTGCGATGCCCACCTCGGGCACGTGTTCGATGATGGCCCGCCGCCGACCCGGCTGCGCTACTGCCTGAACTCGGTGTCCTTGCAGTTCGTGGAAGCTGGCCAGCCCCTGCCGCTCCGCAGTTGACGCTTCAACCTGCGGGGCGCTGAGTCACGAGCAGCACGTTGCCTTGCACGGTGATCGCGAGCCGGTGAACCGCAGCCACGGTGCAAGCGACCTGATCCCATGGCACGCGCCGAAGCCGCATCGTGACCTTGCCGTGGACGATGTCCGGCAGGACCACGTTGACCCGTCCGACGTCGGACAGCATGCGGAACACCTCGTGGAGATCAGCGTCCTTGACGTCGAGATCGATCGTGGCGCCGCGATACTTCGCGGCGGGCCCGCAGAGCTCGCGGTCGGCGTGCGCAGTACTCGGCCCGAGCCCGACGAGCCCGACGAGCCCGACGAGCCCGACGAGCCCGACCACCATCGCCGTTCGCATTGCCCCAGTGTACCGTGACGCAGTGAAGCTGCAGCTACCATTCCAGCCGCCCGTCGAGCCCATGCTCGCGAAGCTGTCGGCCGAGCTGCCGATCGGAGACGGCTGGCTGTTCGAGCCAAAGTGGGACGGATTTCGCGCGCTCGTGTTCAAGAGCGGTGACGAGCTGATGATCCAGAGCCGCGACCAGAAGCCACTCGGCCGCTACTTCCCCGAGCTGGAAGCGTCGCTCCGGGCCAACCTCCCCGACCGCTGCGTCCTGGACGGCGAGGTCGTCATCGTTACCCAAGGTCGCCTCGACTTCGAGGCCATGCTCCTGCGCATCCACCCCGCCGCGTCACGCGTCAAGCTGCTGGCCGAGCAGCACCCGGCGTCGTACGTCGCGTGGGACCTGCTCGCGCTCGGGGATGAGGATCTGCGTGCGGTCCCGCAGGGCGAGCGCTCCTCACGGCTTCAGGCCGCCCTCGCCTGCGCGCGACCCCCGATCCACCTCACCCCGGTCACCCGCGATCGCGACCTCGCCGCCGACTGGTTCGCGCGGTTCGAGGGCGCGGGGCTCGATGGTGTGATCGCCAAGCCCGAGTCCCTCGTCTATTCGCCCGGCAAGCGCCTGATGTTGAAGATCAAGCACCAGCGCACCGCCGATTGCGTCGTCGGTGGCTTCCGCTGGTACAAGGGCGGCAAAAACAAGCTCCTTGGCTCGATGCTGCTTGGCCTCTATGACAACGACGGAGTGCTCCATCACGTCGGCGTCTGCTCGGGGTTCAAGATGACCGAGCGCGAGGCCCTGGCGGACCTCCTCCGGCCGTACGCCGAGAACGCGCAGGACACCCATCCGTGGCGAGACTGGGCAGTTTTTCAGGATGCCGCCGCTCAGCAGCGGCTCCCCGGTGCGACCAGCCGGTGGACGCGGGGCAAGGACCTGTCGTGGGTGCCGATCCGGATCGAGCTCACGTGCGAGGTCTCGTTCGATCACCTGCAGGGCAACCGGTTTCGCCACGGCACGCACTTCAAACGCTGGCGCCCCGACAAGCCGCCCGCGGACTGCCGGTATGATCAACTCGAGGTCACTCCCCCGTTGGAGCTGGTGAAGATCTTCGGCAGCTGATCGCGCTGTACCGAATCAGCCCGCGTACTCGGACTTCGGGTCGTAGTCTGGATCCGGCGGCTCCTGCGGGGGGCGCTCGGCTTCGGGGACGTCGATCAGGTTCACCCGGATGCGGTACCACGCGCTCGCGCGACCGCGGTTGGTGTCGACGAGGATGTGCTCGGGAGTGAGCAGCGGCACGATCGCGGGGTACTTTGCCTTCCAGCGCTCGAGACCCGCAAGCGCGTCGGCCTTTTGCCTGGCCTGCGCGATCGTGATCACCGGCAGCTTGGATCGTTTCGGCTTGCCGCGCGACGGCGACCTCCGCGGTGGCTCGCGCTCTCCTCTGGGGAAGTGCGGCGGCCACGGTGCATCGGCCTTGCCCTCGGCCTCGTCCCGCGCTGCGAGCTCGAGCAGCTTGTCGAGCCGGCCGACCGCTGCGTCGATCCCGGCGTGCGCATCGCCGCAGGCCGCGAACATCGCCGGCACCGTCTTCAGCGTGAAGTCGACCGGGTTGCAGATGACGAACTCGTCCCACGACAGCGGCATCGACACGCGCGCGTCGGGTGTAGGCCGCACCGAGTACGCGCTCGCGGTGGTGCGATCGCGCGCGTTCTGGTTGTAGTCGACGAACACGCCGTGGCGCTCTTCCTTCCACCACTTCGCGGTCGCGAGCGCGGGTGCTCGCCGCTCGACCTCTCGCGCGAACGCGAGCGCCGCTCGGCGGACCTCCGTGAATGGCCATTCGGGCGCGATCCGTACCCAGATGTGCGCGCCGCGCGAGCCGCTGGTCTTGGGCCATCCGACGAGCCCCAGCTCATCGAGGACCTCCCTCGCGACGTTGCCGATCTCGATGATCTGCGGCCATTGCACGCCGGGCACTGGATCGAGATCGATGCGGAGCTCGTCGGGCCGATCCATGTCCTCGCTGCGGACCGCGTGCGGGTTGAGGTCGACGCAGCCGAGATTCACCACGTACACGAGCTGGGCGCGGTTGTTGACCACGATCTCGACCGCGTGGCGACGGCTCGGCCTCGACGCCGTTGACGTAGCGCTTCAGGATCTGAGGACGGCGCGCCACCCCGCGCAAAGCACCCTCCGCGACCGCCAGGTAGTACTGGACGACCTCGAGCTTCGTGATCCCGGCCTTCGGGATGCGATCGGGTTGACACTCTCCGAGGCCCTCCGCTCAGCCGGTGACACCATGTGGATCGCGGTCATGCGCCTCGTGCTCTCCTGGCTCGTCTTCGCGCCGGCGAGCTACGTCGTGGTCAAGCTCGGCGGGGGCGCGATCGGCGCGATCATCTGCGTCGTTGGCTACTTCGTGCTCGTGGCGCTCGCCTCCATGCTCCGGTTCCACTCGGGTGCGTGGCGCAAGATCGAGCTCATCGACGAAAGGCTCGTCTGAGCTAGCGGCGCGTGATCGTGCCGGTACCAGCGCTCGGTCGGGCAGCACCACCACCGAACCGCGTCGACAGCGTCAACGACGCCACGAACGCCGACACCTTGTACTCGCCCTGGAAGAACGGCTCGTACGGGCGGGCTGGATCGTTGGCTGTCGACTTCGTCGAGGGCAACACCGCGAGCGCCGCCAGGCTGACGTCGTAGTTGCCGAACGAGTAGCTGCCACCGACGGTGACGTCGTTGCGGTTCGCGTCCGGTAGCGTCGCGGAGATCGTGGTCGCGGGGATCGGCGTCGGATCGTAGATGTAGCCGATGCGCACCGCGGCATGCTGCTTGGGCAGCTTGTACTCGGCACCGACCCGCAGGGTCACGGTGTTCTTGTAGTCCTGCGGACGGACCTGGTTCGGGGCGTCACCTGGGAGATCGATGTTGATCTCCTTGAACTTGGACCAGTTGGTCCACACCGCGTTCACCTCGAGCTGGAGCGCGGGGAGCACGTCATAGGCGACACCGCCCGTGAACTGCTGCGGCAGCTTGATCGTCGTGGCGATCTCGCCGTCGGGCGGCAGCTGCGAGCGGAACGGCTCGGCGATGTCGAAGTCGCCGTCGCCCTTGAAGTCGAGGTTGATCTGGCTGCGCCACGCCACGCCGAGCTTGAGGGCGCTGAGTGCCTCGGGGACGAACTGGACGCCCGCGCGCGCACCGACACCGAACGCCTTGCCGCCGAGCTTGGCGTTGCCGACCGTGTCTCCGAACGTGACCGCCTGCTCGAGCTCGACCGTTGCGGGCACGAGATCGAGGCCGGCACCGAGCGAGAGCCCCGGGACGAACTTGTTGAGGTTCAAGCCGACTGCCGGCGTGAGGAAGTACGTGCGCAGGCTGGACTTGAGCGAGACGTCGGCCTGGGGCGAATCGGTGGGCCACGAGATCGCGAGCCCGAACGGGAGGTGCACGCCGAAGCCGACCGCGATGAGGTCGGTGAGCCGGGTCGTCGCGAAGAACGAGGGGACTACCGCCGGTGCGTTGTCGGTGGAGGTGGATTGCGGAGAGCTCGAGTTGTCGGTGTACGTGCCCTTGGCAGCGATCAGCGCGCCGCCGATCTGGATCTGCGTGCCGTTGCCGACCGCGATGCCGCCCGGGTTGTAGACGATCGCCGAGGCGTCGACGTCGGTGGCGGCTGCCGCGCCGGCGCGGCCCGTCGGCTTGGCGTCGTGCTCGAAGATGAAGAAGCCGTTCGCGGAGGCCACGCTCGTGACAGCTCCGAGGCCGAGCGCGATGAAGAGGGATGTCCGTAGGGTCTTCATGGGGGGCCTTGGCCTAGCGGTTGAGGACGAGGAAGGTGATGGCATCCGTCTGGAGCCGGATCGTGCCGAGCTGCCCGGCGACGCCCGACTCCGGGGTCGGGCGCAACAAGGACGCATGGTCGAACGTGTTGCCGGGAAATCCGGATCCGGCATCCGCGGGGAGCGTCGGATACTTGACGAACACGTTGGTGATTCCGATCGCGGCGGACGGTGGCGGAGTGGGCGACGCCGCCGGGTCCGCGGTCATCCCGGCGAGCCCGACGAGGGCAGCTGCGTTGTCGGTCGCGAGGTTCGGGAACACCTGATCACCGACCACCTCCTGGATCAGGATCCGCTTGGAGGCCAGCCTCTGATTGAAGTTGGCAGGGTCCGCGGGATCGAGGATCCAGCGGCCGATCACGGAGAACTGGCGATAACCGGGTTGGAGCTTCCACTCCTCGCCGAGACACAGGCCGACGCCTGGGTTGGGCTCGAACTTGTCACCGATCAAGATGCCGGCGTCGATCAACCCATCGACCACCGAGCACCGGATCGCGAGCGACTGGGTGTTCTCGACGATGTCGATCCAGCCGACCGCGGGCACGTTCAGGGCGGCTGCCTTGATGTCGGAGGTCGCGGTGACCGCGCTGCCCGTGATCCCACCGAGCGACAGGCCCATGTACACGATCTTCGCGGGATCCGCCGAGAGCAGACCGCAGTTGCTCGAGCCGCATCCCTTGAGCGCGGCGATCAGCGACTGATGGTCGATGATGGACTGCCGGATGTTGTCGCGGGCGGCGGCGAGGTTGGTCGACAGGAACGCTGCGAAGCACTGCGGAGCAGTCGCCGGGGTCGGAGTTCCGGCACAGCCCTTCGCGGCGTCGTCGGAGACCCGCACTGCACGGCTGTCGTGAGCGACCTCATCGATCGCGACCGCGTTGAAGCCCGCGGACGCGAGCTGCGAAGCGATCGCAAAGACGGTGGTCTTGGAGCTGCCGAGCGCGTGTCCGAACACGACCGTGGGGCAGTTGGAGGCGCAGATCGCGGTGATGGGTGTGGCGATCAGGACGCCGATCGGCGCACCGCCTCCAGCTCCGCCCCCGAGGGCAGGGTCGTGGACCACGGCGGGCTTGATGGGATCGCCCCACGGACCGGGAACCGGTGATCCGCCGGTGAGCGGATTCGGCGTGTCGATCTGGTACTGCTTGCCGAGCAACCCGGCCTTCAGGACCTCGCCGACGTTCTGGCAGGGCAGCGGGCCACCTTGGTTCTGACACTGGTTCGGCAAGACCGCGTTCAAGAAGGCCTCGCCATTGGCAGCCGCATTCACCCGGGAGACCCCGACGAGGGGGGGCGTCGTGAGCGAGCTCGCCGCAGGCGTGCCCGCGACCGTCGAATCGAGCGCGTCGGTCACGGTCTGGGTGTTGAACTCCCACATGAGCAGGAGGGAGGTGTTCGGGTGACCAGCCGCGGCGAGGAACGACACGCCCCTGGCGTGCGCCTTCCACAGCAGGTCGATGCCCTGGAGCTGCGCGAGCTGCGCCGGATCGGCCGGGTCGAGCGGCGTGCGATTGGTGGTCACATTCCCCTTGGCGTCGAACTTGACGACCGCGGTGCTCGAGCGGACGAGGCCCCAGGTGAACGACGGGTTGAACGGCGCGCCCGATGCCGTCTTCACGCCGTCGAGGACGGCGACGACATACGTCGACTTCTGGTCGAGCGGCACGCGCGGAATGATGGTGATCTGGTTGACGGTCAGCGGGTTCGCGCAGCTCGCGTCGAACCGGGTCGTGGTGTTCGGGATGAACACGACCGGCAACGGCTGCGCGGTCTTTGGATCGATGTTGAGGGTACCGGCGGCATTCGTGCGCTTGAACACCAGCACGTTGCCGGTGAGCGAAGCCTGGTCCACTGGCTCGGTGAACGTGACGTTGATGGCGGTCTCGAACGTGCCGAAGCCGTCGAGCGTGTTGAGCACGCCCTCGCGCAGCGCCTTCGACGTCGGGCTCTCGTTGCACTGCGCCGGCAGGTTCACCTTGCCAGTCGCGGGATCGAGCAGGAGGTTATTGGGGAACGGAACGATCTTGTTCGCGGGATCGAACTCGACGGTCGGCAGGGGTTCTCCCTCGCCCGGATCTCTGTCGATGCTCGGACACCCCGTCGCGGCGAGTGACGTTCCAAGAGTGAGACCAACGAGCCATTTCATGTTCATTCACGTTCTCCGTGTGGTCGAGCCGGCGGCAGTGAGAGCACTCCTCTCGTATGGGCGCGATCGCCTCAGCTTGACAAGGACCGTATGAGAAGCTCACGCACGATGAGTGGGCCGCACTACCCGCGCCTCACGCGAGCCGTGACGCCAGCGCTCACTCTGATCACGAACGGATCAAGATCGAGCGTCCAGATGCGGACGGTGGGCGTTTGTGAGACCGGCCTGCCGGTCGTGCGGGTTGACGTTCTGTCGTCGACGTGCGCCCAGCAGGGCTCGAACCTGCGGCCTGACGCTTAGAAGGCGTCTGCTCTGATCCACCTGAGCTATGGGCGCGAACGAGCCGAAGCTCGTGGGTCACGGACTCTGCCCGACGATTGGCGCTCGCTCAAGTCTTCCCGGGGCCCCCCTGGAGAAATGTGGCTAGTCGCCGCGGGATCTTCGTCGGGCAGGAGTCGTGTTAGGGTCCGGCTGACATGCGCGTCATCTACTTTGCAATCCTCGTGAGCGTCTCCGCGTGCGGCAAGGGCGAATCCGTCGGTGCCGAAGAGGCGAGGAAGCAGTCCGAAGCCGAGCTCGAGGCGAAGGTGGCGGCGGGAGTGCCGGCGAAGAAGATCTCCACGCCGGTCCCCGGGTCGGCGAAGATCCCGTGCAGCCAGCTGATCGATGCCGCCGCGTACCAGACCGCGCTCGGCGAGAAGGAGCCGCTCGGCGTCGAGGAGGTCACCAGCAAGGAAGCGGAGGCGGCGGCCTCGTGCAACCTCACGCGGGGCGGCAAGCCGCTCACCGAGGCCGATCAGAAGGCGCTGCTCAAGAAGGAAGGCCGGCTCGGCGTCCTGCCTGGCGATGTGCTCTGCAACGTGACCGCGCTCTGCTACACGATCGAGAGCGCTGACCGGTTCCGCGCCAAGTGCAAGGATCTGAAGCGGCAGGAGGACGAGTCGATGGGCTCGTTCGCCTGCATCCAGGTCGTGGCGCAGGGCGTCGACGACGTCCACGTCTACCGGTTCTTCGACGAGGACACCAAGTGCATCCTCCAGGTGCGTGGTGGCCCGAGCAACGTCAACAACGATCTGATCCGCAGCTGCGCCAAGGTCGCGCGCGACTCGATCGGCCCGGCGCAGATCGCGGTCACGGCCGGTGGCGCAGCGCCTCCCGCCAAGCCCGCCGGTTCCGGCAGCTGAGCGGTCTCAGCGCTTCGAGATCGTGAACCCGGTGAGGCAGCGGTACGGCTTGCCCTTGTACTCGGTGCCGACGTACTCGACGGCCACCTGGTACTCGGAGCGAAACGCCGCGAACAGCAGCTCGACGCTGGTGTCCGAGAGCTCACGGCCCTTGCACTGCAGCCCGCCCCATCGGTAGTTCCAGGCCGCCTTGTCGTGGTCGAGCCACACCGCGCCGTGGAACAGCTTGTAGCTCGCATCACCGGGCTCGAGGACCATGAGCTGGGCGATCGAGGTCGTGGCCGTGGTATCTGCCAAGGCCGAGCGCAGGCCGGGCTGCACCGCCAGCGCGGCGAGTACGCAGGGCAGCACCCCGAGTCGTGACGACCGCATCGCCTGCGAGTATCAGCGACGCCGGCGCTGGAGGACAAGCGCCAGCGCGAGTGCCAGCAGCCCGCTCTGCGCGAGAGACCCGCGGGACGAGCTGCAGCATCCGGGGTCGTCGATCGCGCTCGCGGGCCAGCAGACACCGTCGTTGGCGTCAGGGAGGCACTCGAAGTCATCCGGACAGGTCCCGGCCGCCCCCGGGAGGCAGCGCTGGGTGCAGCGCGTCTCCGTCGCGGTGCCGGCACACAGCGCGTTCTTGCAGAACTCCGGGTAGGTGCAGACGTCCCCGAGCTCGCCGACGGGCGGATCCCAGAAGCAGCGCCCGGTCTCGCAACGCTGGCCCTCGGCGCAGGTGTCCGCGCTGGTGCACGCGACGCCCTTGGTCACCGTGAGGGCCGGCGTCTCGGTCGTGATGCCGATGTCATCCTTCGCCTTGACGACGATGTCGATCACGCCATCGGGGACGGTCGCTGGCAGGGCCAGCGGATAACCGGCTTCCCCCTGCCCGCTCGAACCCCACGGCGCACCGGCCGCCTCGGTCCACTTGTGGCCGTTGAGGAACAGCTCGACCACCTTCACGCCGCGCTGCGCGCTGGCGATCGCGATCACCGTCGTACCGGCTGCGATCTGCGCGTCGGCCGCCGGGCTCGTGATGCTCACCACCGGCGGCGCCGTGATCGGGGTCGCCGGCCCGAGCACGGACAGCAGCTTGAGGTGCGAGTTCTGGGTCGCGCCACACCGGCACGCCCGCGGCTGGAACTCCCCGCAGGTCGCGGCCTCGTTGCGGAAGAACCGCTGACCGCCGCAGTCGCCGCGGTAGCTCATCGGATCGGTGCACGCCGAGCGGCCATCGGCGTACTCGTACGAGTGATCGAGGCCGAACGCGTGGCCGGTCTCCTGCGCGGCGACCGCACAGAGGAACTGCGAGTTGCCCGGTCCGTAGCCGTTCGCGAACGAGAACGAGATGACGTAGCTGTACGGGCTGCAGTCGCTGGTGACCGGCGCGATGCCGCCGACGCCCCCGAGGTTGAGCTCGCTGTCGAGGCCCGCGATGATGCCCTCGTTGTAGGCCTCACCGGCGGTCGGCAGCGCGTCGGTGACGGTCACGCCATACGGCGAGTAGACCTCGCGCATGCACAGCATGAACGAAGCCCAGTCGGCGTCGCCCCACGCGTACTCCGTCAGCGTGAAATCCTGGCCCGCGGCCCCGTCGGGGATGTCCGACTGGTGGGTGCGAGCATCGCCGCCACCCTTCTTGATCGTGCAGCCACCAACGCAGCGATTGAGATAGAGGATCGTCGCCGCGGTGGCGTGCGGTTGCGCCGGCATGTCGACGGTGGCGAGCCCCAGACCTGGCGCCGCGACCGCCGACGCGGACGCCGAGGCGAGGACGACCGCAGCCGCGATCACGGACCTCATCGGCAGCAACGCCGGCGCCGGCCGAACACCACGAGGCCGAGGGCGAACGCGGCGAGCCCACCGGGGACCCAGCCGTTGCCGTTGGACGTGCTGCAGCAGCCGCCGCCTTCTTCACCGAAGAAGCAGATGCCCTGGCCCTGGCCTTGCGCGACGCAGATCAGGCCTTCGCCTGCCGGACAGCTGTCCGAGACGCCCGGGATGCAGCTCTGGGTGCAGATCTGCTGGTCCGCCGTGCCCTGACACTGACCCGTCTTGCAGAACTGCGGGAACGTGCAGGCATCGCCGACCTCACCGATCGGAGCATCCCAGAAGCACTTGCCGGCCTCGCACTTCTGGCCCGCCAGGCACGCCTCGGCGCTCGCACAACCGCCGGCCGCACCCTTGGTGACCGTGACCTTGGCGGAATCGGTGAACGTGCCGAGATCGTCGTAGGCGCGCGCCACGACATCGTAGACGCTGTCGGGCACCCCGGGCGGCAGGGTCAGGCCGTACGCCGAGGCGGGCTGGCCGTTGCGACCGAACGCACCGCCCTTCGCCTCGGCCCACTTGAAGCCGTTGAGGTAGAGCTCGACCTTGGCGACGCCCCGCTTCGAGAACGCCGACGAGATCACGGTGGCGGGCAGCGAGCTCGCTGCCTCCGAGCTCGCTGCCGGCGTGGTCACCAGGGACGTCGGGGCGGGAACGATCGACGTGCCCGGACCGAACACCGAGAGAATCTTGAGGTGCGAGTTCTGGGTCGCGCCGCAGCGGCACGCACGCTCCTCGGTCTCGCCGCACTTGGCCGTGTCGTTGCGAAAGAACTTCTCGCCACCGCAATCGAACCGGTAGGTCATCGGATCGTTGCAGGCCGAGCGACCGTCGAGGAACGAGTACTCGTGATCGAGGCCGAACGCGTGGGCGCTCTCCTGCGCCGCCGTCCAGCAGAGGTTGAGCGCGCGATCCATCGGATCGGTCTGTCGGTGGGCGTTGGCGAACGAGAACGAGATCACGTTGTCGAACGCCGCGCAGTTGCCGGCGAGTGGCGCGATGCCGAGGATGTCGTTGCCCAGACCGACCTCAGGGGGGTTCCCGGCGACGAGCGCGAGGTGATACGAGACGCCCGGCGCCGGCTTCTGGTCGGTGACGCTCACCATGAACGGCGAGTAGACCTCCTTCATGCAGTCCACGAACATGCCCCACTCGGCATCGGCGGCGGTGCCGGTCTGCTGGGTTGCGTTCTCGAACTCGGTGACGTTGTAGTCACCGGGGTTCGGGATCGACGACGTCATCGTCCGGGCGTCGTTGATGCTGCCGCCGTGGACCACGCAACCACCGATGCACCGCTCGAGGTAGAGCGTGGGCGAGATCGTGGCCGCCGCGTTCTGCGGCGCGTAGGCCTCGACCGGGGTCACCACGGTCAGGCGTTTGCCTGCGACCACGGTGGGACCGCTCTGATCGGAGGTGGTCGACTTGGGTTCGGCGCTCGCGAACGAGGCCGCTGCCAGCGTGGCCGCCAAGGCGACCGGCACGAAGCTACGGATCATGGTTCTGCGTACTACACGACGCGTCGCGGCGTCAGCAGGATTCGTCACATGGCTGACTCGCACCTGATGTCAGTCTGTGGCCTGACCCTCGCGGTCCCAAGGTCACAGATCGAGCAGGCTGCTCGGGGTTTGCCGTCTGCCCACGACGCGGGCCGCCAGGTTCAGCAGCCCCGCGGACCACTGGATGGTGACCTCGAGATCGAGCACTTCGGGCCCCACCGGGTACTGGACGCGCTCGATCGCCTCGGCCACGCAGAGTCGGAGGAATTCGGAGTCGGGCCCGGTGGCGGTCGACGAGTGGCCGAACCCCTCCGGGGTCACCGTGAGCTTGACGAGCATGTCCGCATCCCCTTTGACGCGCTCGCTCCACTCGTGAAAGCAGCCCTCGAGATCGCCCTCGACCTGCGACACCGCGGCGGTGACCAGCATGGCCTGCGAGGGCCGCGCGGCATTCGCAAGCTTCGCTGGCTTCTGGGTGAGCTCGGTGACCTTCTCCCTCAGCTTCTGGATCTCCTGATCCTTGATGATGAGCTTGTCGCGCAGCACCACCAGCTCCTGGTGATCCAGCTGCTGCTGGTTGAACTGGGCGAGCAGCAGGCGACGCTCGGACTCGCTCTTGTTCAGCTGATCGATCAGCGGTTGCACACCCTTGTTGTCGAGCGGCGCGAGCTCGTCGGCCGGCGAGCCCCGCCGGAGCACCGCGACCGTGGCACCGCCCAGGACCACGAGGCCGAACAGGCCGAGCATCGCGTAGCGCGCGGACGCCCGCGGCGGCGGCGGCACCAGCTCACCGATCAGCGCGCCCATCGTCGGGAATCGCCTCGCCGGATCGCGTTCGAGCCCGCGCTGCACCGCCCTGGTGACCGTGGCCGAGTGCTTCGTCCCGTCCGGAGGCGCCAGCGCCTTCTCGCCGTGTTCCAGCATCGAGACCGACGTGGCACCGGGCAGCGGGTGCATCCCGTAGAGCGCCTCGTAGAGCGCGACGCAGAAGCTGAACTGATCGGCGCGGGCGTCGATGTTGGGCGTGGTCAACTGCTCGGGCGCCATGTAACGCGGCGTGCCGAGGACGGTACCGGTCGCGGTGAGCTCGACGTTGAGCGCCGCGAGCTCGGGACGGGGCAGCGCGGCCTCGTCGGGGACGATCACCGATCGCGCGAGGCCAAAGTCCATCACGCGGACGCGGCCATCACCGCCGACCAGCACGTTGTCGGGCTTGAAGTCGCGGTGCAAGAGGCCCACCGAGTGCGCGGCGATCAGGCCCCGCGCCGCCTGCAAGAACACATCGACGATCTCGCGCGATGACCGCGGGTACTTCTTCAGCCACGTCGTCAGGGTATCGCCCTCGACGAACTCCATCGCGATGTACAGATCGTCGTCCTCGGTGGCCCCCACGTCGTACACGTTGACGACGTTCGGGTGCGACAGCTGCGCGATCGCCTGGGCCTCGCGGCGGAGCCGGGCACGTGCGTCCTTGGTATTGTACATGATGCCGGCGCGCAGCAGCTTGAGCGCGATCTTGCGATCGAGCTGGGGATCGTAGGCCGCGAACACCACCCCCATGCCGCCCGTCCCGAGCGTCGTCAGGACGAGGTAGCGGCCGACGCGGTCGCCGACGGTCAGGGTCCGGGTCGGGCGCTGGGTGACCTGCGACGGCGACAGCTTCTCGTGCGGCACCGTGGCGACGTTGGAGTCGTCGGCGGAATCGGCCGCGAGGGCGGCCACCAGCGTCCGGCAGTCCCGGCACCGTGCCAGGTGGCGCTCGACCTTGGTCAGGGCCGCCGGGGGTAATGACCCCGAGACAAACTCGCTCGCGTCGTTGTCATCGAGGTGGTCCATGGGGTCGGCGGTGGCGCGTGCTCCGAACGAAGGTATCAAATGGCCTCTCCCAGCTTTCTGGAATTACGTGGTTTGAAGCCGTTACGGGACTCCAGGGATTCCCTGATCCGCTGAGGTCTCGCGAGGGAGGGTCTGTTGTCGACAGGGCTTGCAAAGCCGGGCTTTGCAAGGTAGCAATCTCGCGCTCTTATCTATACCTCGGGCGTTACCTCGGGGGGCTTTCCCCTGGGACCCCAGGGCTCGCTGCAGGAGACGTTCCCGTGCTCACCGACCTGTCCAAAGTTCGCAATATCGGCATCTCGGCTCACATCGACAGTGGCAAGACCACGTTGACCGAGCGAATCCTCTACTACACGGCCCGGATCCACGCGATCCACGAGGTCAAAGGCAAGGATGGCGTCGGCGCCAAGATGGACTCCATGGAGCTCGAGCGCGAGCGCGGAATCACCATCCAGAGCGCCGCGACGTTCTGCCAGTGGCCGCCCTCCGAGAAGGCCAAGGGCGTCATGGCCGTCCCGGGCTCGCCGATCAAGGCGCAGCACCACATCAACATCATCGACACCCCAGGCCACGTCGACTTCACGATCGAGGTCGAGCGCTCGCTGCGCGTCCTCGACGG
>JAGSPR010000089.1 GCA_018262455.1 Deltaproteobacteria bacterium | reverse complement strand
ACCTTCGCGCTCAAGATCATCTCGAACCAGGTCGCCGAGACCGACGAGGCCCGCGAGCTGTTCTACCGCGAGGCGCGGTTCGCCTCGGCGATGGCCCACGCCAACATCACCGCCGTCGTCGACTTCGGGGAGGACGAGAAGGTCGGGATGTTCATGGTCATGGAGTTCGTCGATGGCGAACCCCTCAACCGCGTGCTGTTCCGCGAGAAGCAGCTCTCCGTCCGAAAGGCCTGCGAGATCGTGCTCCAGGTCGCCGAGGCCCTGCACTACATCCACAAGCAGAACGTCGTCCACTGCGACATCAAGACCGAGAACATCCTGATCTGCGAGGAAGAGCAGGACGGCAAGCGCGCGAAGATGATCGTCAAGCTGCTCGACTTCGGGCTCGCGCGCTCGCTCACCGCCTCGCGCGCCTCCACCTCGCTCTCGGGCACCCCCCACTACGTCGCCCCCGAGCGCATCCGCGGCGAGCCTGCCTCGCCCGCCTCCGACGTCTACAGCATGGGCATCTTGCTCTACGAGCTGCTGTGCGGTCAGGTCCCGTGGGACGGCCCCGTCCAGAAGATCCTCGCCGGCCACCTCGACGAGATCGCCAAGCCACCCTCGCAGCTGATCGAAGGCGGCCTCGATCCGGCGCTCGAGCGCCTCGTGTTCCACGCCCTCGAGAAGCGGCCGGCCCAGCGTCACAAGGACATGGCCGCCTTCATCTACGAGCTCCGCACCGTGATGGACATGCTCGGCTTCGGCCGCCGCGCGAAGGCCGCTGGCCCCACCAAGCGCGTCGTGATCGAGCAGCGCCCGCCCGAGAGCGCTGGGCGCGATGTGCTGTCGCGGATCGCGTTCGATGCTTGCCGGCTCCCGCTCGCGTTGCTCACGCCGGACGGTGTGATCGTGGCCGCAAATCCGGCGTTCGCGCGGTTCGTCATGGGGGCAGCGGTCGAGGTCGAGAACCTGCCGATCCGCTCGACGCCGCTCGCCACCGCGTGGTCGTCGTGCGACCAGGATCTGGAGCGCACCCTCGCGGGCAACCCGATTCGCCGGATCATCGAGATCGACGTCGCCGACGGCGATGTCCGACGGTTGCTGCTCTGGCTCGATGCGGTCGACGCCGACCACGTCGTGCTCGGCGTCCAGCCACTCGAGCTGTAGGTCGACCTTGGTTGGCGCCCTCGACAGCTGAGCTGTAGTAGGGTGCGCGCCATGAGGATTGCCAGGACCGCGGTCGCAGCGCTTCCGCTGCTCGTCGTCGTATTCATGTCGGGCTCCGCGTGGGCCGGCACCCCGTGCGCCCACAAGGACTTCAAGACCACGCTGGTCAAGGCCGCGTGCGAGAAGGGCGGGCAAGCTGCGGCGAAGGACGCCATGAAGGCGTTCGCCAAGGACCACAAGATCAAGAGCTGCAACCAGTGCCACGAAAAGCTCGCGCCGGGCTACGAGCTCAAGGCGGACGCGGTCGAGCGGTTCGCCAAGCTGGGCGGCGCGCTGATCGGCGTGGGTGGCCAGCCGACGCCCGCGAAGGCCCCGGCGCCGGGCGACAACGCCGGCAAGCCGATCGCGCAGCTGCGCCCGCAGGTGCCGGCCAGCGATGACCCCAAGCTCGCGTTCGAGAAGTACGTGCTGCCGAACGGCCTCGAGGTGATCCTCGCGCCCGACACCAGCGTGCCGATCGTGACGGTGAACGTCTGGTACCACGTCGGCTCGGGCCACGAGGTCCACGGCCACAGCGGGTTCGCGCACCTGTTCGAGCACATGATGTTCCAGGGCAGCCACCACGTCGGCGAGGACAAGCACTTCGACATCCTCAAGAAGATCGGCGCGGACGGCGTCAACGGCACCACGAACCAGGATCGCACCAACTACTTCGAGACCGTGCCGTCCAACCAGCTCGAGACCGGCCTCTGGCTCGAGAGCGATCGCATGGGCTACCTGCTGCAGCCGCCGAACGGCAAGGACGGCAAGCCGATCGACTTCAAGACCAGCCTCGACAACCAGATCGAGGTCGTGCGCAACGAGCGCCGCCAGAACTACGACAACCAGCCCTACGGCAAGGCCCGGTTCGCGAACTACGCCGGGCTCTACCCCGAGGGCCATCCGTACCGCTACCTCACGATCGGCAGGCACGAGGACCTGATCGCGGCCTCGGTCGCGGACGTCCAGGGCTTCTTCAAGACCTGGTACGTGCCGGCCAACGCGACGCTCGCGATCGTCGGGGACTTCGACGTCCCCCAGGCCAAGCAGCTGATCGAGAAGTGGTTCGGCAAGTTCCCGAACAGCGCCAAGCCCAAGGTCGTCGCGGTCGCCGCGCCCTCGATCAAGGCGAGCACGATCACGGTGTCGGACGACTTCGCGAAGCTCCGCCAGATCCAGTTCTCGTGGCATTCGCCGGCGAACTACGGCGACGGCGACGCCGAGCTCGACATCGTGGCGAACGCGCTGTCGCGCGATGGCGGCCGGCTCTACAAGGCCCTGGTCTACGATCGCCCGCTCGCCCAGAGCGTGAGCGCGTTCCAGAACGGCTCGACGTACTCCGGCATCTTCAGCGTCACGGTCACGCTGCGCAGCGAGGCCAACCTCGACGAGGTCAAGCAGATCGTCGCGGGCGAGCTCGCGCGGATCACCCGGGAGGTGCTGTCCGCCAAGGAGATCGGCCGCGTGATCGCCGGCAACGAGGCGGGCGCGATCCGCGGCTTCGAGACCACGCTCGGCCGCGCCCAGGCGCTGCAGGGCTACAACCACTACCTCGGGGATCCCGACAAGCTGACCTGGGATCTCGACCGCTACCGCAAGACCACCCCGGTCAGGATCCGCGACATCGCCGCGAAGTACCTGGTGCCGGATCGCATGGTCACGGTGATCACGAACCCGAATGCGTCCGGAGCCAAGCAATGACCCGCGCAGCCTCCATCTTCACGATCGCCACCTGGTTCGCCGGGCCGATCCTCTCCGTCGTCGCCTGCGGTCCGTCACCGCACCCCACCTCGATCCCGGCGCCGGTCGCGGGCTCCGAAACCGCACCCCCTGATCCGGACCGTCCCACCCAGCCCGAGGCACCCATGCCGCCACCGGTCAACGCCACGCAGACCGCAGCTCCCCAGGAGCTCGCGTTTCCCGACGAAGACTTCCGCACCCAGCAGCCGCCCGCGGGCGCGCCGCGGCCGTTCCGGTTGCCGAAGGTCAAGCCGTTCACGCTCAAGAACGGGGTGAAGGTGTTCCTGGTCGAGCAGCACACGCTGCCGATCGTCTCGCTCGATCTCAACTTCGACGGCGGATCGATGACCGATCCGAAAGGCAAGGAGGGCCTCGCGAGCGTCTGCATGGCGATGCTCACCGAGGGCACCGACAAGCTCGACAAGCTGCAGTACGCCGAGGCGCTCGCCGATGTCGCCTCGAGCGTCAGCGCGTACGCGGCCGATGACTCGACCGGCCTGACGCTCGGCAGCCTGACCAAGCACCTCCAGCCCACGTTCGAGCTGTTCGTCTCGACCCTGCGCTCGCCGGGGCTGCGCGCCTCGGACTTCGATCGCATGATCAAGCGCCGGATCGAGAGCGTCCGCCAGTCCAAGGGCAACCCGGCCTCGGTCGCGGGCCGCGTCACCGGCACCGTGCTGTTCGGCCCCGCGCACCCGTTCGGCACGGTGGTCACTGAGGATTCGCTGCGCGCGATCACGCTCGACGACTGCAAGCAGTACGCGACCACCCACTTCAAGCCGGCCAGCGCGCGGCTGTTCGTCGTCGGCGATCTGACCGAGGCGGCCGTCCGCGGCTACTTCGAGCAGGGCGAGCTCGCGACGTGGAAGGGCGCCGCCCCGAAGCTGCCCGCGCTCTCCCAGCCCAAGACGCTCCCCGGGCGGATCTTCTTCGTCCACATCCCGGGCTCGGCCCAGTCCCAGGTCTCGCAGCTCCACTTCGGCCCCAGCCGCACCGCGCCCGACTACTTCGCCAACACGCTGATGACGTCGGTGTTCGGCGGCGGCTTCGCGAGCCGGCTCAACATGAACCTGCGCGAGAACAAGGGCTACTCGTACGGCGCGCGCGGCGGGTTCGGCTACACGAAGCAGTACGGCACGTTCAGCGCGAGCGCGTCGGTGCGCACCGACGCGACCTACCAGACGCTGCTCGAGATCGACCGCGAGGTGAAGGAGCTGTGGTCGGCCAAGACCCCGATCACGCGCGACGAGCTCGACCGCGAGAAGCAGGGCGCGATCCTCGGGCTCCCCGGCCAGTTCGCCACCGCCCAGGCCGCGCTCGGCCAGTATCGCCGGCTGGTCTACTTCGGCCTGCCGCTCGACTACTACGGTTCGTACGTCGCCAAGGTCGGCCAGGTCAACGAGGCGCAGGTGAAGGCCGCCGCCGCCAAGCAGCTCCGCCCCGGCCAGGCGGTCTACCTCGTCGTCGGCGACGGCGACGCCAAGGTGATCGTGCGCGGCTCTGACGGCAAGGACGTGCCCTACCTGAAGGACGGCAAGCAGCTCACGCTGCGCGAGGCGCTCGCCGACCTCGCGGCGCGGGGCGATGTCGGCGCCGGCGGGCTCGTCGAGCTCGACACCGACGGTCGCCCCCGGACGTGAAGCCCGCCGCTCAGATCACTTGCTGCGCAGCCACAGCGCGCGGGTGATCTTGGCGACCGCGACGCTGTCGACCGACGTTCCGGTGGTCGAGGTCGCGCTGGTCGCCAGCTTGCTCTGCTGATCGCTGGTCGAGGAGATCAGCGTGGTCCCCGAGCTGGCGAGCGAGCTCGCACCACCGGAGATCACCACCGTCGTGCTGGTCGAGGTGGCCAGGTTGACGGTCATCAGGCTGCCGGTGTTGGCCGACGTCGTGCCGAACGTCGAGAAGTTGACGTCGGTGGTATCGGTGGTCACGAACAGCTGATTGCCCACGATGAGCGCCTGGGAGAACCCCTTGCTGGCGGCCAGCGGCGTGGCGAGCATCAGGTCACAGGTCGTGCACTTCGTCGCGGTCTCCGCCAGCGGGAAGCTGGTGCCGGTCGGCTTGAGCTTGACCGCGATCAGGAACTGGCTCGGGAGGGACCAGGACGTGACCGTCGGATCGTCATAGCCTCCCGAGGCGAAGGCCGCGTACAGCGAGCCGCTCGCGCTGAACACCGCCGCGGGGACACCGATCGGGTGCTTGTCGGTCGTGAACGAGAACAGCGGGGTCGTCGCACCCGTGGTGCTGACGCCGGTGCCGGCATCGACGCGCCACACGTCGCCGTAGAGGTCACCGAACACGAAGTCGGTCACATCTCCCGTACCGACCAGGTCCACGCCGGTCGCGCCGCCCGGGATCCCGGTCGTGGGGTAGGGGAGGTTCAACAGGCCGCCGCGCGGGGTCTCCGGGTACGCATACGAGAACTGCCATTGCTCGGTGCCGGTCTCGAGCTGCAACGCGGTCGCCACGATGCCGGCACCGCCGGTGCCGCCGTTGCTGGTCTGCGCGACGACGACGTTGGTGGGCGTCCCGTTGATCGTCGCCCTGCCGGCCGCCATCACCAGCCCGGTGCCGAAGTCTTGCGCGGCCGGCGCGGTCGGGGTCGTCACCTCCCACAGGATGATCGGGCTCGCGGGATCCGTGACGTCGAGCGCGTAGGCGCCCGGCCGGCTGCCGATCGAGGATCCCGTCTGGAACGTCAGGATCGTGTGCCAGCTCTTCTTGCCGGTGGCCGGGTCGTTGGTGAAGTCGCCGAACGCATCGAGCACCCGGACCGAGCCGTCGATCCGCGCGGCGTTGTTGCGGACGAGCGGCAGCTGGGTGCCGGGCAAGAACGCCCACAGCTCGGTGCCGAGGCTCGGGCAGACGGTGCCCGGGGACGCCACGGTGGCCGTGGTGCCGCCCGTGCTCGCGCAGACCGCGTGGATCATCCCGTCGGTCGCGCCGAAGTACGCGATCGTCGGCCGCGTCGTCGTGCCCGCCACCGCGCTGGGGCCGATCACCGCCACGGTCGAGCGATCGACGCCGCCGAGGCCGCCCGAGACCACCTTTCGCACGATCGTCTGCCAGTTGGCGGCGGTGATGCCGGTGACCACCGAGGCCGGCGCGATCAGCGCGCCGATCGCGCTCGCGTTGCTGTCCTTGAGCTGGACCTGCGTGGGGTGGAACGTCCGTCCGTCCGACGGGACGCTGTTCGTGTTCGTGAACACGTTGCGGCAGGTCCCGGTGAAGCTCGCGCACCCGGCGTTGACGCGTGCCGGGATCTTGCCGCTGGCGCCGGCATCGAACAGGATCGTGCCCGCCGAGAACGCCGTCTCGGCGGTGGTGATCGACGAGACCGCGCGTGCGCGCATGTGACCTTCGAGATACGGGTAGGAGAACGTCGCGATGCTGGCGGTGTCGGTGATCGTGGTCCTGCTGGTTGGCGGCGTCTTGAACGTGCCCTGGACCACGGCCGAGGTGCCGCCGACCGTCGCGACGATCGGGGTGGCTCGCGAGACCTCGCCCGCGCACGCGAACGGACCGCCGGCGAGGCTCGCCATCGCCTGATCGTAGTGGATGTCGGCGTGGTTCTCGCCGTGGTAGGACGCCGCGACGACCGCGCCGAACAGCTCCGAGAACTGCTCGATATGGAACTCGCTGGCCGACGGCGCGTAGATCCCGGCGTAGACCTTCACCGTGTTGTAGAAGTGGATCACGTTGGTGCTGCTGGTCGTCCCCATGAACACCAGGTTGGTCGGCAGCCCCGACGTCGTGGGCGCGTTGATCGTCGCGAAGTTCGACACATCGAACAGCGCCTTGAAGTAGACCACCGCCAGCCCCGAGGTGACCTTGATCTTGCACTGGTTCAGGATGATGTCGCCGGTGACGACGTAGTTGCCTGCGCTCAGCGAGATCACCGTGTTCGGTCCCGAGCAGCTCATCGAGGTGTACGAGAAGCCGGGCGCGAGCACGTGCGTCGCGTTGTCGCCGAAGGTGGCGGCGCCTCCCGCCGGAAGCACGGGAGCCGTGACGGTGGACAGGGTCACCGGCGAGGACAGCGCGAGGCTCGGGCCGGTGAAGCTCGAGTTGCCCACCGCGGTGACCGTTCCTCCCGCGCCGGTCGTGATCGTGCCGCAGGGGTGGGCGTTGTTCTGCAGGGCGGCCGCACCGGAGGATGCGGAGTTCGTGCCCAGGTTGCCGCCGCAGCCGCCCGCTGCATACGCGCCGACCGCCGAGTTGAAGCTGTCCGAGGAAGCGAAGTTCTCGAGCGACATCTTGCCGTTCGTGAACACGCCGTAATCGAACCCGGGGATGCACGCACCCGCTCGCGCCTCGCGAGCGTGCATCGCGAGAAGCGTTGCGACAACACCGAGCCCAACACGATGAGCAACACTCCGAAGCGTCATACTGACCATCGTAGACGAACTCGAGCGGCATTGCATCGTAGGTAATCTAGCCACAACTCCCCGCATCGTCGACGGGCCCCAGCGCTCGCACTCCGATGTAGGACCCGGTGGGTGGATCGGGCTTGACACCGACGAGGATCGAGGCACCTCACCGATCGAAAATCGATTGTCGCGGTCGTCGTGTGGTAGTCTGGCACGTGGTCATGCGTCCAGCGCGGGTGGATCGTGAGGAGCGTGGCTTCACGCTCATCGAGTTGATGATCGCCGTCGTGATCATCGGAGTCCTTGCAGCGATCGCCGTGCCGTTCTTCCTCCGGGAGGCGCGCAAGACCAAGGGCGACGCGGAGGTCATGGCGATGTTCACCGAGGTGAGCGTCAAGCAGGACCGCTACAAGGGCGAGGCCGGGAGCTACCTCGCCGTGCCGACCTGTCCGACCACGCCGAGCGCGCAGCTGCAGTCGATCGCGGCGTGCACGTCCTCGGCCTCCTGGCTCGCCCTCGGCCTCCAGTCGCCAACGCCCCAGCTGCGCTGCAGCTACGCGGTCACCATCGGTGCGGCCGGCGTCAACCCGTCTCCACCCGCTGGCTTCACCTTGCCGACGAGCCCGGCGAACGGCTGGTACTTCATCGTCGCGACCTGCAACATGGACGGCAGCTCGACGATCAACAGCCAGTACTTGCAGAGCAGCCTCGACAGCACCGTCCAGAAGGTCAATGAAGGCAACTGAGCGCTCACGCCACGGTCAGCGTGGCTTCACCTTGATGGAGCTGGCGATCGTCGTCGCGATCATCGGGATCGTCTCGGCGATCGTCATCGGGATGAACAGCACCACGTTCGGCGTCACGCCGAGCGCGTTCTCCGAGCAGCTCGCTGGCTCGCTCAACCTCGCCCGGACCCGCGCGCTCAACACGCGGCGCATCCATCGCGCCGCGGTCCACCTCGAGATGACTCCGCCCGAGATCGACATCTGGCAGGCGAACACCGTGGGCATGGCGCAGGCGAACATCAACAGCGCGAGCTTCGTCGAACGGATCAGGCTGCCGTCCACCGTGACGCTGTGGGCGGCGGTCGCCGGGGCCCAGGCGTCGGGCCAGACCCCCGTGCAGACCACGGGGGAGCTCGACATCGACTTCTACCCGGACGGCTCGGCCACGGCCGCGACCCTGTACCTCACCGATCCAAAGCAGATCCTCCAACATCGCGTGCTCGTCTATCACGCGACCGGGAGCGCCTATGCGCGGCTGGCCTGGTAAGCGTCTCGTCGTGACTCCCGACGGCCCCCGGCGAGCCGAGGCCGGCTTCACGTTGATCGAGGTCATGATCGCGATGCTGCTGGCGGTCATCGCCGTCGTCGGGCTCGTGGGTCTGTTCTCGGTCAACACGCGTGCCGCGCGTGGCTCGCGACACACCACCGAAGCGGCCGTGCTCGCGGAGGACCGGATGGAGACGATCCGGACCCAGATCTTGCCGACGTCGGGGGCCGAATCGAGCCTCGATCCGCTCGGCGCGTCGGGTGGCGTGTTCACGCGCACGTGGACGATCGTCACCACGCCCAGCGAGATCCAGTACGCGGTCACGGTGTCGTGGAACGAGGACGGCACGACCAAGAACGTCCAGCTGCGTTCGAAGAGGGCACTATGAGCCGGCGCAGATCGCAGCGAGGCTTCACGCTCGTCGAGCTCATGGTCGCGTTGACCTTGTTCGCCATCCTGATCTCCGGTGTGCTCGCGGTGGCGGTCTCGATGGCGCAGGCCTATCGCGAGCAGCGTCAGGTGACCTCCACCGAGGCGTCGGTGCGCGGTGCGATGGACTTCATCTCGGATGCGCTGCGCGGGCTCAGCCCCGGGGTGGCCTCGGGAAACATCCAGGACGTCCAGACGTGCACCATCGGTGCGATCTCGGTCGTCAACAGCACCACCGGGCCCGATCAGATGGACGTGGTGGTCGCGTCCGGAGCGGTCGTGACCTCGTTGCGGACGGCGTACACCGTCGGTGGCGCGACCAGCACGGCCATCACGGTCACCGATGCAAGCCAGCTCGCCGCCGGCGATACCTTGCTCATCACCAACGCGACCGTCGGTCACCTCGTCCACGTCAACTCGGTCAACACCTCGACCGGCGCGGTCACCCTCGTCGCACCCGCGTGCGTGCCGGGCCTGTTTCCCGCGGCCGGCTACCCGGTCGGCTCGCTCGTGATCCGGGCGGTGCGAGCCAGGTTCCGGATCGGCACGTTCGATGGGATCTCGAACGTGCTCCTGATGGACGTCGACGCCGATGGGCTCAACGAGGAACCGCTCGCCGAGAACATCGAGGACATGCAGATCGCGATCGGCGTCGACGTCAACGGGGACACGGGCATCGCCACGACCGAGTGGGCGTTCTCGTCGGGCACCGGTGCCCTGGCCGGGCCGATTCGCGCCCTCCGCGTCTCGCTGGTCTCGATCGAGGGGACTGCCATGCGCAACGTCACCGGTGCGTTCCTCCGTCCCGCTGCCGAAGATCACCCTGTCGCGACCGCCCCTGATGCCTTTCGGCGTCGCGTCCTGAAGTCGACCGTCGAGATCCGCAATCTTGGAGACTCACCATGAAGAACCGTCCCGCTCGTGATCGCCAGCGCGGCAGCGCGATGCTCGTCACGATGGTCCTCGTCACCTCGCTGCTCGCAGGGGCGGTGGTCCTCGTCGGGATGCAGCTCGCGTCGGGCCGCTCCACCGAGCTCACGCGAAGCGGGATCTCCGCCTTGTATTGTGCCGAGGCCGGGCTCACCGCCGCGCGTCCGACCATCTCGACGAGCTACAGTCTGTGGGACGCGTCCCTCCTGTCGACCACCCAGCCCAGCTGGCTCTCGAGCTCTGCGTTCAGTCATGACCTCGACGGCGACGGCGTGGCCGACTTCGAGATCACGATCCGCGACAACGACGACGAGGTCGCGCCGGCCGCGAACAACCTGGCGCAAGACCTCGATCTCAAGATCTTCATCGTCTCGACGTGCATCAAGTACCCGGACACGCCGAAGCAGGTCACCGAGCTCATCGAGTACACGGCGGCCGGCGCGGCCTGCTACGACAGGCAGGCCGGTGGCTGCAATGGCCGCGGCAACGCGAACCAGTAGGCGCTCATCACCCAGCCGCTCGCTCCCGAGCGCGATCATGACGCCCAGGGGCTGGAACTAGCCTGATACCCGCGCGACACTGCCGCGGCATGCGCGCAGTGATCATGTCGATCGTCGTGTTGTCGGGGCTGCTGGTTGGCGTCACGGGTTGCCCCTACCAGGTGCCGCTCTACGACTACTCGCAGGAACCCGATCCTCGGAACAAGGAGCTGGTCCTCGGGGTGGGCGATACGATCGCGATCAACGTGTGGGAGAACCGCGATCTCAACACCGAGACGACGATCCGCGCCGACGGCACGATCACGATGCCGCTCGTCGGCGACCTCAAGGCCGCGGGCGAGACGCCGAGCGCGCTGAAGGGCCAGATCGCCAAGCGGATCGTCGAGTTCGTCAAGCTCGCGCCGGGTAACAGCGAGCTCGTCACCGTCGCGGTCAAGGCGTGGAAGAGCTATCGCTTCACGCTCCAGGGCGAGGTCGTGCGCCAGGGGGTCTTCACGTCCGACCAGTTCGTCACCGTCTCCGATGCGATCGCGATGGCCGGCGGCCTCACCCGGTTCGCCAAGCGCGCCGAGGTGAAGCTGTTCCGCGCCGATCCGAAGACCAAGGAGGTCCGGACCATCCCGCTCGACTACGACGCGCTGTCCTCGGGCAAGCGCCTCGACATGAACATCTACGTGCTCGCCGGCGACACGATCTACGTGCCGTAGGCCGTACCCAATTGGCCATTCTGATCACGGCGCTCCTCTTGACGTGATCGTTGACGTTGACGTGATCGGACCCGTGATCGTGGCCGTGCACGTGAACGGGAACGCCCCCGTGATCGTGATCGGCACCGTGGACGATCTCAGGATCTCAGGGATCTCAGGGATCTCAGGGATCTCAGGGATCTCAGGGATCTATCAGCCTCGTCAACATCGCGACGACCCGCTCGAGTAACTCCATGCCCCGTGCGTAGTGTTCGGCATCGATCAGCTCGTCGACTTGCATGACGTCCAGGTGCGCGGCCGATTCCATCGCTGACCCCCTCGCGATCGTGTAGTGCTTGGCCTTGTCCGCTCGCGTTGCGCGTCCGGCCCCCTCGGCGATGTTCTGCGGGATCGATTGCGCAGATCGCCGGAGTTGATCCGCCAAGTCGGCGTGTCCCTTGGGCATCTTGCTACGTACGCGGTGCGCCAAGACGAGGAATTCGATCGATCGCTGGTACACATGGAGCTTCTGGAAGCTGAGCATCACCCGACCATCGGCCGATCGTGCTCACGGTTGCGTCAGCCGTCGACGATTCACCCGTCAACGGTGCGGATCACGATCACGGGGGCGTTCCCGTTCACGTGCACGGCCACGACCACGACCACGGGTCCGATCACGTCGACGGCCACGATCACGTCAACGGTTCTTGAGATGATCGCCCCATGAGTCATCCTCGAGTCGCGAGGCCTGGCTCAGGGAGCCGCCGGGATCCACACCGCCGCGCTGCCATCGACGGGCTTGGTGACGACCACCGGGGTCTCGTCGTACGGCCCGGCGAGCTGGGCGCGGAGCAGCGCCCGCTTGCCATCGCGGTCGCCGAGCACCAGCGCGTACGAGCCATCCGGCGCCAGCGAGACGGCGGTGTAGCCCTTCCAGCACTTGTACTGGCCGCCCATCGCGCGCACGAGGCAGGCGGCCGTGCCGTCCTGCATCAGCACGTACTGGTTGTCGTGCGACCACTCGAGCGGGAGTGCGGACGGCAGGCCCTTGCGGCGAGCGCCCTGGCCGTCGAGCGCGAAGCCCTCGAGCATCTCGGCGGGCTTCTGCTGCTTGCCCTCGTGGACGAAGTCGGCGTAGACGCCCATCGCCCGCGCGCCGTCGTGGCTCGGCAGGAACCCGCGCAGCGGCGGCTCGGGCGCGACCTGGGTCTTGCGCGCCAGGTCGGTGATCGGCGCCGCCCACACCCCGGCCGCATCGGTCCACACGAGCTTGCGGAGCTTGCCGGTGCCGGCGAGCCGAGGGGCCGGGAGCGCGACGGGGACCTGCTTGCCGGTCCTGAGGTTGACGATTACCGATCCGGTGTTCGATCCCCCGGCCCGGCCGGTCGCCCGGGCGCCGCACAGCACGCACAGGCCGTCCTCGGCGAGCTCCGCGGGACCATCGGCGCACGGCAGCTCGGTCAGCGTGTGCGCCTGGCCATCGAGCGCCAGCCACGACCACGTGCCCGAGACCTCGACGAGCAGGACGGTGCCGCGGGCGTCGCTGCGCAGCGTGCGCACCGTGGGGTTCTTGCCGGGGAGCTTGGCGAGCTCGGTCTCCGCCGTGCCCTTGGTGTCGCCGCGGGCGGCGGTTCGATACAGCGCCGCGCCGCGCTGGTAGATCACCGTGCCGTGATCGAGCTCGGTCGTGTCGGGAGCGGCCGCGGCGGAGCGCGCGACGATCGCACTGGCGACCACGCCGAGCACGCCGAACCCGAACCCGAACCGCCGCATCACCGCATCACCGCATCACCGCACCAGCTGCGCAGCTCGCTGGGTGTCGCTGACCGAGGTGACGAACCGTCCCTTGCCCGTGATCTCGAGCAGCGTGACGGGCCCGAACCGCGGGAAGTGGACGTCGAGCGAGCGCACGCCCTCGGCGGTCTGGGCGTCGCGCTCGAACTCGGCCTTGGTGAGCGGCTTGCCGTCGATGAAGACCTCGGAGAGGAACTCGAGCGGCGCGATCCACATCGCGCCGTCGCGCTGGATCTTGTCGCGCATCGATCCGGTCAGGTTGTCCGATCCGCGGACGACCTGATCCCAGTCGCGCTTGCCGAGCGCCGCGGCGACATCGAGATCGAAGCGCTCCGCCGGGAACACCAGCACGACCTTGCCGTCCAGCTCGGTCGCGGCGAGCGGCGGGCCCTTCGGCTCCGGCTTCGGCGCGGGCTTGGGGGCTTCCTTCGGAGCCGCCGCCGCGCCGTTCGCCGCGGGCTTGTTCTCGGCCGGCTTGGGCTGCGAGGGCGCGCCGGGCAGCATCGAGAACCGGTCCATCGCGGCGAGCTGGTGCTCCATCAGCAGCGACTTGCGCTGATCCCACGAGCCGTCCTCCTCGAGCACGTCGACGACGAGCAGGTCGCCGCGGCGCTCGAACGTGACGCCGGTGACGTTCGCGAGGATCTGCTGGTCATCGAGCTCGTCGAGCCGCTTCTCGTACGCGAGGATCTTGGCCTCGAACTCCTTCTGCGACAGCGGCGTCGCGCGGCGCTTGCCGTCGAGGTCGATCTGCGGATCGAGCGCCCACGGCAGCAGGCAGATCCCGCGGAGGTCGCGGGCGCTCCGGGCGACGAGCACCGCATCGCCCCAGCTGCCGAGCGCGAACAGCCGGCCGAGCCGGACCGGGAGCTTCTGGCAGATGGCGATCAGCTGCTCCTTCGCGGCGCGGAGGTCACCCGTGATCAACGGATCGGCCTGCGGATCGGCCCGCGGCGTGATCGTCTGATCGTCGATGATCATCAGCCGGCGCTGGCCCCGCGCGCGGAACGGCATCGACGGAGACAGCTCCATCTCGGCGCGCGGGTCGAGGCGGTCGACGTCGAGGAGCTGCTTGGTGGTGAGGGCCTCTTCGCCTCCGAGGCCCTCGATCAGCACCTTCTGATCGATCGCCGCATTGGTCTGAAAGATCAGGTCGGTGACGAGGCTATCGAGCTGCAGTGACATGGGTACCTGTACTCTGTGCTGGAGGTCTCTGTTGTAGAGGCAGCCGGTTCGCCGGTCTAGAGGTAGCCGCTCCGCTGGCGCAGGAGCCACTCGAGCCCGAGCAGCCCGACCACGAGGATCAGGAGGCCGGGCCGGCTCCACAGCTCGACATCGGTCCGGCGGTCCACCCGCACGACCCGCGGCGGATCGAGCTCGAGATCCGGCAGCTCGTTGGCGGGTCCGAGCGCCGAGCCGCCGGTCGCCCTGGCGATCGTCTCGAGCGTGCCGGGATCACCGGTCGGCCGATCGAGCTCGGTGCCGCCCTCGCGGACGAGGAAGATGTCGCTCGCGTCGACCGGGCGGCCCGAGATCAGCGCGTGGCCCTCGACGCGATAGACGCCCGGGGTGAGCCCGCCGAGCTCGTGCAGCGCGGTGCCGTCCTCGCCGACCTTGACGGTGACCTTGGCGATCTGCTCGGCGCGCGCGGGATCGGCGCCACGGCGCACGACGAGCTCCACCGCGCCACCGGCCAGCGGCTGGTAGTCGCGCCCGAGCAGCCGCACCGTCACCCGCACCGGGGCGTTGGGGGCGTACTCGACCGCGTCGCTATCGACGTGCAGGTTGCGGAGATCCGGGTCCTGGATCAGCCAGCGCATCGCGTTCTCCCAGAACTTGGTGTACTGGCGGCCGTCATCGCCGGGCCGGGCCGCGGCGACGAACCCCCACCGCCACACCGTGTCGGTCGTGACCGCGAGCGAGCGGCCCTTGCCGTACTCGCCGGCCACGATCACCGGCATCGGCTTGCCCCCCTTGGTCTTGAGCCGTGGGTGCGTCGCGAGCACGGTGGCGTCGGGCTTGGCGGACGCGACGAGGTTGACGCCTTCGAGCAGCGGCAGCGCCTTCCACACCGCGGCATTGTCGGCCGCGGAGTACCGCAGCGAGGTCACCGGGTGTAGCGCGCCGGCCTCGGTGAGCTGCGGCGAGAACTTCTGGGTATCGAGGATCGGGCCCGAGTCGAACGGGCCGTAGAGCTCGACTGGCAACGCGGCCGCGACCGGGGTTCCGTAGTAGCCACCCGACGAGAACGACGTGGCGCCGCCGAGCATGGCGAGGCCACCTCCGCCCTCGACGTAGCTCCGGATGTTCTCGAGGTAGTCGCCGATGCCGTAGGGCAGATACTCGAAGTCCTGCAGCAAGATGACGTCGAACGAGGGCAGCTGGTGCTCGAACAGCTCGCGGGTCGGGAACGGGATCAGCGACATCTCGTCGTTGGGCACGAGCGACACGTCGTCCTGCGTACGCAGGATGAAGAACGAGATCAGGTCGACGTTGGGGTTGGACTTGAGCATCTGGCGCAGCGCGCGGACGTCCCAGCTCGGGGCGCCGGCGACCTGCAGCACGCGGATCTTGTCGCGGATGACGCGCACGACGAAGCTGCGCGTGTTGTTCGTGGTCACCGCTTCGCCGGCGGCGACCGGGACCGAGATCTCGTAGACGTAGCGGCCGACCCGAGGTGGCGTGACCTCGAACGTGACGGTGAGCTCGTGCTCGCCAGCCGGCAGCTCGACGACCTTCTGGCGCAGCGGCTCGCCATCGGTCGACAGCGTCACGGTGACCTGCTGGGCGGGCAGCCCGGTGGTCCGGATCACCGCGTCGATGCGGACCACGGTGCGCACGAACGCGAACTCGTCCGCCATCACCTTCGCGACGGCGAGATCCTTCAGGCCGGCGCGCGCGGCCCACACCGTGTGGACGCGGGTCTCGAGCGTGCGCAGGAAGTCGCGGATCGCGCCGTCCCCGGAGTCCTCGCCGAAGCCGCCGGTGGAGGCGCCGTCGGAGATCAGCACGATGCCGGCGAGATCACGGCCTTCGTAGCGGGTCCGGATCTGATCGAGCGCCTTGCGGATCAGCGTCGCCTTGCCCTGCGCCTTCGTGGTGGCGAGGCCCTCGAGCGTGGTCGCGTTGAGCGTCTCGGAGAACGTGTAGTAGTCGAGCTTGTGGTCGCGCTCCCACGTGGCCAGCCGGTCGCGCGACCTGGCGAGCAGCAGGCGTGCGCGCTCGATCCGGGTCGGCCCGCCGGCCTGCTCGGCCAGGCTCATCGAGGTCGAATCGTCGACGAGGATCGCGATGCGATTGGGCTCGCGCGCGACCTGGCGCAGCTCGACCGCGGGCTCGAGGAAGACGACGAGCGCCGTGACGGCCGCACCGGCGCGCAGGCCGATCATCGTCGCGCGCCGCCACGCCGGCGCACCTCGGCTCGCGCGCCACGCCAGCGCGACGATGCCGATCACCGCGGCGCCGCCCAGCGCGAGCCCGAGCCGGCCCCACGGGGCGAGCATCACCCAGCGGTATTCGTTGAAATCCGACGCCCCCGGCGCGGCGAGCCGCACGGTGAGCGTCACCAGCGCCTCGGCCAGCAGCGCGCCGCCCGACAGCAGCGCGCCGACGCCGAGCGCGGCCCCGAGCCGGCCCTTGTCGCGGCGGACCGCCATCACGGTGGCGACGCCGAGCACGAGCGCGGCGGCCGCGAGCGCGTAGCGAACCAGCGTCGAGAACAGGACGATGTTCACGGCTTGGGCTTGGATCCCGGTGCCGCCTTCGAGGGCTGGGCACCGTCATCGGGGTTCCACCGTCGCCGTTTCATGATGAACGGCACGTGGACCTGGTCGGCCTTGTAGTCGAGGCAGAGCGCGTACATCACGAGGTTCACGCCCATGCGATACGCGAGCTCGCGCTGGCGCTCGCCGCCAGGCTCGCAGGTGTAGTCGTGATTGCCGAAATCGTCGCGGGCCCACGCGCCGCCGAGATCGTTGGCGACGTACGCGGCGACGATGCGGCCATCGCGGATCACGGCCTCCATCGCGGGCGCGATCGCGAGCCGGCCGAGCGGGCGATCGAGCAGGTAGAACGACTTGTAGACGACGTGATCGCTCGGGACGAGCTCGAGGCCCTTCGCCGGCGACGGGAAGACCGCCGTGACGAGCTTGCGGACCGAGCTGTCGAACGCGCCGTCGGTCGAGCCCTCCGCCGAGTCGATCAGCAGGAACCCGCCGAACGTCAGGTACCGGCGCAGCGCCTCGACGCCCGCCGGGCTCGGGACCTCGACCTCGCGCTGTCCGGCCAGGTAGAGGAACGGGGCCTCGTGCAGGCCGTCGCTCGTCGGGGTGACGATCGAGGGCTCGAGCTGGACGCTGATCGACGTGCGCTTCTCGATCTCCCAGCTGAGCCGGCGCAGCGCCGTGGGGCGGGGATTCCAGGTCGCCCCGACCCCGAGCTGGAGCTGGCCGAACCGGAACTTCGAGCCTGGACCGATCGCGCCGGCGCGTCGCGTCAGCGCCGCGAGGCCCGCGGCGATCCCGGCCGCAAGCAGCCCGCGCCGGGTCAGATCAGACGGCATTTCGAGGAAGGTAGCGCCGACCCAGGGCCCAGGCCAGCGATGCATGGTCCCCAAGGGGGAGCTCGGGCTCCTCGAACCGGTCAAATCTGTGGTGGAGTCCTAGTTGCAATGCGCTCAGATAAGGGGCCGCGCGGGACGAGTGTTCTGCAGACCGCGAACGCCGCGGGCTGCTGGCGCGACGGACCCGCACCCCGCTCGCGCTCGAATCCTCGCGCAGGCGACCGGTGCTCGCTCGAA
>JAGSPR010000711.1 GCA_018262455.1 Deltaproteobacteria bacterium | reverse complement strand
CGACACGGTCGGTGACGCTTGTGACAACTGCCCTCTGATCTCCAACACCACACAGCGCGCGGTCGGCGACCTCGACGCGATCGGCGACGCCTGCGACCCACACCCCGCCGACGATGGAGACTGCCTGATCGTGGTCGACACGTTCGAGGATCCCGCTCGCTTCCTCGAGCACTGGCAGGTCATCACGCTCGCTGGATCGACGTCCTCGGTGACCGCCGAGCTGGGCCGCGTCCGGATCCGGCCCAGCGTCTCGGACGTCGTGGCGCTCGCCGCCCGTGGACTCGATGGCAACCTGCTTCGCGATGTCCACGACGTGCACTTCCGCGGGAACGCCACGGTGGCCGCCAATGGGAACCTCTACGCTGTCACCGCAGCGGACGTTCCGTCCTACGGGTTCTACTGCGGGCTGCGCTTCTCGACGCCCCTGCCGAACATCGAGATCGGGGCCGCCGCCATGACCGGGGGCGGGCAAACCACGCTCGAGGCGTTCCCCGCTCCGGTCGACTCCGACTTCGTCATTCGGCTGTTCGGCAAGATCGCGGGCGCTTCGGTCCCCGACGCGTGCCGAGTCGACTACGGCGTCTCGGTCGGAACGCTCAACCGCGGCTACGCGCAACGGCCGACCGGCTGGTCGGGGATTCGGGTGATCGGCACCGAAGCCGAGATCACCGGGATCGCACTGATCAAACGCGTCGCCGGCAGCTGCCCGCCGCCGATCGTCTGGTGATCGATCGCGGGCGGGCCCCCGCGCGCGCTGTGGATGCTGTGACCTGATCCGTCGACGCGAGGCAACGAGCCTCTACGACCCAGCACGCAGCCGCGGGCCTTCGTGCCGCGAACCCGGCCGACCTACCGGGGCTCGCCTGGATCCGGCGAACCGGCGGGCTCGTCGTTGGTCGCCGGAATCTCCTTGAGCTTCGCGCGCGCGAACTTCCAACCCTGCTGGACGATCCACGACAAGGACCGGTCGAGGCGCGTTGCCTCGTGCTGGATCTCGGCGAGCATCTCCTCGGGGAAGTAGAGCGACTGTTTCCGCTTGTCTGCGTTGGCCATGGTGGGTGTGCATCCTCTCACCGAATTCGGCGCGCCGGCGGGAAGACATGGAGGAGTCGCCTGGTCAGGGGCCCGCGAGCCGCACCGAGATCCGCAGCGCCGGTGGATCGGTGGGGCCGAGGACGAGCTCGACGGTGGCGTGGTCGACCTCGAGCGCCCGGCCGAGCCGCTCGAGCTTCGTGGTCGCGCCGACGGTCGGGTAGAAGCCCGAGATCATGTGCTGGATCGGCAACCACTCGACGCGATCCCAGGCGAGCCCGAGGTGGGGGTCGACCGTGCCTGCACGCGAGCGCAGCCACGCGCGCGTCACCATGCCGCGCGCGAGCGAGCGATGCAGGCTCGCGGCGATCCGACGCTGTGGGGCGGTCACGCCGACCGCCTCGGCCACCTGTTCGACACGCGCGATCGTGGCCTCGCACTCCGCGTCGCCCGGGTTTGGCTGCGCGATCACGTAGGTCCAGGCCGTCCCATCCCAGCCGACCGCCGCCAGCTCGTCGGCGCCGAGCAGGTGGACCAGCGCGGGCGCGTCGGGCGGCAGCGCGGCCTCGTCGGAGCTGGCGGTCACCGTCGTCGCGTCCAACTCGAGGGCGAGCCGGTCGCCAGGCAGCGCATCGACCCACGCGCCGCAGATCGACCGGGCGGTCTCGCGCCCGACGTGCACCGTCACCGACAGGGCGTCGAAGCCGTGCGGGATGGTCGCCACCAGGTCGTCGCCGCACTCGCCCGCGATCGGGGCGAGGCGCGCGAGCAGGCTCCCGGTCTTGATCCCCAGCAGGCCACCGAGCGTGGAGATCCGCCCGAGCGCCGGGTCGATGGGTTTGCCGTGGCGTTTCACCGTCGGACGATAGCAACCCACCGCAGGCCGCGAAAGCGGACTGGTGGGTCGGGTTCGTCTGCTTGCCGCTCGACCGAGCGGCGTGGAGCTCATCAAACGATCGGTTCGGGCTCGCACCCCGCGGGGCACGTCCCGGTCGGGCTGACACACACGGAGAAGTTGGGGCAGTTGGTGGCGTCCGTGCCGGTCGGGACGCAGTACTGGACGCAGCTCACGGAGGCGTCGGTGGGGGCCGGCGAATCGTCTCCGCACGCGACGATCACCGCCGTGCCGCTGACCACGAACGCGAGCGCGGCAGGAATCCGAAGCGACTTGCGCATGGGGCGATCGTACACCCGGGCGACGGCCGCGCACGCGGCCGAGCGCGGTCGGTGCGATGCCGGACGCCGTGACCCGGAACCCGCGGCGCGCGGCCGCGATCGCCACGGTGCCCGCACCGATCCCCAGGTCGAGCAGCGCCTTGCCCGGTCCGTCGCGTGCGCCGGCTCACGAGGCCCTCTCGGAGGACATCACCGCTGGCTCCGGCGCGGCACGTCGCGAGAGGGCCACTTGCCCTGCAACTCCGCCCGTTCTGGTGTAGAGCCATCCCATGAGCCGCGCAGGACATCCGAACCAGACGCCGCAACCGATGCCGGGCAACGTGCGCGGCGCGCTCGCCAAGCGCACGCTGATGGACGCGTTCCGCGCCCGCCCTGATTACCAGCAGAACGATTACCTCAAGTGGATCGCGAGTGCGAACGGCCCTCTGGCCAAGCAGCAGCGGCTCGACCAGATGCTCGGCGAGCTCGAGGGCGGCGCGCTGTTCAAGGGCGAGCCGTGGACACCGCCGGAGCCCGTGAAGTCGGCGACCGGCACGGCGCGCTGA
>JAGSPR010000710.1 GCA_018262455.1 Deltaproteobacteria bacterium | reverse complement strand
GGGCGCAGGAGCGGCTCGGCGCCGGTCGGGATCTTGTAGTTGTTCTGGCCGAGCCAGGTCTCGAGGCCGGTCGCCTCCTTCGCCGACAGGATCAGGATCTTGTATTCGGCGACATCGAACTGCGCCTCGACCTTCACGCCGAGGTCCTTGTCCATCTTCTTGTCGCTGGCCATCTCCATCGATGGGGCAGCGCCCGCGCGCGCGGACATCTTGTACCGGCGGTTGTCGACCGGCTTGGGACACGGGTCCTGCTCCCAGTACTCGACGAGCCGCGGCGCGCCGAGCTGGTCGATCCGATCGAACACGTACTTGGGCAGCGTCTTGACGTCACCCTCCTTGAGCACGACCGGGACCGGGATGACCATCGCGAAGTCCTCGAGGGGCCCCTGGTAGCTGTTCTGCATCGACAGCACCGTGCGGGTGCCGTCGCGCATGAGCACGACCTGGGTCGCATCCGCGAACATCTTCTTCTCGGAGCCGCTGACGTAGAACCCGCAGAACGCGTGGGCCGTTCCGAGGCTGGTGACTGTGGCGACCATGGCCGCACTGATCGTGACCGCGAGCTTGTTCATGCATTCTCCCTGGGCAGCATTGGTCATTCAACGCGTCCCCTACGACGTAGGTCTGGTAACCCTGCCCCGCCGTGCGAACCCCCGGAAGGTACAGGGCCCCGCCGCACCCATGCAGATAGGCGGTCACGTTTCGGCGTCCCGGGCGCACGTGACTGACGCACACGGCGGAAGCTGCCGCTTGACCATCCGGGGGGCTCCCATGCTCAATCGGCTGATGCGCCGTGGCCTCGTCCTGGTTTCGCAGCTCGCGCTCGCCGCCTGTGGCGCTGACAGCGGCGGCGATGACGAGGCCGGCGTCACGCTCGCGTTCACGACGCCGACGCACGGCACCTCGTATGTCCGCGACGAGCTCTCGGCGATCGGCGAGCTGTCCGTGGAGCTGTCGATCCAGCTCGCGATCGAGGGCGCCCCGGCACGGGTCGCGCTGTCGATCGGCGACACGCAGCTCGGCGACGCTGGCGCGGATGGCAGCGCGGTCGCGCTGGTCCCGACCCTTGGCCCCGTGACCCTGACCGCGACGGCGTTCGACGGCGGCGGTGCCCCGGTCGCCACCGCATCAGTGGACGTCACGATCTCGGATCCAACGCTCGCCGACTGTCACGCGTGGCTCGACCTGTACAAGGTCGGCTACACCGTCGGACCGGTGCGCAATGGCGTCGACGATCCGGTCACCGCGATGATGCCGATCAACGGGATCGCGTACCGGGTGTCGGGCCAGGCCCGCACGACGATGTTCGGCGACTGCACCCTGATCCGCGCGCTCGCGATCGCGGCACCGATGATGAAGTCGCGCGGCATCGTCGAGGTCACCGACCTCGGCGTCTAC
This sequence comes from Deltaproteobacteria bacterium, assembly GCA_018262455.1. Next base: position 1,355 of record JAGSPR010000710.1, on the reverse strand, counting down.
AACTATCGCTGCATCAACAACGCTGGCACGCCGCCGAACTGTACGATCGGCCTGTCCGAGCACTCGTTTGGCACTGCCATCGATCTCGCGGTGTTCAAGGCCGGCGACGGCACCACGTACTCCGTCAAGGACGACTGGGTGATCGACCCCGCCGGCGAGAAGACCTGTCAGGCCGCGACCGAGCCGGGGAAAGATCAGTTCCTCCACGAGCTCGCCTGCACGTTCAAGGCGAACGACGTCTTCAACATCATCCTGACGCCGAACTACAACGCGCTGCACCGCGATCACTTCCATGCCGATCTCACCGACGGCGCGGACACGATCCGGCGCGAGATCGACACATCTCCCCGCACGGCGAGCGCCGTCGGCGCGGACGGGCAGCTGCTCTCTCACTGAGCCCCGACGTCGTCCCGAGGTATGGCGGATGCACGACAGCCGTGCATGGCGATTACCAACGAACCTGTCGTCACGGTCGAAGAGACCGTGGTCCCGACCGTCGATCGCGCGTTCGTCACGTCCCCGATCGGCTGGTCCTCGATTCTCGCAGCTACGGCGATCACGCTCGGTGTGTGGCTGGCGCTGCACCTGTTCGGGCTCGCCGTCGGCCTGATCGCGATCGATCCCGATCACCCGAGCACGCTGCGCGGGGTCGGCATCGGCACCGGGGTCTGGAGCCTGATCGCGCCGATCGCCGCCCTGTTCATCGGCGGCCTCGTCGCCGGCCGCGCGGCGCCAACGATCAACTCGCTCAACGCTGCGATCCACGGCGCCGTCGTGTGGTCGGTGTCGGCGCTCGTCGCGGTGATGTTCGCCGGCATGACGCTCGGTGCGCTCGCGCGCGTGGCGAGCACGACCGGAGCCGCGGTGGGCGCGAGCGCGGGCGCCGCGATCAGTAGCGTGTCGAAGCTCGACGCCTCCGACCTCGGCGCGCTCGGCTTGACCGGCAACGATCTCGTCGCCCCGATCAACGAGAAGCTGGCGGCGCGCGGGATGCCCCCGGTGTCGGCGGCGAGTATCGAGGCCGCGGCGCGCGACGCGCTCAAGCACGCGGTACGCAGCGGCCAGATCGATCGCGCTGCGATCGTCGACAGCGTTGCGCAGCAGACCGAGCTCACGCGGGCGCAGGCGGACGTCCTCGCCGACGAGCTCGGACAGCGGCTCGACGCGCTGCAGGCCAAGGCAAGCGCGGGCATCGAGCAGGCCAAGCACGGTGCCCTCCAGGCCGCCGAGACCTCGGGCAAGGTGCTGCTCGCGCTGTTCGGCGCGCTGGCGCTGGGCCTGGCCGCGGCGATCGGCGGAGCGCTGCTGGCGGTCCGGCGCGAGCGGCGGACGCACGTCCACCTGCCCCGCGCGAC
>JAGSPR010000709.1 GCA_018262455.1 Deltaproteobacteria bacterium | reverse complement strand
GAGGCGTTCGGCAAGCGGCTCGCCGCGGCGGGGTTCGAGGTCACGGCGCATCGGCTCGGCAGCAGCCGGACGCACAGCGTCTATCTCGGCCGTCGCTAGGCGACCGCCAGCCAAGCCTAGAACGAACCGCTCAGCGCGAGACCGCTCGAGTGGAGGCCGACCGTGGGGCTCACCGTGAGGCGATGCTCCGCGGCGGGTGCACTGAGCCAGAGGATCGCGCCGACCACCACGGCCGCGCCACCGGCAGCGAACGTGACCGTCGAGATCGTCGCAGCCGAGCGCGCATCGTCGATCTTCGCCTGCGAGGGCGCCACGAGCTCCGGCGGACAGGCATCGACCGGGCCATTGCAGATGTCCTTCGCGTCACTCCACTTCGCGCGGGCGCTCCACCCGAAGTAACTGCCAACCCCGAGCGCCGCGACGCCCACGAGCATCGTCGTCCCACCGATGAGGTGTCGCGAATGGCGAGCAGCGCCATCCCCCTCGACCAGGTGCAGGGGTTGGCCGGCGGCGGATGCCGGGCCTCCGGTCTGCGTCGGCGTCTGCGTCGGGATCGGCGGCGGTAACGCGACGAGCGCGGGGACCTCGACCGTGACGACCCTCCCCTCGCTCGCCTGGAAGCTCTGCGTCCACGGCTTGAATTGCGTGGCGGTGGCGGTGGCCGTGAACGGCCCCGGATCGACGGGCAGCGGCACCGCGAGCGTCGGGTCGGCGACCTTGATCCCGTTGATCGCGACCACGAGATCGGCCGGAGCGCCGGCCGCCAGCCGGATCACGTAGCGGGGGAGTCGAGGCTCGAGCTTCGAGGCGTTCTCGGCCGCATCGGCACGGAGCCCCGCGGGCGCGGTCTCCGCGAGCTGCTTCCACAGATTCCACGCGGAGGCGACCTTGCCGAGCTGCGTGTAGCACTCGGCGAGCGCACCCTGGGTCCCGCTATCCACGTACTTCGAGAGGCTCGCGGCGAACTCGCGACACGCGACCTCGGTGTTGCCGGCCTGGAGGTCCTTGATGCCTTGCTCGAACAGCGCGACCGCATCGGCCGGCGCATCGGCACGCACCACGGTCGGTACGAGTCCCAGAACACATCCGAGCACGATGGTTTGGCGACGCATCAGTGCCCCTTGCCGTGTTGCATGTGGATCCACTTGGTGGCGAAGCCATCGCCGACGTTGACGGTCCCGATCATTGTAGCCAGACCTCCACGAACGCGGAGGAGATTCCATTTGTGGGCAGATCGATCAAGTCGAGCTTGCCGTTGCCGTTGATGTCGGAGAACACGGCCACCTCGGGCGGGCTCAGCATGTCGCCGAACCGGATCTCCGTCCCCGCACTGCGCGAGGGAAAGAACGTCCCCGGCGTCGGGCACTGGATCTCCGCCTGACCATCGCCGACCACGTCGTCGCGGCCATCCGTGTTGAGATCGAGGGTCTTCATGCCGTTCCCAGGCGTGTGGACGGTGAAGCCGCGGACCCCGTCCACCAAGGCCGAGCGCTGCTCGAACACGCGGGGTGAGGTCTGGGCATACAGCACGCCGACCGTGGGCATCGCATCGCCAAACATCACGACATCCAGGCGCGTGGCAGAGCCGGAATAGTGGCCGAAGCTCGCGTTGTCCGCGGAACCTGCACCGACCGCCGCGGGCGTGAAGGTGCCCGGGGTCTGCGCGTTCACGTTGAACGAGATCGCGAGCCCTCCCGCCATCCGGCTGAACGCGACGTCGTCGAGCCCGTCCTGGTCGATATCGGTGACGTGACTGACCATCATGCCCGTCGCGATCAGCGCGCCCTGGGTGAACGCGCCGGCCGTCGTCGTCGACGCGAAGTAGGGGAACGTGTCGCCCGACGACCCCGACTGGATCACGAGATCGGCGCGGGTGTCCCCGTTGAGCTTCCCGGCCACCACACCGGCGACGCCCGGCACCGAGAAGGTCTGGGCCGCCAGGAACGTACCGGCAGCGGTGATGCTCTGGCGGTGTACGCTGACGGTGAAGCTCGGGATCGGCGGGATCGGCGACATGCCGTTCCACGTGACGATGTCCTGCGAGCCGTCCGCGTCGACATCCGCGATCAGCACCCCCGTCGCGGTGGTCGGGCTGCCGGGGTGGAGCTGCCGGGAGGCGCCGAACGTCCCATTCGGACTGCCATCGAAGATCACCACATTGCTTGCGGTCGAGCTCCGGGTCACCACGACGATGTCCTTGAACCCGTCGCGATTGACGTCACCCACCGCGAGCGCGATCGAGTCTACGAGGCCGTACTTCGTCACGGGACCGAAGCTCGGCAGTGGAGCACAGGCGGTCGTGCTCGGCCCGTCCCCGGGTAGCATCGGCCCGTCGCCGGGTAGCATCGGCGCATCAGTCGAGGTGTTGGGCCGTGCGTCAACCGGGAGACCCACGGTGTCGCCGGAACTGGAATCCTCGATGCCTAGCAGCTGCGCGCACCCCGCGCCCGCGAAGACCGACCACAGACTCACGAACAGGTACAGCCGTTGCTTCATCAGACTCCTTCGCTGATCGCTACGTGTCGACCAGGTTATCACAGCCGCGCGGCGGATCAGGGAGCGCGAAAGTTGATCACGGGCGCATCCGGCACCTCGTCGTGCGCGCGGTCACGATGACGCGATCGTGCTCGATCTCTACGAAGGCCCGCACGCGGCCACCCAGCGTGAGCGCGCGCAGATCTCGACCAGCTCCCGCCGATGCGACGCTCGCGCTTGTTTGATACCGTCGCCGCGATGAAGCTGACCAGACTCGC
>JAGSPR010000708.1 GCA_018262455.1 Deltaproteobacteria bacterium | reverse complement strand
GGGCCCGAAGCGACAGACCTGACGGCACAGCTCGGAGCCGATGCTGCCGCCGGCGCCGGTCACGAGGACGACACGACTGCCGATCGCGGCGCTCACGACGGCTTCGTCGAGCTTCACCGGTTCGCGACCGAGCAAGTCCTCGATGGCCACCTCGCGGATCCGCGACAGGTTCACCTTGTCGCCGACGATCTCGTAGATGCCGGGGATGATCTTGGTCTCGATGCCCGCCTGCCGGCACAGCTCGGTGATGCGACGGATCTGATCGCCGGGCGCGTTGGCGATCGTGATGAGCGCACGATCGACGTGCTTGCGCTCGGCGACCGCGGCGATGTCCTTCGTCGCGGCCAACACCGGCAACCCACCGATGCTGGTGCCGATCTTGAGTGGATCGTCATCGAGGAAGCCGACGGGCTGCAGGTCGAGGTCCGGGCGCCGTGCGATCTCGCGCGCGACAAGCACGCCGGCTTGGCCGGCGCCGATCAGGAGCACGCGATGGCGCTCCTTTCCGGTGGTTTGCTGGCGGCGGTCGTTCGCTTCACCGTGGAGCCTGCGGAGCGCGCGGATCCCGACGAGCCCCAAGAACGCGAGCACGAAGTCCATCGCGAGCACGCCGAGTGGAATGAGGACCGCGAACAGGTGCTCGCTGATCGAGGGTCCTGCGAGGCGAACGCCGAACAGGATGGCCGTCGACGCGGCCAGTCCGAACATCACCGCACCGACGTCACCGATGCCGACGTAGCGCCACGACATGCGCGGCACGCCGAACAACGACAGGCCGATGTAGTGCAACAGCACCACGTAGGGCCACGTCGTGAGCAACACCCGCATCCACTCGTGGGGGATGCGGAACTCGAAGCGGAACAGGAATGCCAACCAGTACGCGACCGACAACACGAGGATGTCGAGCGTGATCTGGAGCGTACGGCTCAAGAGGCGGGCACTCATACAGACCCGATTAGTCGACGACGCGCGTAGGGATGTTCACGGACGCAGATGCATACCGTGAATGGTCTCCGACCTCACCACGAAAACGTCAGTCGTAGGGAGATGCGTAGATGGGTGGCTCGACGTCTTCCGGGAACGGATCGCCAACCGTCGGATCATCCGGGAAGTCTGGGTGCTGGACGTCGTTCTTCGCTTCTTGCTTGTAGAGGTCGGGAACGCCTGCACAGGCATTGGCTTCGCCGCGCAGCTCCGCCGCCTCGGCCATCACGTTGGTCATCGCGTCGTACTGGGTACGGGCCTGCTCGACGTTGTCTTTGGTGCCCTCGAACTGCTGGCGTGCGGTGTCGAACAGGTTCACCTGTGCCTTGAGCTCGACGAGCCTTCCATTCACACAGTTGAGCTTGATGATGTCCTGCTCCTTGCGCGCCTGCGCGCGAAGGTGCTCGAGATAACGCAGCTCCTCTTTGAGCTGCGCCTCGAACGTCGACACCTGGCTCGTCATGTCCGCGTAGCTCATGTTCTTCGAGACGGGCGCGGGTGCCACGGTTGGTGGTGGAGCACCGGTGTCGTCGGCTCGAACGGCAATGCCACCTACGACAAGCATCAGGTACGGCAGCCATTTCGTCAGTGATTTCATGAGCGCTTCCGGCTTGGAAAAGTACGTGGCGGGCTGGGTAGAGTCAACCCGCTCTTGTTCGATGACTGTGGTAGTGACAGCGTTCATACGGATCTGGCATGAACCCTGGGCTGTTCGCGAACATCTCCACTACCGCCATGCGCCTGGTGTTACTGATTTCGGTGTTGTTGATGGCCTGCGGGGACAATCCGCCGGTGGTCTATCCAACGGTTGCCCCCTTCGATGAGACCCAGCTCGCGCTCGGCGCAGGTGACAAGCTCGAGCTCACGATCTTTCGTTGCGCCGTCCTCGGTCAGGTCGTGAAGAGTGGCTCGGTCAAGTTCACTCCCGGGATGACGATCACGGAGGCCATCGCGCAGAGCGGCGGCTTCACGCCGCTCGCACGCAAGAACATGGTCAGGGTCACTCGCCTGGTCGAGGGCAAGAAGGCCACGTACAAGATTCCGGTCGAGATGATCGCCGAGGGCAAGCGGCCCAACTTCCCGATGGCGCCCGGCGACGAGGTCTTCGTCCCCGAACGTGCCTGGTAATCGTGCGCCCACGTGATTGGCTCGCGGTGGTGGCGGGAGTGGCTGCACTCTGCGTCAGCGTCCTCGTCATCGGCAGCGCGTGGCGGTGGACGCAGGCGCTCGTCGGCTTGCTCGTCGCGATCGCGCTCGCATCGCAGCTGACCTCGCGCCGCGCGTTCTCGCGGATCTCGCCGCTCGTCGTGCTTCCGGCGATCGCCGCGGGCCTCACCGCACTGCAACTCCTGCCGATGGGCGGCCTCCTCGAGCACCTCGCGCCGACCGGCTCGGCACTCCGCGATGATGGTGCCGCGCTCCTCGACATCGAGCCGTGGGCCGGCGCGACGCTCGATGCACCGGGCTCGCTGCGCGGTCTCGCGTTCTTCGTGATCTTGCTCGGCATCGCCGTCGTCGCGCTCCGGCTCGCCGTCTCCGAACGCGGCCGCTATCGTCTGCTCGCGGCGACCGCCGCGCTCTGCGGCGTGACGGCGGTCGTCGTTTGGATCCACGAGATCGTCGACGCGCAGAGCGTGTACGGCATCTACACGCCGCACGCGGGCCCCCACCTACTCGGCCCACTCCTCAACCTCAACCACCTCGGCTGCCTGATGGCGGTCGGGACGGTGTTGTCGACCGGCTTGGTGATGTACCGCCGGCAACCGGTGTGGCTGCGCGTCGCGTGGATCGCGGTGATCACCGCATGCGGGTCGCTCACGGTCGCGACCGTGTCGCGTGGAGCGACGCTCGCACTCGGCGTCGGTGCGCTCGTCACCTTGATGATGCTCGTCGGGCAACGGCTGAGCAGCTCGGAAGGGCGACAGAAAGATCTGCTCACGAAGTCCCTGCCGATCGCCATCGTCGCGATCTGCACGGTCGTGATCGTCATCTACTCCAATGCGACCAACGTGCAGAACGCGATCGGCGACACGTCGATGTCGGAGCTCACGCGCTCGCGCACGAAGTTCGCGGCCTGGAAGTCGGCGTTCGACCTCGTCGAGGAATCGCCATGGATCGGCGTGGGGCGCGGCGCGTTCGAGCCCGCCTTCACGCGTGTGTATCCAGACGCCGGGTTCTCGACGTTCTCGCACGCAGAGAACGCGTACATCCAAGCGGTCGTCGATTGGGGGATCCCCGGCGCCATCGCGCTCGCGGTGGTGTTCGCGTGGTTCTGGCTCGTCGCGCTTCGGAGGTGGCGCGATGGTCCGCTCGCGGCCGGTGCACTCGGTGCGCTCGTCGTCGTCGCGATCCAGAGTAACGTCGACTTCGGCGTCGAGCTCCTCGCGATCGCCGCTCCGATCACCGTCATCGCCGCGACGGTCGCCTACGTCCCGTTGCGAGAGGTGACCGACCGCGCGCTCGCAACGGCACGGCTCGTGCGTGTCGTGCATGTTGCGGGGCTCGCCGGCGCGGCTGCGCTCTTGATCACCTCGCTGACGACGACGATCGTGGAGGATCACCGCGCGCTCGACGGGAAGCCGACGCGAGCACAGATCCTCGAAGCGGTCGAACGGCACCCGCTCGACTACTACGGCTACGCGATCGCAGCCCAGGAACGGGCGCGGGCCAACGATCCGGCGGCCATCCGACTCCTCAATCACGCGCTTCGGCTTCATCCGACACATCCGGGCCTGCACCGGATCGCCGCGCGCCTCCTCCTGCAAGATGGCTACGTCGCGCAAGCGGCCTACGAGTACGCTGAAGCGATCCGGGGAGCACGTACCCCCGACGTCTTCATCGCCGAGGTCGTGAAGCAATTCCCGGTCGCACACGCCCCGACTGCTCTGCCGGAGGACTATCCGTATCCCGCCGAGCTCGTCCGTCAGGTCGTCGACCTCGGCCGCACCGACGTCGCGATCGGGTGGTTGCTCCGCGTCCGCAAGCACCGGCCCAACGACGCGCGGATCTGCGAGCAGCTCTACACCCTCGCACTCGTGCAGAAGAACCTCGATGCCGCCAACGCCGCGAACCAGCATTGCGGCGATCTGCCACCCGATCCCGCGACACGCCTCGCACTCGCGCAGCTCTTGCTCGAGCAGAAGGCGTACGGGCAGGTCTTGCAGCTCGTCGGTGACGTCGAGCGATGGACGGGCCACGTCGATACCCGCAGCGCCGCCTGGCTCCTGCAATGCGACGCCCACATCGGACTCGGCGCGCTCGACGAGGCCAAGCGCTGCGTGCGCAGGTTGGATGCGGCGGGAATCCTCGACGCGAGCAAGGCGGCCGAGCTCGCGGCGAGGCTCGCGAAGATCGACGACCTGCGACGCGCGCAGCCGGTCCCGACGCCGAACTAGCGCCGCGGCCCGAACCGTACGGCGGTGCCGCGTGCGACCCCGTGCTTGGCGGACCACCCCGCGTTGACCTCGAGCACGTATCTCGACAGGCCATCGACGCCGTGCGAGCGCTCGTCGCGAGGCTGCGCATTCGCGACGACGCCGACCACGCGCCGATCTTTCGAGATGAAGATCATGTCGAGCGGGATCAGCGTGTCGCGCATCCAGAACGACCACCGCTTGTCGCGAGCGA
>JAGSPR010000341.1 GCA_018262455.1 Deltaproteobacteria bacterium | reverse complement strand
GCACTCGATGATCCGCAGCGCGTGGAACCTCGATTCCCTGCAGCCCGAGCTGCCCGCCGGCTTCACCCTCGATGACATGGGCTCGATCAACACCGCCCTCGCGGACGAGTTCCCGAACGATCGCCTCGCCACGACGTACTTCCTCCGCGACTTCAACTTCTCGCTCTACTCGTACGAGCGGTTCTACAACTTCCCGCCGAAGCAAGAGATCCTGCGGATGTGGAACTCCGATAGCCAGCTGCTCGTCGACCAGTACGCCACGCGCGACAACCTGTATTACTTCCTGCCGTACTTCCGCGACATCAACAGCAGCCACTGCACCACGGTGCTCAACTTCTCCGGATCGGACATCGAGGATCACGACATGACGCTGGCCCAGTGGGTCAACGACTTCGTCGGCGACCGCCCCATCGAGAGCATGGTCGAGGCACCGGTCCCCGGCGAAGATCCGTGAGCTCGCGGTGACCGACTGGCGTCGCCACGCGTTGTGCGCGCCGGCCGAATCCCTGCCGGCGGCGTTCTGGGGGCCGGAGCGCCTCGACCCCTCGGCGTGGCGCGAGTTCGCGGCGCTGCTCGCACCGGACGCGGAGCTCGCGGCGCTGTTCGCGGCGCTCGGCGATGCGCGCGACGTCGTCGACGTCGGGGGTGGCACCGGCCTCATCGCCCAGGCGATCGCGCGCCGGATGCCGGTGCTGGTGATCGAGCCGGTGCTGGAGCAGCGCGCGCACTTGCCGCCGGGCCTCACCGCGCGGGCGGGGCGCGCCGAGGCGATCCCGCTACCCGACCTCCACAGCGACGCCGCGCTGGCGACCTGGGTGCTGCAGTACACCGATGATCCGCTGCGCGCGATCGACGAGCTGGCGCGGGTCGCGCGGCGACGCGTGATCGTGGTGCAGGCCGCGCCCGGCAACGATCTGGTCGAGGTCTACAACCGCGAGGCCGCGGTCGCAGGGCTCGCCCCGGCCCACCACGGCTGGCTGCTGTCGGAGGCCGCGACCCGGCTCGAGGCCGCCGGGTTCACGGTGACGCTCGAGCGCGTCCCGATCGCGCTCGCGGCGACGCCCGGCGCGCGCGCCCTCGCCGACCTGCTCTCGCGCCTCCACTTCACGGGCCACCCGCGGCGCGCCGAGATGATCGAGGCCACCGAGGCCTTCATCGCCGAGCGGCTCGCCGCCACGGGCGCACTCGCAGACGACGGCGTGGTGCTGTGCGCGGTGCGCCCTACGAACCCGCGGTGAGCTCGGCGCTGGAATCGTCGATCGTGTAGAGGTCGATCGGCTCGTCGCGGCCGCGCACGCGCACGGCGGTGGCGACGGCGCGGAGCTGGAACGCGGCGCGGTCCTGGAGGCGAGCCACGATCTCGCCGGTGAGCAGGACGTGGACGCCGTGGTCCTTCGTCATCGACTCGACGCGCGAGGCGACGTTCACGGCATCGCCGATCACGGTCGACTCGATCTTGGACGCGAAGCCGATCGTGCCCATCACGACCTCGCCACCGTGGACACCGATCCCGGCCTCGATGGCCGGCAGGCCGAGCGCGACCCGTTCGGCGTTGAACGCGCGCAGCGCCGTCCGCATGCCGACCACGGCGCGCACGGCCCCATCGGTGTGCTCGTCGTCGAACAGCGCCATGATCGCGTCGCCGATGTACTTGTCGACGAATCCGCCCTCCGCGTCGATCACGCCGCCCATCCGCGCCAGATACTCGTTGAGCAGCCGGAACACGTCGAGCGGGGACAGACCCTCGGACAGCGACGTGAACCCGCGCAGATCGGTGAACAGGACCGAGACCCGACGATGGGCGCCGGTTCCGACGACGATGTTCTCGATCCCCTCCGGCGCGATCACCGTCAGGAACTTGCGCGGCACGAACCGCTCGAACGCGGCGTTGGTCCTGCGGAGCTTCCCGAAGCTCTGCTCGAGATCGCCGGCCATGTCGTTGAACGCCGTCGCGAGCTCGCCGAGCTCGTCCCGGCGGTCGACGGTGGCGCGGTGCGAGAGCTGCCCCGACTGGATCGTGTGGGCATCGGACGCGAGCCGCTGGATCGGACGTGACAGCTGGCGTGCGACGAAGAACGTGCCGAACAGCGCGATTAAGAGCGCGATGCCGCCGAACATGATCGCCTTGCGCAGCGCGGTGGCGAACGCGCGGTGAACGACCGAGAGCGAGATGCCGACCCGCACGGTGCCGATCTTGCCGCCGGACACGATCCGGATCGGCGCCGCCGCTTCGATCACCGGCTCGCCGCGGCGGGCGCGCACGCTGGCGAGCTGGCCTCCCGGCTCGACGAACTCGAGGTCGCGGAGGAGCGGACCCTCGGTGGTGATCGCGGTCTGCGTGACGATCGCGGCGCGGGTGATCGCGAGCGGGATGATGTCGGGTACGTACTGATCGGTGAGCTCGCTCGGAGCGGCCGCGACGATCCGCTGGTTGAACCGATCGGAGTGGATGATGATGTAGGCGATATCCGGATCGTCGCGCACGACGAGGTGGATGTTGTTGCGCACCTGGGTCCAGTTCGCGTCGTCGATCTCGTTCATGATCGTGTGCGCGACGGTGGTCGCGGTGGCCATGGCATCGACGCGCTTGTTCGAGTACAGGAGGTCGCGCTCGGTCGAGGTCCATTGCCAGACCAGGATCGCGATGGTCGCCACGATGAGCAGTGTGGTCATCACGACGAGCTTCATCGCGATCGATCGCACGTAGAGCCGGAGCTTGGCGGCGAGCGTGGTCACGGCGTCTCCACCTCGATCTTCTCGACGAACGTGACCCACGACCGGTCGCCATAGCTCTCGCCGCACGGCGTGATCGCCATCGCGATCGGCCCACCGAGCTTGGCGGGGATCGGTTGCTCGCTCGGTCCCCACTGCATGGCGAGCAGGGGCTTGCAGCGCGGAAGGTCCGCGATCGCGATCGTGATCGGCTTGGCGGGGTCGTCGTGGATCGGGGCCTTGCCATGAATGACGATCCGACCCTGCGCGGGCAGCGCGAGGCCGGCCGCGGCGATCGCCTCGACGAGGCTGACGCCCCGCAGGTGGACGCTGTCGGCCGGCCAGTCGACCTTCCAGCCGACGCGGCCGTCGAGGGTGGTCGATGGAAGCTTGGCGAGCGCCTCCCGATCGAGCACGTGGCCGGCGCGCCCGCGCTCCGCGATCACGAGGCGAGGCGGCTCGGTGCCGACCACGACGTGCGTCACGTAGAACGCCCAGAACCGGTCCGGATACTTCCACCGCAGCTCCGGGCCTGACTCGGTGAACGGATGGACGAGGAAGATCGGCCCGCCCGCGGTGCGCGAGATCGGGGCGCCATCCGCCTCGACCGCGAGCAACATCCGGTACGTCCGCGCGTCGGCGATCTGGACGGTGGCGCGGAAGCCGTCGATCGAGACCATGGTGGCCTCGGTCGCCTCGGGGGCCGCCTCGAATCGATCGAGCAGGTCGCGCACCAGCACGCCGCGGAAGTCGGTCGGCTGCTGCTGGCTCGGGTTCTGGATGTTGATCGTGCGGACGTGGGTCGTTCCCAGCTGCTGCAGCGTCTTCCAGTCGAGCGTTGCGCCGGGCTTGCCGATCTGGCCGCTGATGGTGAGCGTGGTCCCGGGGCCGGTGTCGGTGGGGACCAGCGCCTTGAGCTCGGCATTCGCGTGGATCGCCTCCTCGCGCATCCGGTCGATCGCCTCGTCGCTTGGCACGTCCTGGCAGCCCGCGATCGTCACGATGCACGCGATCGCGGCGGCAGCGTGCCATCCCCCCTGCTCGTGCTGCGCCATGCCGGGCATTGTCATGCGGATCTGTCTGCCGAATGCACGTCGAGGTGGCGGAATCTGAACAGCGGTTTGCGCTAACTCGGCGGCAACCCACGCAGCTCGGGTTGGCGCGCGATGTGTAGTGAGCCGGGTCATGAAGTCGGCCGTGATGATCGGAGCGTGTGTCGCACTCGCAGGGGCACTCGGGGGCACCGCCTCGGCGCAGCCGGGCATCACGAAGCCCGTGCCGCCATCTGCCACCTCGAGAGAAGGCGAGGTCAGCGAGAACGTCGCGCTCGGACTCTCCCTCGGCGGCACCGTCGCGTCGTGGGCGCTGATCGTCGCTGCTTCGAACCTGGAGGACCAGGACGGATCGAGCGCGCAGACGCTCGGGACCATTGGAGGGGCTGGCGCGATGTTCGCGCCGAGCTTCGGACACTGGTACGCGCACTCGCTCGCGACGCGGGGGCTGGCGCTGCGCGCGGCCGGGATTGTGGGCGTCATGCTGGGCGTGACCGTCGCGCTGGCGGAGTGTCCGCTGTTCTCGGGGGACGAGTGCCGCGAGTCCGGCTTCGCGCCGGTGCTGATGGTCGCCGGCGCGGGGCTGTTCATCGGCGGCACGATCGATGACATCGCGACCGCGCCGGGCAGGGCTCGCCGCTACAACCAGGGCCTGCTGAGCGATGTCACCGTCATGCCGGTGCTGTCGCGCGATGTAGGCGGGATGGCGATGACGGGCCGGTTCTAGCAGGCTGCTTCAAACCGCCGCAGGCGGTTCGAAGTCAGCCTGTTCCGTGCCCGTGCCCGTGCCCGTGCCCGTGCCCGAGCCCGAGAGGATCTCGCGACGGTCGTGCTGGCTCGCTGCCTGACACTGACTGTCACCGCACAGCGATCAGTCATTCCCCCTCACGGTTCGCAAGAATTCCCGTCGACGACGGCCCGCGCAAGCGGTGCACCATCACGCAGGATCTTCGACCGAGGACTCCCCCACCGCATCGACGGGAACGGTCCCACCCGCGCACCCTGGAACCACTGCAATCCATGGAGGACACGCATCGGCACGTGAGTTGCGAAGCGCGAACACGTGAAGACCTACGTCGCAGTGCTCTTGGTGGTGGGGGCGTCGTGTTCGGGTTGCGTGGTTGGCAACGACCCACCTTCCGACGTCGACGACGTCGACGACGTCGACGCGACGACCCTCGACGTGGTCGACGCCTATCGCGGTCTGTCACAGATCAACAGTCATGCGTACGTGTCGGACCTCGGTCCGTTCGACATCAACTGTTATGTCGCCGGTGACGTCGCGAAGTACCAGCAGATCCACCCGGAGCAGTCCGGATCCGGCATCCGGGTCGCGGTCGGGACCGTGATCGTGCGCGAGGTGCTCGATGCCCAGGGAGCCGTCGAGAAGCTCACCGTGATGGCCAAGGGCCCGCCGGGCTTCGATCCCTCTCTCGGAGACTGGTGGTTCGGCGTCACCGACCCGCAGGGCAGGCCGCTCGAGGATGACGCAGGAGCGCTGCTCGGTCGTCTGACCCAGTGCCACGGCTGCCACGATGCACGCGCGCAAGACGATTATCTGTTCGGCGTGCCGAGCATCGACATCTAGCGCGCCTCGAACCAGAACGTGGTCACGCCGTCCGCGCAGTGCACGCCGACGGTGCCACCGTGCGCCAGCGCGACCGAGCGCACGATCGCCAGGCCGAGGCCGGAGCCGCCCTCGGCGATCCGCGTCGAATAGAACCGGTCCCAGACCTTGCGCTGGGCCACCCGGGACAGGGCGGGCCCTCGGTTGGCAACCGTGACGCGGGTCGTCTCCGGCCGCTGCTCGATCACGATGCCAACCGGCGTGCCCGGCTCGGCGTGCTGCGTCGCATTGGCGACGAGGTTCTCGATCGCCGCGGCGAGCTGACTCGCACGGCCCGCGATCACGGGATCTCCGTCACAGCGGACCTCGATCGGGACCGGCCACGGTCGCCCGGCACAGCCGCGCGCGAGCTCGGCGAGATCGATCGGCAGGACGACGCCGCGATCGTCGTCGACCCGCGCGAGCTCGAGCAGCCGCGAGACCACGCGATCGAGGCGCGCCGTGTCCTCGATGATCATCGCCAGGAAGCGCGCGCGTGTCTCGGCGTCGTCGGCGGCGCCATCGCCCAGCAGCTCGGCCGCGCCGCGGATGCCGGTCAGCGGCGTCTTGAACTCGTGGCTGATGTCGGCGGCCAGGGTGCGGGCCTCGTGGGCGCGGCGCTCCAGCTCGTCGGTCATCGAGTCGATCGCGCGGGCGAGCTGGCCGATCTCGTCGTGGCGGCGGGTCAGCCGGTCGCTCGGCTCCACCGGCTGGCGGGCCGCGATCCGCTGGGCGCGCCTGGTGAGCCGGCCGAGCGGGCGGGCGATCGTGGTCGCGAGCAGCAGGGTGAGCAGGGCGGTGGCGATCAAGGTCGCGACGAGCAGGCGCGACAGCCACGTCCGCAACCCGAACAGCTGGAGCTGGATGTCGTGGGTCGAGCGGGTGACGTAGACGACACCGGTGACCTGGTTGCCGCGCAGGATCGGCAGCGCCGCGAACAGGTACACGCGATCCTGCTTGCCCCACAGCCGGGTCGCCGAGCCGTAGCGGCCGGCGAGCGCCGCCTTGATCTCGCGACGCTCGGCGACGTTGACCGGCCTGGGCACCTCGGCCTGGTGGCTGGGCGATTCGCCGTGCAGCAAGTAGGGATGGGGATGCTCGGCACCTTCGGGCGGGCCTACGCGATGCGAGTCCGCGACGACGGTGCCGGCGGGGTCGAGGATCCGGATCCGGGTGCGGGTGTCGCGCGCGGCGGCCGCGAGCAACGCCTCGCTGCGCATCGGCAACGCCTCGGTGAGGATCATCGCGCGGACGAGCTGGGCCTGATGGATCATGTCGCGCTCGAGCCCCGCCAGCAGCTGCGCCTCGTGCAACCGGGCGAACGAGATGCCGACGATCGGCACCGCCGCGACGAGCACGTTGACGAGTAACAGCCGGTAGCGGATCCGCGCGACGTGGCGCAGGAACCGCTTACCCGCAGCGATAACCGACGCCATGGACCGTCTCGATGACGTCAGCACCCGCCGCCGCGAGCTTGGCGCGCAGGTTGCGCACGTGGGTGTCGATCGTGCGCTCGCTGATGTGGTGGTCTCCGCCGTAGACGGTGGTGATCAGCTGACCGCGGGACAGCACGCGGCCGCGGTGGCTGGCGAGGGTCGAGAGCAGGCGCAGCTCGGTCGCGGTGACCGGCAGCGGGGCCTCGCGGACGCGGACCTCGTGGCGATCGCGGTCGATCGAGACCGTCCCGATCGCGAGCACGGGCCGGGGCTCGGGGACCTGTGCGGCGGCCACCCGGCGAAGCACGGCCGCGACCCGAGCCACCAGCTCGCGGGGGGAGAACGGCTTGGCCAGGTAGTCATCGGCCCCGAGGTCGAGCCCGAGCACCCGGTCGGCCTCGTCGCCCCGCGACGACAGGAACACGATCGGCAACCGGCCCCCGCAAGGGGGACCCTCCCCGCGAGGTGACGCCGATCCTTGCTGCGCTGCGGACCGCCGTTGATCGATCCGGCTCGGGCCCTGCAACTGGCGGCACACCGCGAAGCCGTCGAGCTCGGGCATCAGCACGTCGAGCACGACGAGATCGATCCCGCCTCGGTGGACGCGCTCGAGGGCAAGCGCGCCATCGCAGGCGAGCTCGACCGTGTAGCCGGCGCGCGCGAGCGCGAACCGCGCGACCTCGCGAATGTGCGCGTCATCGTCGACCACGAGCACGCAGGTCATGGCTGGGAACGGCCTGCGGTGGCCGGG
>JAGSPR010000340.1 GCA_018262455.1 Deltaproteobacteria bacterium | reverse complement strand
AGCTCGGGCGGGTGCTCGCGGACAAGCAGCCGTGGGAGCACGACTACGAGTGCTCGAGTGCCGACGTGTACCGGGAGTTTCGGATGCGCGCCCTGGTGCTCGGGGACGGCGCTGGCTTGCTGATCGTCCATTCGCTTCGCGTCGAGCGGCCACACGCCGAGGTGGGACACCCGCTCGTCGAGGGCCGATATCGCGCCGCGAGCGGATTCATCACTCAATGCGCACACTGCCGGCGGGTCCGTCGCATCGACCCGCACGCATGGGACTGGGTGCCCGAGTTGGTCGCGCAGCCACAGGAGAACCTCACGCATGGTCTCTGTGAGCTGTGCGCGGCATACTACTTCGGTCCCGGCGCCTGACGTGCCCACGACAGCTCGGCCAGCTCGTCGGGCCACTCGTCGCCACGACGCGCGCGCTAGCCTGCGATCTTCCGCGCGAGCGCGAGCGCATGCACCGAGATGTCGGGGACGGCAGTCGTTTCCCAGCTCGACGCCCGACGCAGCGCGCCCAGCGCGTACAGGCGCTCCGACGGACGACCATCGGGGCCGATCACGCGGCCTTCATGATCGGTGACGATGCCGAGGCCGGCGGGATCCGCCGCGGCGCGCCCCTGTTCGATCAAGTCATGGACGATCGGGGCATCGGACTCCGCGCGTTCCAGCGCAGGGCCGATACACCTGACGATCGCGTCGTATCGCTCCTTGCGTACCGTTCCATCACGGAGCCGGAGCACGACTTCGAGCCCGCTCGCCGTGGGCACACAGCCCGCGATCCCTCCAGCGACGAGCTCGAGGCGTCCCTGACTCCGCCAGGCGTCGATCCTCTCGTGGGCATCTTGGGGCGCGCGATGACGGAGCACATCCCAGTACGGCCGCACCGAACGGACGAAGCGGGCGCGGTCACCGGGCGGTAGATTGCGCCACAGTCGACTCACGTGCGGCCGCATCGCATCGATCGCGTGTTGCCACGGCGCACCGCGACGGGTCGCCTCGGCGACGACGCGTCGCCCCCAGCGCAACAGCTCGCGGAGGTCGGCTGGGGCCTCCTCGAGGAGCTCCGCGGGTAGTGCCACCGACGTGCCAGGCGGAACGTGCGGCCGAGGAAGCAGCCCGCGGCGCGACACGATCGAGGCCGTCCCACGAAACCCGTGGACGCTCATGAACGCGACGACGTCGAGCGCGGTCAGCCCCGAGCCCAGGATCAAGAGCCGGCCATCGCGTGGTAACGCCGCAAGCGCGCATTCATCCCAGGCGTCGATGATCCGTGGATCTGCGGGGAACATCGACTCGCCGATGCGCGGCGACAATCCGGTCGCCAGGACGACGGTGTCGGCGGCGATCCGCCTGCCATCGACGAGCACGACCGAGCTCTCCCCCACCTGCGCCACCTCGCCTCGCACGATGCGCAGCTTTGCCGGACTGGACCGCAGCGCTTCACCGAACCGCTGGACCACGTATCTGCCGTAGTGCGTGCGCTGCAGGAAGACGTTGGGCGTGCTCGTGACGCCTGCCCAGCGCGCGAAGTCGTCGGGTTGTTCGGGGTCGAGGCTCATCTTCGCGGCCGGGACGTTGAGTCGAAACACTTCGCTGTCGACGCCGTAGGCGACCCCGCGTCCCAGCCACGGGCCGCGCTCGACGACGGTGATCCGGAGCTTCGGGTCGCCGCTGCGGAGCAGATGAATCGCGAGCGCGATGCCACTCACGCCGCCGCCCACGATCACCACGCTACGGCCGTCGGGCGTGGACGGGGCGTCGATGGGGATGCGCGGGCTGTACGCATGGAGTGTGAGCAACGCATCGGCGCCGGCGTTGCTGACCTGGTGGACGAGCCCGGAGCTGGATTCCTGAACGACATCACCGGGGGCCCAGGTTCGATCACGCTCACCGAGAATCGATTCGGTCGCGCTGCCGCGCAGCACGCGAAACGCGCACGCCGACGAGCCATGCCCGTGAAGCGAGCTGGATTGCCAGGGTCGCCAGCACAGCAGCCGGAGCTCCCATCGCTCCGTGCTCGTCACCAGGCTTCGTACGTAGTTGGTCGGATCGAAGCGGATCCACGCCGCCACATCGTCGATCGTGATCGGCCGGCGCAACGCGGCCGCGAGACTCGCAGAGGTATGATGCTCGTGCGCGTCGAGCTCGCGCACGATGTCCTGGATCGTCGGAGTGAACGCCCGCCGTTCGTCTGTCACGTGGATGCGTCGAGGATCGCACAAGTTCAGGCGCGGCTCAGCACAGGGCGGCCCAATCGTTCGCGAGCGGCCCGCTCGATGCCTCGCTCACCACATCGCGGTGTAGCCGACGTTGAACCGCACCGAGCTCGACACCGCGAGGAGCGTGACGTTGTCCACGGTCATCACCTCGTGCGAAGTATTCTGATCGCTGAGGGAACGGGGTGAGGACGCCCGAGCGACCGACGACGAAGTTCGCTCCAGTCCATCGAGCACGCCAGGCGCGGGTTCGATCACGGAATCCGAACCACGAGGACGATCTTGTTCTCGAGGGTGTAGGCCGTGGCGTCGAAGGTCACGGTATGGATCGCCACACCGGGGTGGTCACCGACCAGCTTGGCGGTGCCACGCCCCCGGTAGCGACCATCGAAGGCTGCGCGGGCGGAGGCCTCGTCAACGTAGTACAGGATGATCTCGTGCAGCACCGGTGCGTGCCCCACGGTGACGTAGTACTCCGCGCGGAGGATCCCGTCGATGCCGACCTTCTCCTTGTAGACGTGCTCGACCTGCACGGACCGCGGCTCGGTCGCCCTCGAGTCGATGACCGGCACGAACCCGTCGGAGGCGTCGAGCACCGCGGACGGCCTGGAAAGGGTGAGCGCCTCCTCGGGCATGGTGAGGATGACCCCGCGGATGGCATTCGGCGTCATCTGGTAGAGGTGGTCCATGGCTGCTGGCTTGGCAGCTCCACAAGCCAGCGTGCAAGCGAGCAAGAACCGGATCACGCCCGTTCGGAGTCTCATCGTGCTCGATCCTATCAGCGCATGGAGGTCGCGCGACGTCCTCGGAACGAACCGGAGCAGGGTCAACCGATCAGCTGCTGCCAGCTCGCCGCTTCGCGCTTCATCACGCCGACCCGCCGCGACGCCGCAGGTGCTGCCCACGCGCACCGTCGCGGTGGAATCGGGCGAGTCGAAGTTGTTCCGCTTCGGGAGCGGTCCCAGAATCTCCTACACTCCGGACGTGAGTACCCGGGCGAATCGCCTATCGTCCCGCAATGGCCAATAAGGAACTGTCAGGCGTCTACCGCGTCACCGAGATCATCGGCACGAGCACGAAGTCGTGGGAGGACGCTGCCCGCCACGCCGTCGAGACCGCCGCAAAGACGTTGCGCGACCTTCGGATCGCTGAGGTCTCCAAGCTCGACATGAAGGTCGAGAACGGCAAGGTGGTCGCGTATCGCGCCCGGGTATCGCTGTCGTTCAAGTACGACGCAGATTGACCGTCCGCGAGCGTCCGCGATCTGCCTCCGCGAGAACTCTCACGATCTACCTGGCGATCAGATCCGATGGCGCGGCCGCGCGATCTTGGCGCCCCTGCCGATACGGCCCCTCGCCTTCCGACCATGCGCCCCGTGGATCGATGCGAACCCACGAATCGGCCCTTCAGGCCGTCCGGGTGATAGCATCATTTGATGGCTGCCTACCTGCCGCGATTCCGCAAGATGGTGGACGCGCGCGCCAACAAGAAGCTCGAGGTCCGCAGGTTCGACGTGTCGGATCGACCGCTCTCGCCCAAGAAGGCGACCGAGCTGAAGCTCAACGACCTCGGTCGAACCCAGCTGAGGACGACGACTCCACTCGTGTACGACGCCTACCGACGCAACCGCACGACGGGGGCGTTCATCCTCGTCGACGAGACCACGAACAGCACCGTCGCAGCAGGCATGCTGCTCGCGGAGTGACCATGGCAGGCGGCATCGCATGGTTCACGGGGCTCTCCGGCGCTGGCAAGACCACGTTGGCGACCGCAGTAGCGCGCAGGGTCCAGCTGGCGCGACCCATCGAGGTGCTGGATGGGGACAAGCTCCGCGAGTTCGTCTCCACGGGGCTCGGCTTCTCGCGCCAGGATCGCGACACCAACGTCCAGCGCATCGCCTACATCGCCCGGCTGCTCGCGAACCACGGCGTGCTCGTGTTCGTCGCAGCAATCTCGCCGTATGCCGAGACCCGTGCTGACCTGCGTCGCAGGAGCGAAGAGGCCGGGCATCCATTCGTGGAGTTCTACGTCAACGCGCCCCTCGATACGGTCGTGGCTCGCGACGTCAAGGGACTCTACAAGCGCGCCCTCGCCGGCGAGCTCGCGCACTTCACGGGAGTCTCGGATCCATACGAGTCGCCACTGGCGCCGGACCTCGAGCTCCACACCGATCGTGACTCACAGCGCGTCTGCGAGGAGCAGATCCTCGCGGTGCTCGCGGCACGTGGACTGGCAACGTAGCTGTCCTTGACCAGACCAGGAAACGACCTGAGCGGCTTCACGGCGCGATGGTAGCCCCATGGGGACGATCCCAACCGGGGATAGACGATCCAACAATCCAAAACGATCCGGTCGGGTCATCGAATCGGGGTCGGGTCACCGGGTCACCGGGTCCCTGGGGCTAGGTTGCATCACGCACCACGGACGTTCGACGCGGGTGAGCGCGCAAGCTCTGCGTGATCAAGGCTCCGGACGCGCGCGCCATCCACGGTCACCCAGCGCGACGCGCATGGGATCACGCGCGCCTACCGCGTGGGTCGCGATATGGGTTCGTCGGCGGAGCTCAAAGCTGGCCGGCTCGGTCCTTGCTTCGCTCCGAGCTGACGCACCGAAAGGCTCCAGTCATGCGCATCTCACAACTCTCCGCACTCTTCGTCGCAGGCGTGTTGACCACCGCACCGTCAGGTGCGGCGTTCGCAGAGCCCTCACCCACCTCATCCTCGTTGTCGGCGGGCGCGTCCGATCCCACGCCGGCTACCGCTCCCGCGACTGCCTCGGAGGCGGAGCAATACGCCGCTCGCGAGGCCAAGAACAAGGAGGTGGCGAACTTCCAGGGCGGAAGCTCGGTGGTGGTCATCGGCGGCAGCACGCTCGGGATCGTGTTGCTCGTGCTCCTGCTGGTGCTCGTGCTGTGACGCGGCGTGCTGCCTCGATCGTGGCGCTGCTCGTCGGCGTGTCCGGCTGCATCGCGTACAGCGGAGGTGCGCAACGGGTCGATCCCGCTCGGATCACCAGCGCGTCCGGCTGGATCCTCGCGGCGCCGACGCCAGAGCTGCGCCAGCGGGGACCGCGTGACTGCGGGGCTGCGTCGCTCGCGATGATCGCGGGGCGGTGGCATGTCCGGCTCTCGGTTGACGCGGCGGTCGCCGCGTTGCCCGCGGCTACGTCCCACGGGGCGCGGCTCGGCGAACTGCGGGATGCGGCCCGGGCGCATGGGCTCACGGCCTTCGCGATCGCGGGCGATCGGGACACACTCGTCCACGAGCTCCGCGCGGGTCGCCCGGTGATCGTCGGACTCCTCCTGCCATACGGCCCCAAGCAGGCGCTGAGCCACTACGAGGTGATCGTCGCGGTGCACCCCGCAGATGGCCGGTTCGTGACGATCGATCCCGCAAGCGGCTGGCGGGCTCGCAGCTGGGCCGAGCTC
Source organism: Deltaproteobacteria bacterium (assembly GCA_018262455.1). The sequence goes on along the minus strand of JAGSPR010000340.1, from coordinate 1,923 downwards.
GACGCCGAGTGGGGCCCTGCCGGTCGGCCCACGCTGGTCGTGCTCGGACCTCCTCCCCCGACGTGAGGGATCGAGGACAGCCGGCGCCCACGACGACAGCCCGTGTCATGCACGTGACGTCGCCGTGCGCCTTGCAGCGAGTGCCCGGCTACGCAGTACCTCGTCGATCGTCGCCTGCGTTGCAATGGCGGCGAGCCTCTCGTTGTGGAGGAGCCCCTCGAACTTCGTGAACAGATCCGATACCAACTGGCCAATCGTTGTCATGGTCGTTGCTGGTGCATGCGCTGTTCCATGACGTGTCCATGCGCGACGGCATGCGTCCGCGTCGATCCTCGACATGAGGTGGCATCACGAGTGCACGAGTACCTGGACATGCTCGGCATGAATGAACGCGACGGTCACTTCGAGGGTGTGACGACCTACCACGACCTCTACAACGCGCAGTGGCGCTACCTGAACGACCGGCGCGGCGCCGACACGATGGCCCCGACGCCGGGGCATGAGGGTTCGAGCTTCCCGATTCCGCGGGCCACCAATGCGGACGTTCGCAAGCTCGTCAGCTACTGGAGCGGCGTCGCAGCTTCGGTTGATCCGATCATCGCCGACGACTGGCAGCGCACGGTCGACAAGTTCGAACTCCTGACGAAGAACACCACCCCGGGGGAGATGTACTCCGGGAACAACGATCTCTGGCACGTGCTGCAGAAGTTCGCCGGGCCTGGAACCATCGCCCCTCGCGAGCACGCGCTGCTCGCGAAGGCCGCCTAGAGTTGGCGTGTCAGGCGGCTGTGCGAGCAGCGCTCACCGTCGCGTCGACATGGTTGAACCGCAGGCAGAACACGGCGCCTGGCGCGGCATCCTCGACCCAGATCCGACCGCCGTGGGCTTCGACGACGAGCTTGCAGAACGTCAGCCCGAGCCCGCGGCAGCTGCGCCCCGACGGACTCGCCTGCACGAACCGATCGAACACGCAGTCGATCTGTTCTGCCGGCACACCTGGCCCGCGGTCACGCACGCGGATCTCGACGCCAGTGTTCACTCTCGTGGCGATCACGTGAACCTCGGAACCCTCCGGCGAGTAGCGGATCGCGTTCTCGATGAGATTCTCGAGAACCCGCCGCAACAGATCGCGATCCGCGTCCAACGTCGGCGCGGCCAGCTCGCAGAGCAGCGCGACACGCGATGCGTCCGCGTGGACCTGCATCTCTTCGAAGACCTCGGCGACCAGCGCCGGTAGATCGACGTGTTCGCGGTCCGGCGCCAGCTGGCCCTCATCCGCCCTCGTGATGTCGAGCAGCGTCATGATCATGCGGAGTTGCGCGCGCGCTTCGTCCCGGATCTTGACGATCGCTCGGAGCGAACGGCCACCGAGCTGGTTGTCGCGTGACACGAGCTGCGCGTTGAGGTCGATGGCATTGACCGGATTCTTCAGATCGTGCACCAGGAAGGAGATCAGCTGCTCTTTCTGGAGTTGCAGGCGTTGGAGGTCGTCGCGCTGGCGTTTGATCTCCACGTACAGCTCCTGGCGCTCGGCCGCGAGCCGACGCAGTTTCAACGCTGATTCGACGCGCACGACCAGATGTTCGGGCTGGAACGGCTTGGTCATGAAGTCATCGCCGCCGGAGGCGAGCGCGCGATCAAAGGTCTCCACATCGTGGTGCGCGGTGAGAAACACGATCGACGTGCTGCTGCCGCCTGGACGTGTGCGGATGTGCCTGCAGATCGCCGGGCCATCGAGATCGGGCATGCGGACATCGAGCAGGATGCAGTCGGGACGCTCGCGCTCGAAGGAAGCGATGGCCTCCTCGCCGGTGCAGGCCACGATGACGCGATAGTCCTGGGCTTCAAGAGTCGCACGCGCGAACACGCGGTTCGCTGCGTTGTCGTCCACCACCAGTACTGTTGCAGACACCTGGCACGCGC